>JAGQPR010000423.1 GCA_020426625.1 Planctomycetales bacterium
TCAGCACGCCTGGGGGCCCCTGGTCCCGCGCGAATCAAACAGTTTGCTTTCACTGGAGACAGCTTGTGGCCGCTGGTGGTCGAAGAATGAATCTCCTGCGATGTTACTTCGCTCTGTTCGATCCCGCGGCGGACATTTGCGCAATTCCGCCAGTGGCTGAACAGGGACCACCAAGTCCGGTCAGCGACCAGACTTAGGCTTCAACCCCTCAGGTCGCCATTTTCCAGGATCAGAAAAACAGAACGGCATCTTGTTTGCTGCGAAGTGTATATGATCTATTCCACTACAACTAAAGGAAGCCGACGACATGAGAACCGAAGAGCACTATGCCCGTCTCTCAGATTCCAATCTACAAACGAGGTTGGAAGCCCGGATCCTTGAGAAATGCCGGGAGACTGCGATACATCGGCGGGCTGAAATTTCCGGAATCAGTGGACAAATTCAGGAAGCATTCGACAAGCTTGTAACCTGGACGACACGAGTGCCCAGCACGTTGCAAGAATAAGCCACTACCGCAGCCTGAGCGCCGAAGAATTCTGCAGTTCGAAGCGGACTCCATCAAATCTCTCCCGAACAATATTTAAAGGCATTCTGCCATACTCGGTCCAGCAAGGATCGAAGCTTAGGTCGGACTGGTTTTTCGCAGCAAACTCTCGCGTCAATTTCCGAGGTATCAACTGCGGCTCAGCGTGTCAGCGGAAATCCGATGACGTCGCCTGAAATGGAAAAAACGACATCGCTTGCCAACAGTTTTCTTGTCAGTCGCTGAAGGGACAAGAATCACGCCATGGCTGACTTCCAGATCGACGACTCAGGCCTCTGCTGGGTCGCCGGAGAATGACTCATGTTTTTCTGGATGCGTCATGACATTGACTGAAGCCGCAACCTACCGACCCCCATTTTCCCGTGAGACATTGGCAGCCATGCGTCAAGAGCAGGCGGCTTAGAAGCAGTTCTCGCGCACGTGCTCGCGAATGAGTTCCTTAAGTCGCTCCACCACTTCATGTCCTGTTCCCAATATTTCCTGCCACAGTTTCATCACGTGCTGAGCATCCTCGTCGGCTGCGAGGACTTTGACGAGTAGAAAGACGAGTAGAAAGACGAGTAGAAACAGGAGCGGCGTGGCGAAGAGTGTGTAGTACGTCATTGAGACTGCTTGGGTGGTGCAATCGTTTTCAGAAATTGTTTGACCGCGCTCTTAATAACTCTGAACATGGTGTTCATCCTTAGAACATTCGGAGTCAGCCCGGCCGGAAGGCTTTACACGCCAAGTAATTTCTCTCTCGCGACCAGGCCCAGCTCTCGCCAAACGCCATGCCAGTCTAAGTCTTACCACACGAGGAAGGCAGAACTGCAACATTCAATGTCCAACATGTACAGCGACCGATCACGGTGTCCACTAATGCGCCATCCGGCTAACCGATTTGGGAGTTTTGAGCTAGATGATGACAACCGGCATATCGTTTGCATCCCAACTAACACTTAGAAACACACGGTGCGACATCGGTTGTCGCCAGGGTGAATCAAACTCAATGTGGAGGATTAGGGATGAACTGGGATCAAATCAAGGGAAACTGGCAGCAGTTTACGGGACAAGCGAAACAACAGTGGGGCAAATTGACCGACGACGACTTGGCTCAAGTAGACGGTAAGCGTGAGGAACTTGCAGGTCGCATTCAAGAACGATACGGATGCGTCAAGGAAGAGGCTGAAAAGCAAATTAAGCAATTTGAGCAGTCATGCAGCTGCTAATGAGCGCGAGGGAAAGGTCCCGAGCTTGAATCAAACTTACACTCAATGAAGGAAAGAACAGAAGTGAACAAACTTACGACTGGAATGACACTACTATCGTGTGTGGCTGTTGCCGGATTGGTTAACGGGCAGGACGCGTCGACACGGGCTCCGCGCACGGAGCGCTCGCAGGCAAGCCGATTGGACACAGTGACCGCTGGCGCCAATGTGCGGGCTAGCCAACTGATGGGCATGAATATCCAAAATTCGGCTGGAGAGGGTTTAGGAGAGATCAACGATCTGGTGCTTGATGCGAATACCGGCAAGGTGAAGTATGCCGCAGTGACCTACGGTGGCTTTCTTGGAATAGGTAACAAAATGTTTGCTGTTCCGTTTGCTGCCTTCAAAGTCAAGAGCGACCCTGACGACCGCTCCGATGTGGTTCTCATGCTAGATGTGACGCAGAAGCAAATGGAGGGCGCGGTTGGATTCGACGAGGAACATTGGCCAGATTTTGCTGACAAGAAGTTCCAAATAGAATTGGACAAACGGTATGGCGTAGGGCGCGACAGGAGTGTCAGAGTCGATGTTGATCGAGACGGAATCAACGTTGATGTCATACGCGAACGAGAATAGTTTCAAGTAGCAGGTTAGGGCGGCTTGCTTGGAATCAAAGTCCAGTCGAAAGGCTGGACTTTTTCTGATTGACAACGCCAAAGATTTTCAATCTGAACTAGTCATTAACGCCCCGGTAGTCACGTGCTTTTAGATAAAGAAGAAAGAGTGATGTCCACTTCACCAACTGGGGCGGCTTTCAGTTCGGCAACGACTTGATCATACTGCCAGCCGGACTTTTCGATGTAGTCCTCTGCTCGGCAAGTTGATAAAGGAGGGCAATTGCGGAACTCTTCCCCAAGTGCCGTCTGCAACATCGAATACAGGGATGTCAAGCGGTTCAACCGTCAATGCTCGCATGAGAGATTGGCGAATTCGAGTGATGCAAAAGCGCTGTACCACTAAAGCCTGTCGCCACCACGACTACGCGCGTCTGTCGGGAACCAATTGTGGGCGGACGTGAGCTTTAAACGCAAGGGAAAATTACTTTGCCGTTCAATGACTCGGAAGCCCAATGCCCTGTCTAGCTCGACTTCCCAACTGAAACCGTGCGATTCAACTGGATTTCGAACGCGGCAATTCGATCTCGAACCTTACCCCTAGTGATCCCCAGAATTTCGGCAGTCTTCGATTGATTGCCAGACGTGTAACGTAGGACCGTGGCGAAGATGCGACGCTCGACCTGTTCGACTACTTCGTTGTACAGATCTGTTGAACCTGCAGATAGACGCTCAGCGATAAAGACGTCGACGGAGAAGTGATCTTCCGAGCGAGAACTCGCAGGAGATAAGACAGCAGAAATACCGGTGGAATCACTTTCTGTTTCTTGAGCCCTTCCGGAATTTTGGGACGGTAGATTTGTATCAACCAAGTTGGTTGGCGGCGGCCCACTTGAGCCGGCATACGCTGCGTTAGAATTTTCTGTACGACTCTGATCACTGGTTCGCGTCGTCGCTCGGCCGACGCTGTGGGAATTCTCACGAATGAAGTCGGGTAGATTTTCGCCTCCGATTACTGTACCGGTGGTATTCAACAGGGACTGCCTAACGACCGACTGCAATTGCCGTACATTTCCTGGCCAGTTGTAATCGATCAGTAATTTCAGAGCATCCGGCGAAATCCCGCTCAATTGCGGACGATTCATTTCTGACTTTGCCCGACGTAAGAAGTACTCCAGCAAGGCCGGAATATCGTCGCGGCGTTCTCGCAAGGGCGGAAGTTCTATAGTGAAACCATTCAAGCGGTAAAGCAGATCTTCACGGAACGTGTCGTCTTCAACCATCGCCTCGAGCGGACGATTCGTGGCAGCGATAATGCGGACGTCAGTCGTGATCTGGTCGTTCCCGCCTACACGCTCGAAGCTCTGTTCCTGTAGCAAGCGAAGGACCTTGCCTTGGATTATTGGTGACATGTCTCCAATCTCGTCCAAGAAAATCGTACCACCGTCGCACTGCTCGAAGCGACCGATTCGCCGCTTTTCCGCACCTGTGAAGGAACCTTTCTCATGCCCAAAGAGTTCACTCTCCAGGAGTTGATCTGGAATTGCCGCGCAATTCACTGAGACGAACATTGCGTCTTGTCGATCGCTGTGATTGACCAAAGCCCGGGCGACCAGCTCTTTGCCGGAGCCACTTTCGCCACGAATCAATACTGTTACATTTTGAGCAGCAACCCGACCGATATTCTTATACACCTCAATCATCGTCTTCGAATTACCGACAAATCGTTCGCCTGCATCAGTCCCATCGCCTATGGGGAGCGCTACGGGCTCGTCCATCAGACGGCGTGCCCTGGAAGCGCTGAGCGTCAAGCTACGCAACTGCTGGATGTTGAGTGGCTTGGCCAAATAGTCGAAGGCGCCGGCTCGCATCGCCTCAATGGCTGTACCACTTGTCGTGTCGCCAGTAATGAATATCACCGGAAGCTTGCTATCGAGCGCCCGAATCTTGCGAAACAGCTCGATCCCATTGTGTTCCGGAAGAAAAATGTCCAGCAAGCACACCGCTGGCCGGATTTCGTTCAGCATGCGCAAGCCCTCGTCTCCATCTGCGGCAGACGAAACTTCGAAATCGTGGTGGCCATTTAAGCCGCTTTCCACGATGTGCCGAACGCTACGATCATCGTCGATCACGAGAACTCTGGTCAACTCTACACCTCATCGAAACTCTATTTTCACCACTTCCTGCCAGCAATGGTTACAGTATGGCAGACTATGAGCCAACCCGGTGCGATGTCGTCCCAAACACTTCAAATTTCAGCATTGTCCGTTAGTCGATCGCGCTGGCGATGCATGGGCGCTCCGCCTGCGTTGATTTCATCCATATCGCGTGCTTAGGCCCCACCGTGGCTGCACTTCCGCGTTGGGCTTGAATGCATTGCAATTCCGAAATCGCAGCGGCGGCACGCAAATTGCTCCTCGAAAAAGACGTTAACTTATCACCATGGTGACTTAAGCAGGCTCGGGAATGACCATGTCAGAGCGAAAGTTGTCCGATGTCGAGACTAGCGTGACGATCGATGAGAGTGCTGCATTGGCTGCGCTCGATGGTCAACGAGAGCTGCTCCAAGACTTGGCCGTTATGTTCTGTGAAGACTCCCCTCAAGTCCTTGAAGAGCTCCGATTGTCGGTGGAACGCGAGAATTGCGTTGATGCGCGAAGGGCCGTACATACGTTAAAGGGACTTGCCTCTACTTTCTACGCGAAACCGACCGTTGAATTGGCACAGCAACATGAAGATGCTGCGGCAGCAGGTAACCTGACAGATCTCGCTGGAGGTGGAGTCGACATGCTTGCTCGCTCGATTCATGCATTGATTCTGGAACTCAAGAAGCGTGGTCTAACTGACTAACCTTCTGGAGCGAAGCCCACTCTTCGTTCAGCAAACGTCCACAAGCCAATGATTGACTCGCAGAGCAGTGGATGTATTACGGTGTTGTGAAGCCGAGTGGGTTCGAGCCCTGCCTCTGCATCCCTTTACGGTAGCATAGCCTGGGTATTCTCCTGACGATTGCAGGTATGCTGTCGCACGCTCAATGCGGTGCTTGGCTTCGAGGGCCAGGTCGCCCGTAGGTACCGGTTGATCCGTGCTTGGCGTATCTGCATGCACATCTGCGATGCGCTGAGTCTCAGTTGATCCGCGTGCTGCCAACCTGAGCGAAATTCAAGCAACGCAGATCAGCCCGCTCGCAAGTCTCCGATTGGCATCGCCTTTGCTGTACCTAACGATCAGGGTGTGGCTGAAAGAAGCTACTCTTCCTTTATACGCCGTACGAATACGGGTCGGATTCAACAGATTAGGAGTTAGGAAATGATCACGCAGGAAGAATTTTTGGGCAACTGGAAGGCAATCGCCGGAGCGGTCAAGCGCGAATACGGCCAAATCACCGGCGATGACTTGAGCCGTGTCGAGGGAAGCATTGAGCGATTAATCGGACTGATTCAATCCAAAACAGGAAAGACGAAGGAGCAAGTCAAGCATTTCTTGGACAGTTGCATGGACTCCACCTCATCTACAGTCAATCGCCTAAGCGACGCTGCTGCAGAATACGCTGGCTACGCCGGCGAGGCAGTACGCGAGAATTACGATCGAGTGGCGGAGTCGGCGCATGCTGGCTATCGACAGACGATGCAGACAGTTTCGCGTCGTCCACTTGAGTCGATGGCTCTTGCGGTTGGCGCTGGGCTGCTCGCTGGCGTCATCGTAGGAATCTCCATGATTGGCCGAAGGCGGTAGTCAACATGCAATCTATGGAAGAGCGGCGGGTAGATGCGGAGGAAATCATCTCGCAGATGGACCGCATCCGCAACCTGAGCGAATCGCATGTCGCTGAGATGCATCACCAAGCGGAGCGGCTTGCAGATTGGCGTGAACACGTCCGTTCAAAGCCGCTCATGGCGGTCGGAGTTGCTGCGTTTCTTGGATTTCTTCTTGTGAAAAAAGGTATTGCGACGGAAAAGTCACCAAGGCCATCTGTTTTGGAGCCCGTTACCCAGCGAGCTTCCGTCAGTTCGGGTGTGATGGCTTTCTTCGGTTCCATGGCAAGTAACGCACTCAAGAGCTACGTAACTCACTACGTGAGAAAACAATTTAGCGGAGGTAATCATGATCGCGCAGACACAGAGCAACTCTCCGACACGAAGCCAACGATTCGAAACCACTATCCGCGCTGACAATCGGACTGAACCCTTCGAAAACGTGTTTGGGCCGATGTTAAGTAGCGCGAAGCGGTTGATTGTTGAGAAACCTGGAACTTGTATAGCCGCCAGCTTTTTAATTGGAGGCGCCCTAGCATGGCTAATTTCAAAGACTCGATGAACGGGCGTCATGAGCGAACGAGCCCCGTTGCTGGCTTTGCTGGACAAGCGGCCAACGTCGTGGGAGACGTAATCGAGATTGCGGAACTGCAAGCGAAACTCGCGCGTGCGGATGCAGCTCTCGCCGCAAAGCGAGTGACTCTTCCGCTTACATTTTTGCTACTGGGGGCTTGCGCTGCAGTCGCTAGCTTATCCGAACTCGCACATGGCATCGCATCGGTGCTTGAAGTGACTACGGCGTTTGCGTTGTGGCAAGCTGAGCTAG
>JAGQPR010000424.1 GCA_020426625.1 Planctomycetales bacterium
GGTTCCTGGGTACCGTTCACCCCTTCGGCGAATATTTACGTCGAAATCGAAGTAACTTTCGGCGGGAGGGTGAGTTGCGATGAAACTTTGATGGCTCCCAACGAACTTTC
This sequence comes from Planctomycetales bacterium, assembly GCA_020426625.1. GTDB lineage: Bacteria > Planctomycetota > Planctomycetia > Pirellulales > Pirellulaceae > Aureliella. Next base: position 111 of record JAGQPR010000424.1, read on the forward strand.
GCTAGCGGCATTGGAAGATGCTCCGGATATTATTCCGATTCCGGATCGCCCCGAGCTGGTAGGGGTATGCGGAAGACCTGTTGCTGCCGGAACAGCTTCACATGCGCAGTGGCGACTTTGCGAACGGTCTCATCGCCGACGGCCCGTTCGATCGCAAGCTTCCCCGTCTTCTCGGCCAGCTGAAAATCCCCAGTCGCTGCGTACGCACACGCCAGAGTATCCAGAACAGCCGCGTTTTTACCACCAGACAATTTGTTCGCTAGCAGTGCATCTCTCAACGCCTGTTTGGGTTGCAACAAACGTTCAGGGCCACAGCCCATCACGTAAGCCCGATAATTCAAAGCGCGCACGTCTTCAGGCGCAATCTTCAATGCGCGTTCCACCAGTTCCAGGGCCTTTTCGAATTCCTGCATTTCATCGTAAGTGTACGCGGCTTCGATCAGAGGCTCTGACTCATTAGGCGCCAGTTCCATCGCCTTCCTGAGATCGCTCAATGAATTCTCATAGCTGCCTTTGTCACGATGAACGATGCCGCGAAGGCGCCAGGTTTCTGCATCCTTTCCATTCAGCGTAATGGCAGTCGTCAATTCTTCCAGTGCCTTCTCTGCGTCGCCGTTGAGGTGCAACGTATACCCCAACAGTCGATGCGCTTCCCCTTGTGGTCCCTCCAGGTTGATCGCTTTTCGAAAATCGGCAATCGCGGCATCCAGTTCGCCAATTTCTTGATACGCATAGCCGCGCGATGTGTAAGAATAGAAGTCTTCCGGATCTAGAGCGATGGCTCTTTCGCTGTCCACAATCACTGCCCTTAGGCTCGCGCTGTCCCCTAGTCGCGTGAACGCGTCAGCGCGGGCTGCATAAAGGCTGGCTATTTCCGGATCGAGCGCAATGCCAGCCGTATAGTCGGATATCGCCTTTTCGTATTCACCCTGCTGCTTGTATACGTTTCCCCGATTTAACCACAACTCCGGGACGTTGGGCTCTAGCTCCATCGCTCGAGAATAATCGGCAAAGGCTTCAGGCAGTTGATTGTTGAATTCATACGCAACGCCACGGTTCGTCAGAATCCCTACTGACTCAGGTTCGATCTTCAGCGCTAGCGAGTAAGAATTGATCGCTTGCTCCAGCTCGTTCTGCGCTAGAAACACATCACCAATACCGGCATGCGCGTCAGCATTGTGTGGCTCCTCATCACGGGCGGCGCGGAAATAGCTTAGTGCTTTCTCAAGATCGTCACCGTCATCTACAAGAAGCTGGCCCAGTTCCAAGAGTGAGGGCACATGATTCGCATAGAGTTTCAGTCCGTCATGGAAATCTTCTTCTGCTTTTTCCCGCTGTCCGATCATGAGCCAGGCTCTTCCACGCCCTGACCATGCGTTTGGTCGATAGGGTCGGCAATCCATTCCCTTCGTATAGGCATCGATCGCCTTTTCCGGTTCGTCCGCATCGCGGTAAATGTCGCCCAACAAAATATGACTTCGCCCGTCTCCCGGGTCGGCCTCAATCAGCATTCGTGCATCTGCAATGGCCTGATCATATCTCCCTAGGCTCTGGTACAACTCGGCTCGTTTTCTCAGTGCCTTTTCATGCTGCGGCGATAGCGTGAGCAATTGTTTGTAGTCACGCAAAGCGTCATCATGTCGATTCTCCAGATTGTATACTGTACCACGTTGATACAGCGCGTCGACGTGATCCGGTTCATCTGCCAACACAGCCGTAAGTTGTTCGATGGCCTCGTCAAACTGACCGATACCGACCTGACAAATCGCCCGATTGACTCGCAGGTCGGCGGACTTTGGCTTTAGAGAAACAGCCTGATCGAAATCGGCAAGTGCTTCTTTAAACTTCGAATCCAGCATATAACTCAAACCGCGCAAACGGTAGGCTTCGGCGACGGACGCATCGCGTTCGATGATTTGTGAGGTAATCTGAAGCGTTGCACTCATTTGATTGTACGCAGACAGAGCGGCAGCAAACCTCAGAGCAACATCTGCATCGTAGTTCGTCTGCTCCTGCATTTCAGAAAAACGTTGGCTCATCGTTTGCATGGAACCTTCCGCCAGCATGACTTGGGCAGCTGGAATCCACCCGCCTTTCTCCTGCAGCCAAAGTTTCTCATCCTCTATTCTCTCAACGGTGACAACATCACCGTATTGAGCTCGCCGTATGCGATCATGGTCGGAGGTTAGTGTCACGTCCGATGCGATAACGATCACCTTCTTTCCCAACAGTTTCGTCGCCTCCTGAGCAAGCAATGTGCAGGAGGGAATCAGCAGTATGGCGACACAGCAGAATCGTAGGAGTTTCTTCATCGAACTGACTTTATTCTGTAGCTTAAATTTTCTGTGGATCATATTTTCGAGCTGTGAGCAAGACGGTCAAACATTTAGCGATAAAGGTCTGTGATACCACGATTCGCCGGAAAGTGGGGATGGCGAACGAACATGTACAGGCAATTTATCCCAATTTCGACACTTCTCGCTAATCGCCGGTACTGATAGGGGTCATGTCAACTCCAAGCCACGCATCGTTCCGGTACTCGTTGCAAACCGATCCGATTCGATGCCAAGTCGTCGCAAGACGCTCACGAACAGGTTGGGAAGCGGATAGTCTTGATTGCCGCCCAACGCGAGATGCTGGGCGTGTCGAAAACCGCCACCGGCAATCAGAACGGGCAGATTGTCGTTCGCATGAGAATTTCCGTTGCCCAATGATGTGCCGTAGATCACCGATGTCTGATCGAGAAGCGTGCCGTCAGGGGTTTGGGAGTCGCGGAGTCCACCGAGCAGTCTTGCGAGTTCACTAAACTGGGCCTCTTCGATTCGTTTCAGTTGTTCAAGTTTCTCGGGTTGATTGCCGTGATGAGTCAGCGGGTGCGTGCCTGTGTCGACTCCGGCGATATTGGGTCTCGCATCGTTTTGGTAGATATAGATCGAAATCAGGCGAGTTGAATCGGTCTCCATCGCGATGCGTGCCAGGTCGAACATTACGCGAGTTCGCTCGATCAACGCGCCGGGATCGTCGTAGTCACGCGGCTGCTCCATCGCGACTGTCGTTTTTGGTTGTTGCTCCCATTGCTCGGTCTTGTATAACCGCTTTTCCAGGTCTCGCACGCCAGCGAAAAACTGCCCGAGCTTCTCGCGGTCCGAAGGCCCGACGCGACGTTCCAACTGGCGTGCCCGTTCGCCAACGGAATCCAGGATACTGCGCCCGTGACGAAGTCTGGCAACTTGAGCTTCGACTTCCTGCTTCGATCCCTGCACGAACAACCTGCGAAATAGATTCGATGGCGAGTCTTCGCCCGGAATCTGGACGCCTGACTGCGTGTACGACAGACTCTGCTTCGTCCCGACGGCGAGGGCCAGAGAAGGAAACCGCGTCAGATGGCCAATGCGCTCGGCGGCGTATTGATCGACGGAGATCGAGTTGCGAAACCCGCCGCGCCCTGGGTGGGGGGCGGCGGTTAAGAAGCACTGTTCCGCTGAATGACCTCCATCGACCTGCGGGTGAGAAACGCCCGAGAACACCGTCATCCGGTCCCGAAACGGCTCAAGGATCTGCAGATACGGAGAGGCCTTGTAGTCGCGGCCTTCGCCCGTCGGGAAAAAGTACTTGGGCAGGATGCCCTGGTTGGTTTCGATGGCAATTAATCGCTGCGGGCCGACGGATGCTTCCGCGGCGGCGCAAGCCGGGATCATCGAGTCCAACATCGGCAGCGCGAGACCCACGCCAAGACCACGCAAGATTCTGCGCCGACTGATTGCCGACGGGGAGACAGAGGGACGAGGAGAACGGGAGAAGGGGGGAGTTTTCATTGGATGAGCGTCCATTTGTCTGGAGTGCTAATCATGTTTACGAGCATGCCGATTATATTGTCGTACTCTCCACATACAATTCGCGACTTTCTTCGACGTTGAGTTAGTCGCACTCCACGGCGAATTGCATCCAAGTCTGTGTTTCCGCAGCTTCGTTTTTTTGTCCTATTTCGATCGAAACGTTTCGCTCAGGACGACGTGCTGAAGTAGTAACCGGATCGGGTAACCCTGTTCTTTGTTCGTGCTCAGGATGTTTTCAACGACGGTGCGATCCACGAACGTAACGCCCGCGCCGGTTGCGAATGTCAAAAAACGCTCGGTCAAGTTGCGTGCGAGTTGTTCGTCTTGCGCGACCAGAAACTTTCGGAACTGGTGAATGTCGTTGAATTCGTAGCCATCCTTTGTCACGCCTGAGGCATCGACCGGTAGACCGCGTTTGTATTGGACAGGCCGCAGCGCTACTACGAGATTGACATCTTCGCCAGCGCCGAGGCTGCGGTAGTGGTCGCGCCATTTGCCCATGACGTCGAAGCTTTCCAACGCGAAGCCGGGCGGGTCGATCGACGCATGGCAGGCGGCACACGTTTCGGAACGGCTATGTTTGGCGAGCAATTCGCGGACAGTGGTCGCACCGCGCGTATCGGGCTCAATCGAACCTGCGCCGGGAGGTGGCGGCGCGGGCGGCGTACCGAGAATACGGTCCATCACCCAGACGCCTCGGAGTACTGGTGATGTCGTCAGTCCGTTCGCGGTGACCTTCATGACACTGGACTGCGTCAGCAAGCCTCCATAAGGCGAGTCCGGTGGCAATTCGACTCGACGAATGTCTTTTCCCTTCACTTCATCGATTCCGTACAGCTCAGCAAGACGTTCGTTCACCACGACAAAATCGGCGGCAACGAGCGACTTGGCAGGCAGGTTCTCGCGAAGCATTTCCGCGAAGGTCGCTTCCGTTTCGCTGACGCCGGAATCGACGAGATGGTTGTCGCAGAAGTATTCTGGGAACAGGAACCGATCCGGCGATGTGTCGTGAATTTTTCGCAGATCGAGCCATTGGCCGATGAAGTCGCTGATGAAACGCTGTGACTTGGGATCGTTTAGCAGGCGTACAAACTGTCGCTTGAGCCCTTCATCAGTCAGCAACAGGCCCGACTCCGCAGACTGCATCAATTCACGGTCGGGCATCGACCGCCACAGCAGGTACGACAACCGGGATGCGAGCGCTGGTCCGTCGAGTTTACCGGGCCTCTCTTGCAGGTAGAGAAAATCCGGCGAACAAAGAACGGCTTTGTATGCCAATCGCATCGCATCTTGAAAACATGCATTCTCATGAATCGCAGCTACAGCGAAAGCCAGACAACGCTGCACTTCCGACTCCTCCGGCGTGCGACGATAAGCGCGCCGCATAAAGATTCGCAAAAGCTTTTCGGCGTCTTCGACTGGTTTGTCAGAGACCACCATCACCATGTCCGGTGGCAATTGAAAGGTCTCGCGAAGTCCATGTTTATTCGCCGTCAGGTCCGGCAGGTTGAGCGGCTCGGGCGGTCGCAAGCCACTCGCCTTCGTCCAGGGCTTTATCGGGAGGTCGCCGAACAGCCGTGCGTAACTTTCCGACGGCCATGGTTGTTGCCGGAGCTCTCGTTCGCACGATTCACGAGCGAAAGGGCCTTCGATCTCAAACCAATCGACAGCGATACCGTGCCCGCGATAATCTTCCATGAACTCTTGATGGGCTCGCCTGAGCAATTCTGCATCGTTTTTGATCTTGGTCTTTTTCGACACCTGGCGATCGTCGGCTGTCGCGTAAAAGAACTCCAGCAGTTCGTTCTCGTGCAGCCACGCGTTGAACTCAACGACTCCCCCGTCAGCCCTTTCGGGAACATCGAATTTCGCGAGGACACGTTTTGCCGCTGTGTTAACCCACGCGACTTGGCCTTCCGATGGCGGAAGTAATTGCCCCTTGTCCCATAACGCGGCTCGACAGCGAACGCGAATGCGGTACCAACCAGCGATTTGTTGCGAAGTGTTACGGATTCGACGCGGCGCCTGGGCGCTATTGGGCTGCTGCCAGAACCAAGTCCATTCCGGACGGTTGTCCAGACTGCCCAAGCGTTCTTTCCAGTCCTTGCCAAGATAGCGTCCCTCTTCACTGAACCACGTCCGCGTAGTCGTTGGCTCCGGTGCAGGTCGTAGACGCATCGCGCCATCGATGGCAACTTCGGCGGCTTCGAGGTAACGCGCCAGCTGCACATACGAAATTTCTTGTGCTTCGGCAATGTTGTCGAACCCGTGAGCCTCTGGATCGGGAGGCAGCATCTCTTTCAATTGCAACCAGGGGGCCGCCAGTAGATCTCGCAGCGTATTCTCGTACTCAACCGGGTTCAGCCGCCGTCCATCCACGCGGCCACGAGTGGCGTAACGCTCGCGCCAAGTCGATTGCAGGGCAGCAGCCGTCAACTTCGTGAATGCTGCAACTTCCTTCGGATCAGGCCGCTCTTGATCATCGGGCGGCATCTCTCCAGACACGATCCGATCGTAGATCTTCGCCCACTTGGCAAGATTCACGGTATCATCCAGCCTGACCTTCAGGTCCTGCAGATTCAGTCCTCCCTCGGAAGTCGAATCATCGTGGCAGTGGTAACAATGGCTAACCATAAAAGCATGACCGTCGGGAGAATCGACCACACTGACTTGGACCGCATTGACGTCGGCAGCAGATACCCGTGCTGCTTGAACGAGGATCCACACTGAGGCGATGACGCAAGCGTGCAGGCGTCGTCCTTCAGTGAGCTGGCGGAAGCGTAATGCCGAGTCGATGGGCGATTTCGATTGCATCGGTCCATCGACGAATTTACTATCCTTATGGGACAATTCACTCATTTGTTCGTACCGTGTTCATCTGCGTTTGTCCGCTTCAGTTCGAGTGTGCATAGTCTTTCGGACAGCATGGCTGCTTCCCTTGCA
>JAGQPR010000425.1 GCA_020426625.1 Planctomycetales bacterium
CACCCAGTCCACGCCAGATCAATTGTTCCATTCACCCCTTCGGCGAATGTTTACGTCGAAAACGACGTAACTTTCGGTGGGAGGGTGAGTTGCGACGAACCCATGGTGGCGTTAAGCGAGAAGTGTCTGTTTTCAACCGCATGTGAGATACTGAGATGCCGCCAAGCATTTGCACCGAATATCTAGGACTTCAACTGACGTCCCCCATACTCGTCGGTGCTTGTCCGCTGACGGTTTCGCCTGAGCGAGTTCGAGAGCTGGCCATAGCGGGCGCTGGTGCCATCGTGCTGCCTTCCTTGTTTGAGGAGCAGGTCATTCATTCACGGCTGGCGCAAGGTCAGCCAGTCAGCGCCGAAGAAGAGCAAATCGAACTGAAGCGATACGATTGTGCGGAAGACGAATACAACGGTGGACCTGGCGCTTACTTGGACATTATAGCTACACTAAAACGCTCGACGGGTTTGCCGATCGTGGCTAGCTTGTACGGGTCGACTGGGGGACCATGGCTTTCCATCGCATCGCAAATTCAGTACGCTGGCGCCGATGCCTTGGAAGTGTTCCTCGAAAACGACATGCCGGACCCGGCCGCAGAGCCCAATCGCATCGAGGATGTGTTATTGGAAGGCGTTAGTGATCTGTGTGATCAAGTTTCGATTCCCGTTGCAGTAAAACTGAGCCCTTATCACTCCAACTTGCCGAATCTGGGTTGGAGGTTGGCCGAGTCAGGCGCCAGCGGGATTGTGTGCTTTGCCCACGATCCAATCTGGCAAGTCATCAAGGAAGAGTTGTGCTCGACTCCAAATTGGCAAGTAAACGCTCCGTGTTCCGTGAATCCAACAGTTGCGGGTCTTGTGCGAATGCGTGGTGGTGGCCCTGCGCTGTCTTTGGCGGCCAGTGGCGGCGTACGCTCCCCCGAAGATGTCGTCCGTTGTATTCAGGCAGGCGCCGATGTCGTGATGATCGCCAGTGAAATCTACCGGACGGGAGTCGAATCGGTGGCACACATGGTTGAGGGACTCTGCAGCTACTTACAACGAAACCAATTTGCTTCGATTCAGGAACTCGTCAAGGCGAGGCCTACTCCTCTGCCTCGCGGGAGCGGCTCATTTCTGCGCTTCTTGAAGTTCGCAAACCAGACCGTCGACGACCAGCAGCAATCCGGACGGACAACTGGAGACGCGTCAATTAACCGTTGAGTGACTTTGCAATCACCGCCGCATGGTTGCATTATCGACCGCGGCGTGGGCGGGGCGACTCGTCTGGGAGCTTTGCGTCAGGCCCATAGAGTTCCGGATATTTTCCTGCCAGCTTGGCCTTAAGAGCTGGGCGGTTTGGCAGCACGCGGCTGGTAATGCGGGCAGCCATCGCAGCGCTGTTGACACCAACCAACTCGGCTGAGGCAGGCATGATTGTGCTGTCCCAGCCAGCTAAGTCCAGCGGCTCTACACCACCGTAGTACAACGCTGCGGAACTGTAGGGCGTTGGTGCATAACCGCCGACAATGCTGACGTCCAGATTGCTGCTAATCGCCTCCTCCCAACCGCCAGCCCAAAGACACGCGTTCAGCAAGAACCGGCGACCTGCTTCGCTAAGTAAATCCTCGGAAGCCCCGAAAGATGTGTAAACAACGCGAGCATCTTTCCTTGCACCGGACGGGGCAACGTACCAATTCCGCGTCCAGCCTGCGTTCACTGTGGGTTTGTCGTTGTTGGCGTCATCGCTTGGTTCGAACGTGTTGAGCACTTGCACTTGCAGCAAGGGCGTTGCGTCCGCAGGTGGTTGGGACTTGTAGGCACCCGAATACGCGTGAATCTGCTGGATGCCCGATAGGATGGGATGTTCCTGGGCTTCGTCGGCGGCAAACAGACGGGACCCCATCTGATGGTTAGTTCCATAATGCGATTGGCCTCGCTCCTGATGCCAGGTATTTCCGAAAACCTGCTCGCCAAGTCCACCGTGGTAATCCTGTCCCTCATAGTTGTAATTGAGCTTGGCCCATTTACCCTGTTGACCGTTGAAGCAATGAGTTGACGTGCGCAAACCCACTACCGGTCCTCCACGTTCGAAATATGCCACCAAATTATCCACTTGATCGTCGGGCAAATTCATGAAACGCGTGAAGAAGAAAAGCAAGTCCGCCGACTGGAGGACCGCGGTTCCAGGGACGTCATTTGAGCCCGCCTTGATGTGACCAGCTTCATCGACACCGAACAACACGGTGCACTTGAATCCATGGTGTTTGGCGAGCAGCTTGGCCATAAGCGGACATGTCTGCTCGGAACGATACTCGTGATCGTTGGCGAAGAAGACGATATGCTTTCCCTGGCCAATCCCTTCACTTCCTTCGTAAACCAAAGATTGCGCGCGGGTTTCAGAAGCAACCGCACTGATCAATACACAGCAACACAAGACTATGTATGTGTTCGCTCGCCAACCGCCCCGAGAAACGGCCGCAGTGAGATAGTCGATGAGCATATCGATGCACCTTGAGGGATGAGTTGGGCTGGATAGGTGGGGGTATCACGGAAACTGGCAATGCATTGCGTTTCAATCTTTGAATTCTGTGTCAGGTTTTTGCAAGTTCAGTCTCTTAATCCAGATGTTCCTGTACCTGACGTCATGCCCTTCGGCTTGCAATTTGATGCCGCCAGGACGATCTGTAATGCCTGTGCCATCTTGGTCGTTGTCGCCATCCATACCCGAGTTTGGTCCACCCCAGACCCGTTTGATTCGTACGTTGTCATGAACTTTCTTGCCATTGAAATACATGCTGACGATCGCTGGTTCAATTCGTTTGCCGTTCTGGAAACGGGCCGCTCGAAAGACGATATCGTAAGCATTCCAGTTCCCAGTACCGTTGTAGGCCTCGTAGGGTGCCGCGTGCTCGTTAATCACGGCGGCCATTCCATGGGTCGTGTCGTCACCGTCTAGGATTTGGATTTCATAGCGATTCTGCAGATAAACGCCACTGTTGCCGCCTGGTTTGGCAATCCAAAATTCGACATGCAGCCTAAAGTCTCGATATTCCTCATTGGTAACGATATCGGCGGCTCCATATTTTCCGCCTCGTGCGGCTGGGTCGTCGGTCATGATAACCGTTCCTGCGTCCAGCGGGTCATCGACCACTTTCCATTTGATGGGCAATGAGCTGGCGAAGCGCGGCCCGCGCCAGTATGTCCATTTGGAGTCGAGCATGTCGCGCGATCCGTCTAGAATTACTTCAGCGCCATCGATTGGTTTGGCACCGACTCCGATGTCCGCCTTAGCTGGCGCGACGACAGCAACAAGGGCCATCAATAATGTGCGTTCGAGAATTTGGCGCGAAGTCCAACCATCTACGTTCGTCATTGTGATTTCTCCAATATGGTAAATTGCCACTCTACCATATCTTTCGATCGAAGCATCCACGCGGACGTTTTTCCGGCCAAATAGCCATTTGGCCTTAGCCAAGGTTGTTTGCGCATCAGAAAACTTGTGCGTTGGTGCTTATCGCTGCAAAAAGCGGCGCAGCTGAGCCAGAGCTTCATTTGGGTCGGACAGCATTGGCAACAGTGCAATGGCCAGCAGCAGGAGACCGCTCAATACCAGGGCCCCTCCCGCTGCAGAAGGCGCGCAACTGGTCGATGCACCCGCTTTGACGAAAGCTCGCTCCATCGCCAACCAACCCTGCAGGTTATCGAGCAGACCCACAAGCACAACTTGATGCACGCGAGATGTGCCGCTTGGCTCATTGACCAACTGCAGGCCGCAACTTGGCAAGCTGAGTACGTCGCCATTCCAGTTCGATTGTGGATCTACGGAAAGTGCAGCATCGTGCAACAGTTTGCGAAAAACCACTTCATCCAGTCCGTAAGCAATGAGTCGTGGTTTGCAACTGATCAGCACCAGCACCAGCCCGAGCACGTAGAGCAATAGCAGCGCGATCCAGACCCATCCTTGCCACCGGGCAGCAGCCTGAGTTGGGAAGAAAAGCTGCATCGGTCCAATGGCCATCAAGCCACTGGACGCAATCCCTAACGCGAGCATATCCCGCCAGCCGGTTGTCAGCAGCGGACGCTTCCTCAATCTCAATCCTCCAATCAGGAGGAGATAGACGGCTACTGGTACGGCGGCAATCGCCAAGTGAATGGATGACATGTACCTAATACAGTCCCGTAATTGAAGATTCCAATGTTTCGCTGTTTTGCTCAGGTTTTGTATTGGTCGGGATTGCAGCTATCACACTATCGCCAGCGACCGGTTCAACAAACTGCTGGGTGGTTCGCAACCGCAGCTTGCCCTCAGCGCTGATCACCCCCAGCACGATCACATCCGTGCCATACTGCAGCCTAAACGCTTCCATCGTAAACGATTTAGTTAACGTGGTTATTTTGATTGCGGCCCCACGTGCAAAAAGGTCTTCGAAAAAAGCATGGTGCAGTCCCGTTTCGAAAAGCGTGCGACCGCGGCGTTTCTCGGGAATACTCTGCCAACGTTCGTGGGATTTCTCTTGGTTAGGCAATTGAAACACGTGCGCTCGCGTGAAGACATGCACGTACTCGAGCGTAGCGAGAGTATTCACTTCGCTGCTGGGTGTCACTGCCAAGAAATTTCCGATGCCTGCCAGATCGAGTTCTTCACGAATGTGTTCGCTGAGAATATTCCCACACTTAGCAGGCAAGCCTGTCATCCGCGCCGCAGCCACATTTGAGTAGTTTGTATCGACGAGCAGAACGGGAATTTCCATCTTTTTCAGTGCCGCAGCCAACTCGCGAACCCAAAACGCAGCTCCGGCGAACAGCACTCCTTGCGGATTCGCATCGGCCAGCCCCAGTTTCCTGGCCAGAGGCGCAGCGCCAAGTCCACACATCATGACGGTGCCAAGAATCGTCATGAACGTAACGGGCGCCAATAAAGCTGCCTTTTCTGTCAACTCTGGAATCCCACCTGCCTGAGCCCCAAGACCGACCAACTTCAATCCGAATACACTGGCAACGGACGCAGCAACGATCCCGCGAGGTGCGACCAGGCCGACAAACAATCGTTCGCTGGCCGACCATGGGATTCCAGCTGTGCCAATGAATACAGCCAATGGCCGCACAACGAATACCAACAGCAACACAAAGGGGATTCCAACCCAGCCAATCTCCATCAATGAACTCAGTTGCAAACGCGAGCCCAAAACGATGAACAAACAACTGATTAACAGTACTCGCAAGTGCTCTTTGAATTCCAGGACATGTTCGACGCTGACATACCGCTGATTTGCCAAGCAAATGCCGAGCACGGTTACCGTCACCAGCCCTGATTCTTCTCTCATCCAATTGCTGAGCCAAAAAGCTCCCAATGCCACTACCAAGAAAAAGACACCGTGCAGGAAATCGGGAATCCAATACCGGCGCAGCGCCAGCACCAAAAGTCCTGCCGAAACGCAGCCGATACCGCTGCCGATGACCAGCGTTTCGAGCACGATCCCGGCCACTTCCAACGCATCAATGTGTTGTGCGTTGGCAATGACTTCAAATACTAGGACCGCAGCAATGGCTCCCACAGGATCGATCAATATCCCTTCCCATTGCAGAATGGAGCTGACCCGTCGATTGGGTCGAATTTGTCGCAGTAAAGGCCCTACGACCGTCGGTCCGGTAACCATCAGGATCGCGCCCAAGAGCCAAGCTAACTGCCAACTGAATCCCAGCAAAAAGTGACCAAGCAAAGCCGTCAAACACCAGGTTATACCCGCCGACAACGTGATCAGCCGAACAACGGTGCTCGCGTTTTTCCCCAATTGATTCCAATGAAGCGTCAAGCCTCCTTCGAATAAGATCACAGCCACCGAAAGCGAGACAATCGGAAACAGCAGCTTGGGGCCCAAACTCGTATCAGAACCAGCCAGCTGAGCCAGAATCTCATCGGGCGTAATCCAGAATCCGAGACAAATCCCCAGTCCAAGCAGTAAAAGTATGCTGGGGATTTGCAATCTCCAAGCAAGCCACTGAGCTGCGATGCCCAGTAGTGGTACAAGTACTAAAAAGAAAGCAAAAAGTTGATCTTGCAAGCGAGATTCCTTGTTCCTTGGGCGATTGCCCGCCGACACAATTCATGCGGAGCATGCCTCAGCTTATATAGCGTATGCCGCAAACCATGCAGCGGATAGGTTCAGTTGTAACAACCGTAGCGAAAATCCTGCCGCAAGCTACTGAGCCAATTGTCATCAAGGCTGAAAAGCTGCGCTGTTTTCATTGTCTGTCATTCACAAAGCTACACTTGCGATGACACATTCATCCTTTACTGATAAGCTAGCCCTGGGAATTTGTTATGGCCAACGGCTCGGAAACAAATGTAGATTCTGGATCTGCTGCAGTGGAGAACAAGGCCGTTTCGCTTGCCACCCTTGCCGAACAAACCACTATCCGACGTAGGTCGGTCAAGCGAGCTGGTTCCGACTCCGACACCAGTTCAAATTGCAGCAGATCAGCTAAGATTTTCGACATCGAACGCAATATCGAGTCGAACTTGGAATTGGCACAAGAGCTGGTTTCATCGGCAACCATCTCCAGCAGGCCCGTAGAGCTGTCGGTTGTCATACCCGTCTACAACGAGCCAGTGACGGTGTTGGAAATTGTGCATCGTGTGCGGGCGCTGCCCATTTCCAAGCAAATTGTCATCGTCAACGATGGCAGCACAGATGCAACGGCAGACAGACTCAACCAGCTGGCAGGATTGGAGGACGTCGAAGTTATTCACCACAGCGTAAATCGTGGTAAAGGAGCCGCTTTGCAAACCGGATTTCAGCGGGCCCGCGGAGAATACGTAATCGTGCAGGATGCCGACTTGGAATACGATCCGCAAGACATCTTGAAAGTGATCGCGCCCTTGCAGCGAGGCGAGTGCGAAGTTGTTTTC
>JAGQPR010000426.1 GCA_020426625.1 Planctomycetales bacterium
CGTCGAACTCAATGTGCCATCGCGATGCAGGTATCCAAACCATTCACCATGTTGTGGATCCGCAAAGTGGCGGTGGGCCCACTGATGCACCTGTTTGTGCCAATCAAGAAAACTCGCGTCTTGAGTAAGCAGGTAGGCCATCAGCGTGGCGATGATAGCTTCATTGTGTGGCCACCAGAACTTCATATCATGCCAATATTCTTGGACCGGACCACCGTATAGGTCGACAAAGTAAAGGATTCCACCAAACTGCGGATCCCATCCACGCTGCCACATCCAGCGTAACATCTCGGTCCCCAGCTGTACCAACCGGTCATCACCGCGGAATTTACCCTCCGACATAATAAACCAGGCCGCTTCCATGGCGTGCCCAGGATTTAGAGTGCGACCGTCAAAGTGATCCAAGATCTCCCCGTCAGGCCCCACGGTTTCAAGTACGACTTGCAAATCGTGTCGCACAAAGTCGGCTTCAATTGCAGCAATGCTCTGGTCAATCCAAGTGTTGGCCGTATCCATGCCGATTGATTCTCTAAGCTCTTGCGCGACCCCAATGCAGATCATCGGAAATCCGATGGAACGACCTCGCCTCTCGCGTTCGTATTTGGGTTCACTGCAAGATGGATCTTGGTTGTGTTGGACAAAACGCTCGAAGGTACGAATTGCTTTATCCGCGTAGATTGCCTGACCAGTCGCCATGGCAAATTGCCCATAGGCAATACTGGCAAAGCTCTCTGAAAAAGCATATCGTCGCTTGCGAATAGGGCGGCCTTCGCGCGTCACCTGAAACCACATTCGCCCGTCTCGAGCATCAAAACAACAGCGATCCAGAAAATCGATTCCCAGTTTGGCCGACTCCAACCAGGCGTCATTCCGGTGTACTGTATTGAACATCTTGGAGAGCAGCCAGGCAAACCGACCTTGCTGCCAGACACTCTTGTCGGTGTCGACCAGCCTTCCATCGGAGTCTACGGCAGTTGCGTAACCTCCGAATTCGGTATCCAGGCAGCGTGGCAGCCAGAAGTTGAGCGTGTCCTGCAGGAGACCATCGCGATACACCGGCAGCAGTTCTCTTAGCAAGTACTGCTGCTCGCTAGCGGTTAGGTCCCATCGATGGTTTCCCTGCTCGGTGTGCTGTGCCATTGATGTTGCTCACGGTGCCTCTGGACAGACTTCTACGCCGACACGGCGCCATTTTCTCGCGTGACAGAAGCAGTCGAACACTCAGCGCGGTAGTGCGAATGCGACGAGCGAGCCTCCGCGTGGGCGACCACTCTTGCCTCCTCCGGCCGAGATGACAACGTATTGTCGTCCATCGACCATGTAGGTGCTGGGACTAGCGTTGCCTCCAAACGGCAACTTGGCCTGCCAGACAACCCTTCCCGTCAGTTTGTCAAAAGCGCGAAAGGTCTCGTCGGCAGTTGCACCAATAAAGATCAACCCTCCGGCGGTGACAAGCGGTCCACCATAATTCTCGGTCCCTGTTGGCGGGATGCCACGAGCCGTCAATTCGGGGTACTCACCTAGAACGACTTTCCACTTGATTTCACCGGAGTTCAGGTCAACTGCATTCAAGGTTCCCCACGGCGGCTTGATCGCCGGATAACCTTCATCATCCAGCCAACGCCGAAATCCTCCAAAGGCGTAAGAGGGCTTCTCGTCTTTGGCATCAGTAGCAGCGGGTGGTGTTGATTGGTCAGCACGCTGGGGTGCCCCCTTGCTGAGCACATAGTCCAGAATCGCAGTTCGTCTTGCCTCAGGCATAGAACTGTAGGCGGGCATGCGGCCACGGCCTTCGCGCGTCATCTGCTCGATTTCAGCGCGGGTCTTCCGTTTGTCGATATCGTAGAGCGGCGGAAACTTCAAATCAAGATTTCCTTTTAGGTCCAGGCCATGGCACACACCACAATAGAGCATGTAATCCCGCTCGCCGGGTAACATCTTCGAACCGTCTGCGTGTTGCGTCTCAATCATTTGCAGCAGCCACGGCATCTCATTCACGTTGACATAGTAGATTCCGTCCGGATCAGCTGCTCCACCACCCCACTCCATCCCACCATCGAAACCTGGAAACATCACCGTTTCATTCAAGCTGGGTGCGGGAAAGGGTCCGAAATTCGGTGCAGCCAGTATTCGGTCCAGAGTCATCTGGTGGGTTTCGGGGGAAATGTCCGATGCATCCTGTGGCGTGTAGGCCTGTCGCATCAGCGGAGGCGGCTTGGTAGGAAACGGCTGCGTTGGCCAGGCCTGCTCGCCGACCAACTCCGATTGAGGAACCGGCCTTTCTTCGATTGGCCAGAGCGGCTCTCCCGAAACTCGGTCGAAGACAAACAGCAATCCATGTTTCGTTCCCTGAGCTACCGCGTCGATCCGTTTGCCATCGTGATTCACAGTCAATAGTATCGGCGCACACGGCAAGTCTTTATCGAGCAGATCATGATGAACGATTTGAAAGTGCCATATTCGCTCACCGGTCTCCGCGTTCAGAGCCAAGATGCAGTTGGCGAACAAGTTACTACCGTGGCGTTCGCCTCCATAAAAATCTGGCTCAGCTGTCTTGGTCGCCACGTAAACAATCCCTCGTTCTTCATCCAAGGCCTGGCCGCACCAAGGCATCACACCCGTTGCAGTTTCATAGGCGTTTTCAGGCCAAGTTTCATAGCCCACTTGTCCGGGCCTTGGAATCAAGTGAAAAATCCACCGTTGTTGGCCAGTTCTCACGTCAAAGGCTCGCACAGCCCCTTTCCCTCCCAGGCCCCCCACAATCAACGAATCGCGATAGATAACTCCTGGCGTGTTTAGGCCAGAGTCGAGATTGATCGAACCGTTGTCACCAAACCCACGAATGGTTTGCCCTGTGGCCGGATCTATGGCAAAGAGATAGCCATTTACGCCGGTGAATATTCGCGACTCACCGCCAGATTCATTGGCCCAATAAACCAGCCCACGCTGACGCGGGCTTCCCGCTCCAGTGTGTTCGTTGGCAGGATCCCATTGCCAGAGCTCCATGCCGGTCGCCGCATCGAGCGCTACGACTTTGCGTTTGGCCGTTGGAGTGAACAGCACGCCGTTCACAATCAAATTGTTTGCCTGATACTCAGCTTCATTGCCCGATTCGTAAGTCCAAGCTACCTCCAGTTGCCGGACATTTTCGAGGTTGATTTGCTCCAACGGTGAATAGAGATTTCGCTCCTTACCACCGAGATAGATGGGCCAATCAGCGTTCTGCCCTTTGGAAGAATTCGGACAGCAACAGCAGACGACGACCAGAATGAATTTGCAGAATCGCTTCATGATGTTTAGATCGTGTTGGATATTTGTTTCGTTGGATATTTGTTGAGTTAACCAAGGCAGTCTTGCGTTCATAGCGGACCTTAGGCAAGCCCTGATTCATTGTACTTGGCCGGTCCATCGCGGGCGGACATCCGTATGGTCGGAGAATCCGCCATGGATTGCAAGCCAGTAAGGTGTTAATACAGCAACATCATTGGCGACTCATCCTCTGTAGTCACAATGCTTTACCAGTTGACGGGGCACTGCCCGATATGCCAATTCTTGCAACTGACATAACCTCAAGCCATCGAAAGTGTGGTTTCATCCAAAGCTTCGCTTCGTTCTCGGTTCCGCCGAATCTTGCTACATCAGAATCCGAAAGAATTGTTGGTCGCATCACTTTCAAAAAGATCGTTAGCATTGCCGAGCGAATCTCCCGGGGAGTTTATAACAGCGTTGAGCTCACGCAACTGCAACTCGGTCGCTTCCACTTGTTGTTGGAGCAGTTTCCGCTGGGTTTCACTCTCCTCGATTCTCGATACGTATCCTTCGATGGTTGTTGTTGACAAACCTTCGGTTGACAGAATACGAACCATGCGATCAATCTCACCATCCTTGGTAAGCAGTTGCTTTTTTAGTTGTTCGAATGTGCTGACGAGTGCATCTACTTGGCGGCGTTGGCCTATCAGGTTCTCGATTCTTTGGCGTTGTAAATCACTCACGCCCGACTGCTGCTGCAATTCAACCAGCTCTTGCTCAGAAGTACCCGCGAAACTGAGCTGCCGATCTTGAGCGCGATCTCGGACAACGTTCTGTGTTACTTTCATTGTCGGGTCAATTGTCGTTCGAACTCGCACGGCTTCCTCTAGCTGTACAAGCTCGGCTTGCGGAGGGTAACTCCAGCCGGAAATTTGAGGAAGCTCCAACAACAGCATGCGTTGAATCGAGCCATAGTTTGTGATCTGGTAGGACTCGGTGATACTGTGCAATTCAGTGACATCAATCGTCTTTGTAGCCATGTCGAATTCTAGCGTGTCGACCTTGACTTCGGCTTGGGCGATTTGTCGCGCGACGCGCAAGGTGCCATCCAAGGCGTAACTTGCCATCCGCGATTTTCCTGCACTCAGCCGCGGTAGCATTGCGTCGCCGACGTAGGCATCACTCTCGTAAATCGACAATGGACCGCCTGGTAAAAGGCTCTTACCGGTATTCTGCAATTCGACTGCTTGCAAAGGGACGTTTGGATCATACCCTGCGAAGTACAGGCTGGATTTGGTGGCCGTGACTGGCAAGACTGGAGAAACCAACAACGCTGTCGTTTGAGCTGGAATGGTAACGTCAGAAAATGCGATGCTCAGCGCATCACCAGCCTCGCTGGCGACCCCCGCCAGCTCAGGTGTGAAAGCAAGTCCAAGTCGATTGTCGTTGTCGAATGCTGCTGAAGAGTTTCCGACAGATGCGCCATAGGCACCTTCAACGCTGCCTCCCATCGCCATGCCCCCCATGCCTCCACCCATACCTCCACCTCCATACCCTCCTTCATTTCCGTACCCGCCTTCACCTGCTCCGTAACCTCCGTACAAGCCGGACAAAGCCTCCTTTGATTTCGTTGTCCCTGGGGCAATGTTGATCTCTTCGTCAGCAAAAACAGGCGGCAGTCCGGGTAGTCCAACGGACAATGGCAGTGACCTCCGATGCACAACTATGCTCTGATAGATATTAGTGCGAAACGCAATCGGCTGCCCATCGAGAATCTGCAGATCGACTTGCCGCCAATCTTCGTGAGTCGTATTATCTACTACAATTCGCATGCGCAGCTCACTATCGTGAAGTAAGTAAGCGCACTTCCACACCGGTTGTGGGCGCATCAAGCTGATTCGACATACTCGTCGCTCGGCGTCTCTGAAGCCGAACTCAATTTCAGTTAAATCCGGTTGTTCACTCGTCAATTGCCGATCGAGTGCTGCGGTTATTGTGGCTTCGACTGCGGGGTCGGCGCAGCGGAATCGAACGATTTCATCGAGCAAGAACGATTCGACTCCCAGTCGACTGGCTATGCTCACACGAACTCGCTCAACGGCATGCTTGTCTACCTGTTCCAAGGAATTCTCCAGGGAAACAAGTCGGCCAACGTGCGTGGAACCGGAAAGAAGATCGATTTCGATTAATTGGCCCCGTAAAGACATCAGCAAATCAATACGAGAATCCAAGCTTGGCAGTGGCTGGGGATCAGTCGCTATCGGACTGGCGACCACGACTCGTACAAACTCAAGCCCTTGTTGTGAATCTTGGACTTCAACGGAACGAAGTACATCTGAAACGTCTTCTTTCGGGACACTTAGCCGAAGCGTTTGCGCCGTTTCAACTTCAGCAGCGTACGTGAATCTTGCCATTCCTGCTGAATACAATTGCACTTGAGTTAGTCGAAGCCCTTGATTCTCTTGGGCAATTCCTGGACTCAGACATCGAACGAATATCAAGGCAATGAAAAGTGCTCGAGGCAATGGTAACATAGTCGTGTCCTTGCAGAGAAGGCCTGAAACGGACGCGTGAGAAGTCTTGTGCGTGCATCAAGGATATGACTCAGTGTGCACCATACCTGCTAACGATGCAAACAATGCGCCACGACAGGTCGGCATTATCTCAAACCTTTAAGACGGTTGTCCCAACTATGTTTTTCTTGAAGAACGCTACAAGTGTTTTACCATCGACGGGATCTGTCGACTGTTCCACATCGCGACAATCCTCGTTAATAGCCGTGTCAAATCTCGGGTCTGGCAAGTAATTTGCACTTACGGTGGTATCTCTGCCCGCAAGTAACATTTGGACTTAGGATCCAACACGATGCTATCTGTCGATTTACATTTGCTTTCATCAGTATTGCGGAGGCTATCTCTAAACCATCGGCGTTGTCTGCATGCCCTGTGGCTGGGGACGGGCGAATTCAGTCTTTTTTTGATTGGTCTTGGCCGAGCAAGAACTGTGGCAATCTGCTACATGTGTCTCGTTGTCCTGCAGCTGGATGCAACAGCTTGGGGACAAGACCGTCAAAACTTGAGAGCAGCCAGTAGTATTGGTTTCCTCTCAACGGAACAGTCTGTATTTTTGTCAGAGATGCGACAGATGCAGCGCAGCGAACCAGGAGGCACTTTGGGGTCAGCGACAATTGACCCGTTCATGTCCTCTAATGACGAGGTCCGTATTCTACGTTTTCTGAATTCCTGGGACGATGATGAATGGCAAGGCCGGACGCTGGAACAACTTGCCGCGAAAATCGGCCAAAGAGTACCGACGCATTTACAGCGAATTGAACTTGAAGCAATTGCCGTCGATCCTGAGCAAGAGATCGAACAGAAAGTTCCTGCGGGAAAGGTGATCAGCCGCCTAAAAACGGTCTTGGAACCTCACGATCTCACACCGACTTTGCGCGGTGGCTATCTGTGCATTACCTCTACTAATAGTTGAGAGGACGAGCCGATGTTGCGAATCTACGATGTCGATCCAATAGTTGGAAATTGGAAAGGTCAGGACTCACAGATTACAGACGGAGGCAGTTCAGCAAGCTTGATCCAGTTGATCGTGGATCACATCGACTCGTTGTCATGGGAGATCAAC
>JAGQPR010000427.1 GCA_020426625.1 Planctomycetales bacterium
TGCCAGCGAGCGGAACGTAACCTCGGGTTTGGTCAAACCGTAGGGTTAGTCATTTTCCGCTTCAAGCCGAGGTGCAATCCAACACCGAGAACCAGGGAAGCCAATGCGAACCAGAATGCTCTTTCTGTAAGTGTTTCAGGAAAAAGCAGCAGCAAATTGGAATTGGAGAAGAAGATGGATGCGGACATGTTATACAACACCGCTACTGCCAGCGCGGCAAGCAACGAAACGATCAACATTTCCAAGACAGCAGCTAGCCGAATTTGAATCACAGCTACGACGGCTACAGACAAAGCAAATACGGCGGCCCAAACAGAAAAATGGACCAAAGTACTTTGCAACAAGGATTGATCCGCACTAACGATTTGTGTCCCAGCCACCAGACGACCGCAGTAGAAGCCTGCAACTGCTCCACCAGCTATACCCGCAAGGCCCCCAGCGATGCCGGAAACTACCCGGCGGGCCTTGGTGCTCACCAAACCTACTGCCGCTCCCATACAAAGACCTAGAATTGCTGTTGCGAGCGAATAGTTGCTAGTCCAAAACGCGTATTGAGCCTCAGTGAATCGCTTGACCAACTCCGGCGAAGGGCTAATCCCCAGCTCGGGAAGATCGGTCATGGCAAACATGGGATAAGTGGCTTGAACTATCGAAAAAGCTGCTGCGCCCCCCAAGCCGCAAGCCAAGAGACTACGCCCGAAACTTGGTTCCCAAACAATTTGACGAGCTTGCGTTTCAGTTGCAGACGCGGAAGCTGGCTGGAGATCATTCATGGTAGATCGCTAAGACGTCAAGGAACTGGTGCCGAGCGGCACCTAAGAAGTTGGCAACACTGAATGCGTCGATAGCATGAAACTTCTGCTACGACCGTCCAACAAAAACACCTTGGCTCAATCTGGATTGAGCCAAGGTGGACGAGCTCAGATAGAATCGACCCGTATTACTTCGTTGTCACATTGATATCGACCGAATCCATACCCTCTTTGACTTCGATGGTAATCCCCGATTTATCCGGATCGGCAAAACGCTCAGCCACCAGTGGTTTGGGGGCAGACTTCACCATGATCGCATACTCTGCCTCGGTTGGCATTGTCTGATCTTCATTCGGATCCATCGGTTTGACATTCTCCGTGTTGGCTTTGCTTACAGCGACCTTATTTTGGCCAGGAGCAGCCCGCATGGAGAACTTGCCTTCATTGTCCGTTGTGGCGGAGCTGAAAGATCCGCCATTGTTGCCGATGAAAGCTACGCTAGCACCTTCAAATGGCTTACCATCACAGAATACGATTCCGCTAATCGGAATCTTCTGATCGCTTTCGCCACAACCTGCCAACATTACGGCGAGCGGAAGAAGTATCCAGAAACTGGCACTCGAGTTTTTCATGACTACTGTTCCAATGTGGCAACTTCACCGCCAGCCTTCGAGCCCAGCGCGTTGTAAGCGAGCATGTCGATGTTCTGAGAAAAGAACTGCACGGAACCATCTCCCATCAACATTTGGCTGCCGCCTGTATGCCGACTCTTAAAGCCCTCGGCCGTATTCCAGTTGCAACGGGCTTCGCAGCCGGTCTTGCCAGCAGCTGTGGCCGTCGCAACATCAACGTAACGAGTATCCCAGTTGATTGGAATCTGCGTGAATCGTCCCCACTGGTTCGCCATACTCCAGCCATTGAGGGCGTGAGCTGACCAATCAACAATGGTTTCTCCAAAAAACAATGTGTTTGAAAGTCCGTCGGCTACGTCGCCGAATTTGCCACAATAGCCAGGATTGCCCGTTGCGCCGTAGGGGAGAATTCCACCGCGACGTGTGAAAGGCCCGGCGGGAGCATTGACGTTCGTGCCGGCCTGGCTGCGAGCCACAAATGTGGCGAACAATGGACATTGACAGTTAGGGTTATCCGACATCGCGTTGGTTGGCCCCATACTGAAATGATAGTTTGATGGCTGAATCCGAGAAGCGATTCCATCTACGGTTGCGGAGCGACCACCGTTGTTGTCGGAAGGGCAAATGTATGAAGAAATCGTAAGACCCCGAAGAAGCTCTCCTCCTTGGGGATTAGAGGGATTAGAAATTCTGGCGTTATCAGTTGTAACCACGTCTCCGGCGAACTCATTATATAATGCTGTCTGCTCGATGTAGGGCAGAATTCGCACTAGCAAGTGCGCCCGGTTCAAATTCTGTGCACCAGCGAACCTCTGGTACGGAGCAGGGAGTGAACCCAAAGCTACAGCAGTACCGCCGTAGAAACCGGATCCTGGAGGTAGCCGTTTGGTCGCGTTTTCGTAATTGTGGATCGCCAAACCGATTTGCTTAAGGTTGTTTGAACACTGCATGCGCCGCGCTGCTTCGCGAGCCGCTTGTACTGCCGGAAGCAGTAATCCCACAAGAATCCCGATGATGGCAATGACCACCAGCAGTTCCACCAGCGTGAAACCAACTCGACTTTTTTTGACCATAGATTACCCCCTAAAACATAGTACAAAGTGAAATAGAATTACCTCTTTCGAAGTTACCATTGAACTATCCAAACGCAATAGTTGCGGGAGTTACTTATCATTCAACGACTGGCTTGTGCATATAACGTTTCTTAAGGATTCATGAAATGATCAAGACTCGCTCTTGGCATACCTAGACGTGCGCCTTATGTACACGATTTTCATCGCCGGACTTTCACAGCGAGACACTTGGATCGATAAGCTTTCACGTGACAGAGTTTGTATAATTAGGTTATGGGCGCATCCAATCGAACTAAGCTGAGCTTCCTAATACTACTTTTTCCCCTGGCGTGGTTAGGGGATTACGTTTCGAGCTCTGTGCTTGCGCAGGACAAGCAAACCGACTTGTCGCAACGTGCGCAGACTATCCTTGCGGCCAAGTGCCTCCATTGCCATGGACCGGACAAAGCTGAAGGTGGATTGCGGCTGGATTCAAAGAAACACGCCTTGGCAGAACTGGATTCGGGTAATCGGGCCATCGTACCCAACAGCTTGGACCAGAGTCAGCTGCTTGTGCGAGTCGCCTCGGCTGACGTCGACTTGCGAATGCCACCTGACGAAGAGCTGACGTCAACCGAGGTCGATTTGCTAGGCCAGTGGATCATGGATGGAGCTACCTGGCGAGTGCATTGGGCCTATCAATCGCTTGATACAAGCCCTCCACCGATGCTGTCTGCTGCGGCGCCCATTCACAATTCGATTGACTTGTTTGTTATCGATCGACTGCAGCGCGCCGCTGTCGAACCCGCCGAGGAAGCAGACCGATACACGCTTATCAGGCGACTGTATTACGACTTGCTTGGCCTTCCCCCGGATCCTAACGAAGTCGACATTTTCACGAACGATACGTCTGCACTTGCCTACGAAAGATTAGTGGATCGTTTGTTGGCTTCTCCGCAATTCGGCGAACGCTGGGGCAGGCACTGGTTAGACAAGGCTCGTTACGCTGATTCCGATGGGTACGAAAAGGACAATCACCGTCCCGATGCGTGGCGTTACCGAGATTGGGTGATCGCCGCTATCAACGAAGATATGCCTTTCGATCAGTTCACGATCGAGCAACTGGCTGGTGATCTCTTGCCAGCTGCCACGCCGCTGCAGCGCTTGGCAACTGCCTTCAATCGCCAGACGCTAACCAATACTGAAGGAGGCACGGACAACGAGCAGTGGAGGGTCGCAGCCGTCATGGATCGCGTCGAAACGCTTGGCACCGTTTGGCTCGGCCTGAGTGTAGGATGCGCCCGCTGTCACAATCACAAGTATGACCAGATCTCTCAACAGGAATACTACCAGCTCTTCGCCTATTTCAACAATGCCGATGAAGTCAACAGCAAGGTTCTTCGCTCCTCGCTCGTCAACCTGGCAGCAAGTTCAGCAGATCAGCCGCCGGGAGACTCCAAGCAACCCGCGAACGAAGCGTGGATGGATGTCCGCGTCCTAGCGCAGCGATCGGCCGACTTGCGCGAGACGCACATCTTGCGTCGCGGCGAATTCAAACAACCTCTTGAAGCGGTCCGCCCAGGAACGCTGTCGTCACTGCCGCCGATGCAATTGCGGGCCGACGATGCGAAAAGCGATCGGCTTGCCTTGGCTCACTGGCTAGTCGACGGCCAGAACCCGCTAGTACCCCGCGTGGCTGCCAATCATATATGGAAGCATTTGTTTGGCCAGGGATTGGTGCCAACCATGAACGACTTTGGGGTACGTGGGGATCCGCCTTCTCACCCCGAATTGCTCGATCATCTGGCGAATCAATTGGTTGCTTCCGGGTGGTCGCGAAAACAGCTGGTGAAATACATTGTTATGTCGGCAACTTATCGGCAATCATCCCGCCATCGACTGAATGTGTCGGAGCTGGATCCCAACAACCGTCTGCTTCACCGTCAAAACCGCTTTCGTGTGGAGGCTGAGATTGTGCGGGACATTTCGCTAGCGGCTAGCGGTTTGCTATCCAAACCAATCGGTGGTCCCAGCGTTTTCCCTCCCATTCCCGCCAGTGTGACCGACTTGACCTACAACAGCGGATTTAAGTGGCAAACGAGTTCCGGCTCAGATCGTTATCGTCGAGGCATGTACACCTATTTCAAACGCACGGCGCCTCACCCCAACTTGACGACTTTCGATTGCCCTGACTCCAATGTGACGAATGTAGAGCGTGATCGCAGCAACACGCCCATCGCTGCCCTGGTCACGCTTAACAACGAGACGTTTGTGGAAACAGCTCAGGCTTTGACGCAACTGGTATGGTCACATTCTAAGGCATCGAGCGATGCGGAAAGAATGCAATTTGCGCTGAGACGATGCATTGCCCGCGTTCCTTCCGAGGATGAAGTAGCTGAATTCATGGATTTGTTAACGACTTGCCAACGATGGTACGACAGTCATCCAAACGAAGCCGTGGCGCTGGTTGGAGCGTACCGGATTTCCAACCTTGCACTGGCAGAGAACGCCGCTTGGGTCGCAACCGTGCGTATGATGTTAAATCTGGACGAGTTCCTTACGCGAGAGTGAGTTGAAATGCAGCGAAGGCCACATTTCTTTGACCGAACTCGTCGCGAGTTCCTTACCACCACTGCCAGCGGATTGGGCGGTATGGCACTGGGCGCGATGCTTACCGACGAAGGCCTGCTATGTGCCACGGAAACCGCCAAGGATTCGCAGAGCGCGTCGAGCTTGGTACGGACGCCACACTTTGAACCCAAAGCCAAAGCTTGCATCTTTATTTTCATGGCCGGAGCGCCATCACAACTGGATCTGTTCGACCCTAAACCCAAGCTGAATGAGCTGCACGGACAGCCCCTTCCGCAGTCTATTTTGGAACAAGCACGTTTCGCCTTCATCAAACCAGATACCGCTACGTTGATGGGGTCGCCACGTCGATTCCGAAAGTACGGCCAGTGCGGTATGGAGTTCTCTGACTGGCTACCGCACCTGGGAAGTGTTGCAGATGATTTGCTCATGGTTCGTTCTCTGCATAGCGATGAATTCAACCATCACCCAGGACAGTTGATGATGCAATGCGGTGTCTCGCGTCTTGGTATGCCGTCCATGGGATCCTGGCTGAACTATGGACTGGGCAGCGAGTCCAACAACTTGCCTGGCTACGTTGTGCTAACCGCTGGTCGTGGCTCTAGTGGCGGTGCAACGCTATATCAAAGTGGTTTTTTGCCTTCGTCTTACAGCGGCGTGCTCTTTCGAAATCAAGGGGAACCCGTACTGAATCTGACCAATCCCCAAGGTTTGCCGCCTCACCTGCAACGCGCAGGCTTGGATGCCGTCCGGGCCATGAATCAGCGTCGGTATCAAGAAGTCCATGATCCTGAAATCGCCAGCCGCATCGAAGCCTATGAACTGGCTAGTCGAATGCAAATGGCTGCGCCTGAGTTGATCGATTTGTCGAACGAGTCGCAGGCGACTCTCGACATGTATGGCGTCGGCCGTCCCGAACCATCCAAGGTGTGGCGAGGTTCGTTAAGCCACCTAAAGACATACGATGGTTTTGCCCGCAGCTGTCTGCTGGCGCGGCGCATGGTCGAGCGGGGAGTGCGATTCATCAATATCATTCATGCCTCATGGGACCAGCACAGCGACTTGGATTTCAACCTCTTTCACAATGCGGAATGCGTCGATCAGCCCGTCGCAGCGTTGATTCGAGATCTCAAACAGCGAGGCCTACTTGATTCGACGATGGTGGTCTGGGGCAGTGAATTTGGACGCACTCCCCTGGGTGAAAATCGAAGCGGTCGCGAGGCAAACACCGGCCGCGACCATCATCCCTTCGCATATACCATGCTCCTGGCCGGTGGTGGACTCAAGAAAGGCCTAGTGTATGGTAGCAGCGACGACATCGGCTGGTACACCGAACGCAACCCCGTTCACATCAATGACTTACACGCCACCATATTGCATCAATTTGGCTTGGACCATCTAAGGCTAACGCATCGTTTCCAAGGTCGCGATTTTCGCTTGACCGACGTCGGTGGCAATGTTATCCAAGATTGGATTGCTTAGCCAAAAGTCATTTCTTCGATGTAAGTAGAGACTGCAATCAGCATGGCAGGCATACTTGACACACTTTCGCGGAACGAAAGACGACTATGAACGGGCAAAAGCTGCAGTCACGATAAACGACAGGCTGCCGGTCCGAAAATGAGATCGTCTCCCGACCATTTCCGGCCATGAAAAACCTATATCCGGATGGACGGATGTAAGTCTCGACTAGACGCAACAAGTTGCTCCACGGTGATTTGGCATTAACTCGCAGCACCCGGTGTATGAGGTCGGTTTACGCGATCGGGCGATTCTGCGTGAGCCCGTGAGAGTATGAGTTGCCAAGCTGCTGGCTGGAATGCGCA
>JAGQPR010000428.1 GCA_020426625.1 Planctomycetales bacterium
ATTCCGATGCCACATCAGCCTCTAGCGCGCTAGCGTGCGGTTCCGTCAAAAACCGCGTGCTAGCGCACAGCGGCTAACTTTGCGGAAGGATTGCGTGGAACTGAATTTCCAATTCTTGACACTAGGCCACGGTGCCTGTCCCTTCTTGGCGGTCCACCAAAAGAAATAGCCTGCGGACGGTGCGTATTGACCGTCGCAGGCGATGAGATTGATGGTTGTTTAGAATCGCTCAGGTCACGGCCGAGTGAAATTTAATCCAGCGGGCCGAAACACGTTTACTAGGCCACATAGGCTTGAAGGTTACGATGAGTCAGCTCGACTCGTCGACTCGCAGGTGCGGGCGGACCATCTAGATTCGGAAAGATATCTTGAGATGATTCCGCATTCGTGTCGATCAACAAGGTCCAACGTTGTCCTCGAACTTGATCGGGCAAGGTGAACCTAAGCGGCTCTGGCGTGCCATTGAATAGCAACAACAGATCGCGTCCGATTCCCTCTGGATCGTCGGCGGCAGCTGGGGCTGGCAACCAACAGACGAGTCCACCTGACGGATTCTCCCAATTGAACGGCAAGCCAAGGTGGCTGTACCAATTTACATCGGGAATTCCGCGCGGGTCAAAAGGTCTGCCCGTAAGAAAACGAGTACGACGTAGGGTGGGTTGACTCTTTCGCAACTGAATCAAACCGCGAACAAAATTATGCAACTCCTCGTTTCGTTTGACCAATTTCCAATCGAACCATGAAATATCGTTGTCCTGACAGTAAGCGTTGTTATTTCCTTTCTGTGTACGACGAACTTCATCTCCCATCACAATCATCGGGACCCCCTGACTTAACAGTAAGGTCGCCAGCATATTTTTGATCTGACGCAGACGCATGCGATCGATCTGCTTGCGTCGCGTCGGACCTTCCACTCCAAAGTTATCACTACAGTTGTTGTTATCCCCGTCGCGATTGTCTTCACCGTTGGCGAGATTGTGTTTCTCTTTGTAGCTGACAAGGTCGTTTAAAGGGAATCCATCGTGGCTAGTGATAAAGTTGATACTGCAATACGGAGCACGACCAGCATGCTCGTACAAGTCAGACGATCCGGCAAGTCGCGTTGCCATGGGACCGATCAGGCCTGAATCGCCGCGCCAATATCGGCGGATATCATCTCGGTAGCGTCCATTCCATTCCGCCCAGCGCAGGTCGCCGAATGATCCAACCTGGTAGGCGCCCGCAGCATCCCAGGCTTCTGCGATAATCTTCGTGTCGGCCAGCATCGGGTCCTCGGCAATCATCTCCACCATGGGCGGATTGGGCATCAGATTGCCGTTGCGATCCCTGGAAAGAATGCTGGCCAAATCAAAGCGAAATCCATCCACGTGATAGTTGTGAACCCAATGCCTTAGGCAATGGAAGATCAACTCGCGGCAAATGGGATGATTTCCGTTGAAAGTGTTGCCGCAGCCCGAGTAGTTGCTGTAGTGGCCGCCACCACTATTGAGGATGTAATAGACTTGATTTTCCAGCCCCTTGAAGCTCAGTACTGGGCCGTGCTCATTGCCTTCGCAGGTGTGATTGAAGACGACATCTAGGATGACTTCCAGCCCCGCCTGGTGGCAGGCCTTAACCATCGCCTTGAATTCGTTGACTTGAGCGCCCGGCGACCGGTCGTAGGCGTAGCCACGATGCGGGGCGAAGAAAGCCATCGGGTCATAGCCCCAGTAATTCGGCCTCTCAGGTTCATTACCGTGTATGTTCAAAATGGGGAATTCATGCACTGGCATCAATTCGACCGCAGTCACACCCAGATCCTGCAGGTAAGGAATCTTTTCTATCAAGCCAAGATAGGTACCCGGGAAACGGACGCGTGAGGTCTTACTCTTAGTGAACCCGCGTACGTGAGTTTCATAAATGATGGTCTCTGCTAAAGGGCGACGAATATGGCGGTCGCCTTCCCAATCGTAGTAGTCGTCGACTACTACGCATTTGGGAGGTCGGATAATGCCGTCATTGCTCTTTTGGAAGCAACCCGCCAGAGCTTTCGCGTAGGGATCGATCAAACGGGCATTGCCGTCAAACCATTGTCCCGATTCGGGATCGAACGGACCGTTCGCTTGAAAGTGATATAACTGCCCGGGTCCAATACCGGGCACAAAAGCGCTCCAGACGTCTCCCCAGCGATCGGTATCGCGATCGAAGTCGATGATTTCCGCTGGCTCGCGATCGTCAACGTCGTCGTAGAGCAAAACCCGCATGGCTGTTGCACTGCGACTGAAAACAACAAATTGTACTCCGCGATCGGTGACGACCGCGCCGTACGGTAGTTTGTAAGCAAACTGTAACTCAGGATGCGGGTGGCGCATGAGCATACTTCGTGGAATCCTTCTCAGTAGCCTTGGATGCAATTCTCGTCGATGCCGAGTTGGCGACGAGTAAACATACCACTCGCTTGCGCGATGCACGTCAATACCGTTCTGCCCCGCCATGAATTCCACACCGAGTGGTGCTCAATACAGGGCGCAGCCAAGACTTTCCGGAAGGGACAATTGAACTAATCCAGGAAAGGATAGCGACTGATCCGGACTATACAGTCTAACTACGTGAAGAACTATCGGTTGTTCCGACAGCTCAGTTGAACCAACAGAAAACCTGGATATTGTGCCACAGTTGAGAGATGCAGCCTGGAGTTCCGTTAAAGCCGTTTACGGGAAATATCACACTCAAAACGACGAATCGCAGCCCGAATGCGGCATTTTTCGCAACTCTATTTTTTGTTTTCAATCCCATTCGGATTCAGGTGTTGCGGCCACGATTGTCCGATTCTTCGCCTATCGTAGTACCCAAGCTGCGACGCATCAGCAGCATGCCGAGCGAGGTATTCCACATTGCTTGCAGTGTGAAGAAGAGAAGCACGCCTTGGATCGAGGGAGCGAACCACTTAGTCTGAAGACCGATGATCCCCAAAGCGCCAACGATCAACCCTCCCCACCCCAATATTCGCGATTGAGTTTGCCGTAGGATAGCTAGTGACAACAAGAACACCGCCAAAGACAAACCGACGACACCTAGTTGATAGCCCGAGTGGTTGAACGACCGCAAGGCATGCACAATGGCTTCGAGGGTTTGCGCTTGGCCATCGTGCTCTACCGAGAAATGGAAAGCAAAGTTGGGAACAACAAAGCCGCTGACAAGGGCTGCGAGAATCATTCCGGCCGATCCCAACAAGTACATGCCGCAGGCTAGTTGCGCGATAAAGGTCTTAACGAGTTTATTGCATACCTCGTTGAAACAGCAAGCAAGCACACACATCATCAGAATTCCCGTGCCGTGAACCGCTTGGTTCAGATCATGGATAGTGTGCAGCTGCCGCGTGAACTCCTGAAAATCGTGGCCACGGCCGGTAGGATGGTGCAAAATCAAGGCGATAACTAATATCGAGGTTACGACTAGGATCGTACCTACGACTGCATCAGAATGTCGACCATCGGGTGAATCAGGACGTGGAATGGACATCGTAGCCCCCGGATACCTTTATGTTGCAAGAAGTGTAAGCGACTTGGTCCACTCAACGACCAGGTCTGTTCAACAAATTCGACCAGCCAGCTGCGGTAGACACCCTTTTGCGGCTTGTGGCAGCGGCGGTTTTATTGGAAGACCCCCACATTGCAAACAGCGTTGGCGTTGCCAACCGCGATTCAGAACAAAGTCCAAGTTTTGTTCGGTTAGGATTCAGCATGCAAACTGATCACGACGCTACATCGAAAAGAGCGATTATTGACACTTTTCACGAACTGTTTCTTAACGACAAGTTTGACCAAGTTCGGATAGGGCAAATCATCAGCCAAGCGGATGTCGGACGGACGACTTTCTACGAGTACTTTCGCAACAAAGAGGATCTGTTTCGTCAGGCCTGCCAACCAATCGTGATAAAGTTGGCGCAAACTCCGTTTCCAGAATATAGCGAGCAGATCTTGTGCGGACTGCTGGAGCACTTTCGCGAAGTGGGTGGGACCGCGCTTGCCACGCTCCAGTCACCGCGGGCAGACGCGATCGTACACATGCTGGCGGAGGAGACACTTAGCTTGGTAAATCGACACGGGATTGCCGTGCATCGACATGTGACAGAACGGTCTTTCGTCTGTTTGCAAATCGCGGAATTCACGATTGGTTCGGTTCGCGCTTGGTTGCTATCTGGTGTTGACTTGCCGAGCCAGGCTTTGGCGCGGAATCAACGCGAGATCGCTGAGCGTCTACTTGACCAGTTGCGGTAGCACTGGATCTCCGTTTTGAAATTGGATTTTGAGCATTTTGGGGCGAACGCAACGAAGGCAAGTCACTCTCCCTCTGGAGCCGAAAAAACGACACATCGTTCGGTGAAGCGTGATTTGTACAGGGCGCGTGCTGGCGTTCAATGCAAAGTCTCAGTATTCTGGGCGTTTCTTTGCCGTTTCCAGGAGCAATTCCACTGGACGACTCCGTTCATATCCCTGTGTTATCTCGACCGATTCTCGAGTTGGGCAATCCGCAACCTGGTGAGTTCTGGGTAGACGGTACGGCTGGCGGTGGCGGCCATAGCCGGCTGATCGCAGAGCATTTAGGAGCGTCTGGGAGGCTGTTAGCATTGGACCGTGACCCAGCCGCCATCTTGCGGCTCAAGGAGAATTTGCCTGCCCACGGAAAGGCTCATCATGCTTCCTATGACACGCTCCCGCAGTTATTGGAAGAACTGAATTGGCCGCTTGTGGATGGCATCCTGCTTGACCTGGGTCTCAGCAGCGATCAATTGGCTGACCAAGACCGAGGGTTTAGCTTTCAGACACATGGTGATCTCGACATGCGCTTTGATCCAACGCAAGGGGAAGCCGCCTGGGAATGGCTGGAGCGAGTGGATGAGAGTCAGTTGGCGGACGCAATCTTCGAATTTGGTGAAGAGCGGTTTAGTCGCAGAATTGCCCGTCGCATCGTCGAACAAAGAAAGATATCGCCCCTGCGCAAGGCGGATGAATTGCGTGAGTTGATCTATCGTTGTGTTCCTAAAGGGGCGGGCAGATCGCAACGACACGGTCGCATTGACCCAGCCACTCGTACTTTTCAAGCGCTTCGCATCGTGGTCAATCGTGAACTGGATATATTAACAAACGCTCTACAGCTTCTTCCCGGGTGTTTGAAGATCGGTGGCAAGCTACTCATCATCAGTTTTCACTCGCTGGAAGACCGTCGTGTAAAACATGCATTTCGTGAGGACCAGCGCTTGGAAGTAATCACGCGGCGACCTATTCAAGCGGACGAAGACGAGGTGGGGATAAACCCTCGATCGCGCAGTGCAAAACTGAGAATCGCTCGGCGAATCCTGCCAGCGGAGCCTATCCTCGCTCCCAAACGCCATAACTGACTGCCCCAAGCGTGCAAGTATGCAATGGATTGCGTGCCCAATTCAGTGGATTTTGTACCCAAGTTTTGATGGTAGGCCCGAGGGAAAGTAAGTTGAATTGGTGGCGATCAGCGAGAAGTGTCGAAAACGGGCAAGTTATTTTTCACAGTCCTTGATCGCTGGTTTGTCCTTATGGACAGTTTGCGAACTCGCCGTTTCGGACCAACTACCCTTCATCCAACCCAGGTTGAAATCGATAGCCGACACCATGCACAGTTTGTATAAGTCTGGGATTCTTTGAATCCACTTCAATGCGTTTCCTCAACTGGGAAACATGCTGGTCCAAAGTTCTACTGTTGGGGAAATACTCTTGGTTCCATGCATAGTTCATGAGCGTTCTGCGATCCACGACTTGCCCCGCTGACCGAAACAGCAGCGACAAGATGCGTACTTCGCGCAAACTCAAGTCGTAGACCTGTTCACCGCGACGAGCCCGCAGTTCCGTTGGGAACACGACTAGATCGTCCATGGCGAACTCAACTTGCGGCAAGCTATTCTCCGACTCCGCCGATTGCTCTTTCAAACAGCGTCTGGCAACAGCGCGGATGCGAGCGACCATTTCTTTGACACCAAAAGGCTTGACAATATAGTCGTCGGCACCCAGTTCCAGTCCGACAACTTTGTCAACTTCCTCCCCCTTGGCCGTGATGAAAATGACGGGAACTTGAGATCCAGCCAGGCGAATCTTGCGGCACACGTCGTAGCCGCTCAAGCCTGGCATCATGACATCCAAACAGACGAAATCCGGTGCATGTTGTTGGAATAGATCCCACGCCTGTCGTCCATCTGCAGCAGGGATCGCTATCAACCCCTCCTTGCGCAAGACTTCCGTCAACCCACGTCTGGTGATGGGATCGTCCTCTGCCAACAACACTGTCATCTTCACGGCTTGCATTCCCTTCGGTTGTTCAGCAAATTGGTTGCCTTTTGCATCCACTAGTTTAGGCAAACTACACTCTTCATTGTCGGGAGACTAAATTGTAAACGCACACGTAACGAGATTCTTCCAAAGAGCGAGTGGAAATCTTTTTGAATTGCTGAGAAACGTTAATAATATTAAGTTACTGTTGGTTAACAGAAGCTTCGATCGCCGGCCCAAATAGTTGGAGTGCTCCCCAGCCGAATTACGTCCGCCCCTCCCCTGCAGCAGCATTCCAATCCCAAGAAGTCAGCATAGCAGGGGAGCATAATAAACCACTGGTTCACATCAAGTCTTTGGGGAAGCATGAGGCTGTTCGCAGCGTTTAGGCGAGAGGCGGCTGAAAAATATGATCCGTCTCCGCAGCGTATATTTTTTGATACTTCTCGCTTATCGCCGCCATGGTTTCATCGCAACTCACCCTCCCACCGAAAGTTACGTCTAATTCGACGTAAATATTCGCCGAAGGGGTGAACGGTACCCAGGAACCTTACTTTGGGGCTTTGCGGAT
>JAGQPR010000429.1 GCA_020426625.1 Planctomycetales bacterium
TCCTTGCTACCCGTCGGACGCGAGGGAGCCCAACTGACCAGCGGACAGCACCCCGTCTTGTGGAGCAGCTATATGTCCATTGGAGACAGCCGCTAGCCGAACTAGCAGTTCTCAATTGTTCGCACACTGCGTGGAACAAACCACCTGCGTCGATAGGCGTGTAGGGGACTGCTTTCAGTTGATTGAATCGTTGTCGTGAGCTATAGCGGCAACGCTACTTTGTAGAAATAAGCCTAAACAGTTTTCGTCTCGCCCGCTTCGACTTGCTTTACCCCTATGCCTTAAACGACTCGATATAGGTCTCGCGCATGGCAATTCCGTCGTGCACAAAGCACGGTGGGTCGTCGTATTTGAGTAATCGCAGTCCTGAGAAGGCTGAGTTTGCGGCAAGCTGCATTAGGTCATCTTTGGCTGGCACGAATTTGACGACAGCTCCAGGACCGGACAGCGAGGGGCTGGCATGTTCCTTTTCTCCCGTCAACATTCGCAGGAGTAAGCGACCGCCGGGTTTTAGTACCCGCGCGGCCTCGGTGATGATTCGATCTCGGTCTTCGGGCGACGTGGGTAAATTAAAGGAGCCTCGCAAGCGAACTTCGTCAACCGAATCATCACAGGCATCAATGCGAACGGGAATTGGCGTCCCGAGGCGATGCTCCCACACGACGGCATCTTCGGGCAAGGTGCTGCCGGTCATCACTTCCAAACTCTGCCCGACGCCGCGACGATCGAGTGAATCGTCATCAAGCGTGTAAAACTCCCACAACGTGTTGTCGGGATCGTGAACCCAAAACTTGGTTTGCTTCGCATAACAACATTCAACACCTTCTTCACGCTGAGACCGCACGCCACGTTTTTCGAGTCGCTCTTGAGCAGCCACCAACTGTCTAGGGTTTCCAAGCCGAATGCCCAAATGGTTGAGAGTGCCGCCCCCTGACTTTCCATTAGGTTCAAGAGAGAGCACGAGCGGCGGTTCGTCCGTTTCAAACTTGGCGTAATCATCGCGCCACTTTGCTGGCGGCCGATCAAAAAGTATCTCGTAAAATCGAACGGATCTTACTAGGTTAGTCACGTTGAGTGAGATGTGAAAGCGAACGACGGGAACGATGGTTGGGAGCTCTATGTTGGTGGCCATTGTGTCATATCCTTTAGTGATCTGAAGTTGAAGCGAGGTCAGTGTTTGGGTTGGGTAAAGCAGTGAACAGCGCGACGATTGCCATCGCGAACATGAAACTTGCTAGTGCCATAAAGATAAAGGTATAGGATGTAGTAGCTCGCTTACTTGCGGTGAAAATTACCGGCCCTGCCGCTGAGGCAAACACCGTCAGCATCTGAGCAACTCCTTGTATTCGCCCCAGTTCGCGATTGCCGTACAGTCTTCCCCAGGTCGCGAAAAACAGTAGCGCGATTGCTCCCGAGGCAATTCCCAGGCCCACCCCGTACACATAGGCGTGCCAGACTTCGGTCGCCTGAGTCAAGCCGACTAATGACAGCGACGTTACTATGAGGCATGCAGCCAGCAATCGATTCAGGGGTATGTAGTTCACCAACCAGCCAAAAAAGAACTTTGCACAAATCGCGACGAGCGTTACTTCGGCTAGAACATTGAAGTATAAGCGTCGCTCGAAGCCTCGCTCGCGAAAGATGTCTTCATTGAAAAGTGCTACGCCAGCGTAGATCATACCCCAGGCTGAGATCGTCAAGCTAAATGTCCAGAATGCCGGTGTGCGAAGCGCCTGCCGCAGAGTGAATCCATTGCTATTGTGTGCTAAGTTCTTTCCCGCTGTCGAGTCGCAGGATTGCCGCAGCAGCCATGCGCTACCTGATAGGGCGACAAGCGATACACCAATGCCAGCCCAGATGGTTCGCCACGAAATACCGTCAAGCGTGAAAGCCCAGCCAACACCCTGGATTAAAGCGAGATGGAAAGGAGCAGATAGAACCGCGTACCAAGCCATCGCCAGTCCCAGGCGTTGAGCTGAGAACGATTTGGCCACGATCGTAACGCTCACGACCGAGAGAGCACTCTGCCCAAGACCTCGGGTCAGAATGATCGCGATTGCCAGAGCCCAAAGGCTAGTCACTTGGCTCATGCCAATGACAACCAAGCCTAGGAGCGTGAGATTGGCCGCCAATACTGAACGCCGATCAAAGCGATCAAACAGCCAGCCGATGGGGATGCAGAATACAGACCCAATGAGCGTCGCCCAGAAATTGATCGTCGCAAAAAGTACACGACCATCGTCGGTCGAAAGCTGGAAATCCTGCAACAACGGTTCCGTGACCATTCCCAGGCCATGCGTGCGGCCTGGATAGGTTGCCGCCATCGCAATAGCGCCGACAAGGACCACGATGAAGTCCGCGTACCAGCCACTGAACGCACGTGTAGAATTGGTTTGAACTGTCACCCCATTAGTTACATCGAGAACTTCGGAATCGTCCTCAATCACGATTCGTTGACTTTGTTCAATGGTTGCTGACGACGCAGTCATGCGAAATAAAACTCGCTACGTCGAGGATCTGGATATCGGGCTCGAATCCACTGATGGAACTCGGCATAGTGTGACTGGTATTGGTCTCCGCCGTCCGACAATGCGTTGTAACTGATGAAATATCCGCGTCTGTGCCGACAACTAAGATTAGGCGCAGATCGGTGGGGAACGAAGCACGAGAACATGGCCATATCTCCCGGTTCCATTTCCAGGGGTGTAGGTCGTACCTCAAACTGACTCGCTTCAAGAATATGATGCTGCTGGGTATCTCGCGGCGACAAGTAACCACGTTTGTGCTCGCCCAGATAGAATACCGTCGCGCCGCTAGTTGCAGTAAACGGGTCAATGGCGACGAGTACTGTTATGAAAGATTCAGGGAAACCTGGCCAGCTAATCCAATCTTGGTGTAGTGTTGCTCCTGTTGCACCAGGCGGCTTATAGATCAGCTTGTCTTTGAAGAGGCAAGCAGGCTCGCCATAGATGGCACTCAATGGCTTGCGAATACGTTCGTCTTGCACCATCATTCGAGCAACGGACGACAAGTCTACGAACGGATCAAACTTCTCAAAGACGGGTAGTCCGCTTTCGTGATGCGGCGTGTAGCGTGTTCGTAAATTGTTTTCGTTCAGGAGGTGAGCGTGCGACTCGAGAATACGGTCCGCTTCATCGCCCAATTCTTGAACTTCGTACGCATCGAAAGCTTCCCTCACCAGGAGAACTCCGTCGCGGTGATACGTAGCTACTTGCTCCTGCGTCAGTTCCGATTTTCTCGAACCAAGTAGTTTTGAGCTAGAAGTCATGCTGCACCACCTCTCCTCCGCTTCGAGTTGCTAGGCTACGCCATACAACCATGTCGATCGAGTCCGAAACAAAGTGCGTGCTACCGTCACAGAACCAAGTCATCACGCCGCCCGTGTGGTTGCTGCGAGCCGTGCTCAGTCCGTGGCCAGAGCTGCGAGTCAGTGGGTCGGTGCCCGAGAAGTTTGCGACGCAGTCCGGGTGGCTTCGATCGTTCGGCGGATAGTAGTGGTTGTAACTGGAGCAGCGAGGCTCGCCAGCAACCCACGTGTAGCCTCGACGTTGACTGTAGTTCACACGGAGCGACGCATCGCAATTGGCGTCATTCGTTTCAGCACCAGGGTTGACGTACATACGCTGTGGACGAATCTCAGCTCGCGACGCAAAGGTCGTCGATTCGGGGCCTTCGCCCAGTAATCGCTCCGAAACGCCAGCCGTGTTGCTGGTTCCATCCTTGATATCAGTGATACGGACCTTTCCGCTGGCAAAGAATACTCCATCTGCATCCCAAGGCGAACCGAGCCAACCGGTCTTACCTCGGGTAGTGCCCGTCCCGAGGCAGAACGCGTAGTTGCTCGGTGCTAAATCACCATCGATTGCATACACGTTGCTTGCAACAGCCACACCGCTGTCACTGGGACACATGAACGTCGGTACAAACGTCTTGACCGCCACGGGTGCCTGAATTCCGTAAGGAGGTGCCAGTTGATACATTGTCAGCTTAAGATCGATAGCGTTGTAAACATTAGTCTGCTCCAAGTACGGAGTGAGCAACGCCAAGGTGCCCCACAAATCGAAGTATGCGGGCGCACCGCCAATTGACTGAGCCCGATAGGCAGGTGGAAGTACTTTCAAGGCTGACTCATGGTTGTGTGCCGCCAGCCCGAGTTGACGAATATTGTTGCTACACTGCATTGTTCTAGCCGCTTCACGTGCCGCTTGAACGGCCGGGAGAAGGAGTCCTACAAGGATCCCGATGATGGCGATGACAACCAGCAGTTCAACCAACGTAAATGCGACTCTTCGAGCAGAATGCATTCTCATTTCGCATTATCCTCACGAAAGCCAATAGTCAAACGGTCGTTTGAGTGTGCGAATGGCGGGCGTGCGTGTCAACCACTGCAAATCCGAAATGCTCACTTTTGTCATTGATTACGCGCGAATCTCGCGTTGCACCAAGTGAACCAAGAGCGGATACTGGAAAAATCTTGTCTGATGTTCCTTCTTTCAGAGTTCGCTTAAGCATGTCAACAGACGGCGAATCCACCGCAGATCCTGCACTTTGCGCCAGCTACCTCAAAGCGTTGGCTGACCCTGTTCGATTGCAAATTGTTCGTGCCTTGCAGGCAAGTCCGATGAGCGTGTCGGATTTAGTGGTTCTACTTGAACTGGAGATGGCCAACGTTTCGCATCACCTTCGCGTCCTCTATCACGCGGACATTGTCACGACTGAACGCGAGGGAAAATTCATCTACTACGCAGTGAATAAGGAGTTTTTGAAGAGTCGGTCGGTCGCCAAATCGCTCGACTTTGGGTGCTGCAAGATCGATTTGCGGGACTAGCCTTGATAGTCGCTCAAACCCTGCCACGGTAGCAAGATTCTCGGCACCGAAGGTCAGCGCGGCTTCTCGCTGAAAGCAGAGTATACAAAGAGACCATGGCTATCGGCTTCAAGTTTTGCCTGCCGTTTCTCTTCATAAATTTGCGATCCTCGTTGACCGATCACGTCTCGTGACAAACGACGATTACGCATGCGGCATCTCTTGCGGCAACAATCTTTCCTTACATCCCATATTGTACTCGCATCCATCGCCGTTCGCGATTATGCGCATTGACCATCGAAGAAGCCTTGCTGTTCAAAACACTCGCCGGGGTTCGAGGGACAATGCCCATGTTGCAGGCGAAAGTTTGAGGTTTGAGGAAACAGTATCCGGAGCAGCGAAATGCTATGTGCCCAAAGACGGGCACTGACGGTCCGTCATTTGGCACCAATAGGCCAACACCTGAAGCCGATTTGTCATCGTTTTGACATCAAATCTGGCGACAACGTAGGCAACAATAGTTGATTCGATCGCCGCATCGAACAAGAACGGAGAAATTCGTCGGCCAATGCATCCAAAGGCATTTGCGCTTACGTAAACCGTGCATCGGTGTGCGATTGAAGGGGAATTTCGCGTGAACCTGGAATTAGTGAAAATGTACGCGATCAGCTAAGCTAAGACGTACTTGCAGCAACTCATCCCGAACGGGCGCATATTCTGTGTGGCACCGGCGT
This sequence comes from Planctomycetales bacterium, assembly GCA_020426625.1. Lineage (GTDB taxonomy): Bacteria > Planctomycetota > Planctomycetia > Pirellulales > Pirellulaceae > Aureliella. The sequence goes on from JAGQPR010000429.1 coordinate 5,563, forward strand.
GCAGATGTAGGTTTGGGTAGCAGCAGCTTGCACTCCCTTTCACAATTAACTAGCAGCGGGCCGAAATCGGCCTGGCAGCGACCACTCCTTCGTTTTCAGTTTTATGCTCGATGAATACCAGCTGGTACATAAGTACCAATCCACTGGCAAAGCCAGTGCCACAAGTGCCACACTTGAAGATTGTCAAACTGCCAGTGCCAACCTACCGAGCGGGTTTCGACCAGTATTTGACGGGGTTAGGATTGCAGTTTGATAAAGGATTAGAGAATTTAACCGGAGTCGATTCGTCTCCATGTCCTTCTTTCCATCTCCTCGACTAGAATGCTCCGTCGATCCTATCCAATATCGCAGACTTGTTGTGCCAAAAAAATCTTACCTGAGAATTCGAAGGTTTTTACCGTGGTGCATGCTCACATGCATTCTTGGGGTTGGGCTATGTTATCCCACAGCGAAACATACACACGTTGGAGGTTCGCAAAGCCATTCTCATTCCCACGCGAGGCAATCGGAAGCATCGTCAAGCGACTTTGACGAAAACTCATCGACTGGGAGCAATGAAGGGCACGTTCACCATCACTCCGGAAATGCGACGCACACTCACGTTGGGGACTCTCTCGATGGACACGATCACCAGCATCCCCATTCTCACACTCAGTCCAATACCCGCCAGCACGAATCTGCGGAGCGAATTCAAACGGCCAACGCATTATCCACTAGTTCTCTGGGGTTAAGCGATGCCCATGAGCACTGGTCATTTTTTGGGTGGGAATTTACGCTTGCCTTGCCGTGCGGCGAGACTGCTCCGCAGGTTGCCGTTCGGCCAACTTCTCAAGTTGATGTTTGGGAATACATTGACCAAATCGGTTCTTCTCAATCTCAGCATGCCGATTGGGAACAAGGTGATTCTCTGCAGCTATCAGCGGTTAACACTGCTTCAACTACCGAGCATGTGTTGCCTCGATTCTTGCCATGCGAAGCAGTTCGAATTCCATGTGACGTAGAGCGACAGGGATGGACAGCTTTTGCTTCAGATATCTATTCAATTCTGCCTTGTGCACCTGAGCCACCTCCTCCGCGGCCCTGTTAGCAATCTCCTATAGCTAACGAACTGTCGCGTCTTTTGGGGATTCTCACTGAGGCTCTCTAGCTCGCGCTTGCATGTCCGAATTGGTCAATTGCAAGCGAACATCATGGTGTTCTAAAAACTACTCGTACTTTGAAAAGTTACTAAGATGAACTCGCCTTGTCACAAGAACAGGGCATTCACGCTTGTCGAGCT
>JAGQPR010000042.1 GCA_020426625.1 Planctomycetales bacterium
CGATAAGAGATAGCAGCGTGTTGCCGATGGCACGTGTTTCCGCGCCCAGTCGGCGCCTGTTCTCGGGCGCTGGCACAGGCATCTGTTCTCGGCGCTGGCACAGGCGGGACACAGCAGGCAAGTGAGGAAATGCGGACACAGCAGGTGGCGCAGCAGGTGGCGGTGGGGAGCTACGGACTCTTACGGAGGGTACGGTGTGAGGTCGAACCAGCGATACGACTTTGCCGCCGGATTTCATGAGCGGTAAGGATTTCTCGATGGTTTCGCCCTTCAGCGTTCCCAGCACGTGGTCGTAGTTGTTGAGCACGTCTTTGAAGTGCTGTTTCTTGTAGTCAACGACTTCGTCTGCACCAAGACTCCTAACGAAGTCGACGTTGGAAGTACTTGTGGTTGTTCCAACGCTTGCACCGAGGTGCTTTGCGAGTTGGATTGCAAACGTGCCAATACCGCCGGAGCCAGCCGGAATGAATACCTTCTGACCAGTCTGCACGCTCGCACGCTCCTTCAACGCTTGCCATGACGTCAGTCCCACCATGGGGATCGAAGCGGAGTTGCAATCTTCCAGCAGGGAACCGGCGTCCTCAGCGACTCGATCCCAGAAGCCAAATTCGGTAATAACGGAAAGTGCAGCAACACTGCGAGTCAGTCGGAACGGATCCTGATTGGTAGCATACTCATCCTTAAGGCACTCACCAGAACCAGTTTCAGTTGAATGAACAGCTCACGCAGCCAAGCGAGCGGTTCACAAGTAGCAAACATAGTGGATTTCGCTGCGGTGTAGTCTGTCATCGCGACTGCGCAGAATCCGACATAGAAATGGTTTTTAACGGCGCCTCGACGACAAACATACCATGCCCAGATATTCTCGAATGAGCGTTGATTCAGCGCTGAATGCCACAATCCGTCGTGCGATGAAGGATTGTGTGGAACTGAAATTGCGGTACACTGAAATATTGGCCTGTGCGAAACCATCACTCTGGTACCAAGGCGTCGTGCCCACCTATTGTGGCTGGCATCTCTCTTTTCGCAATTCGCTTTTTGCTCCCGTGGATGATACTCCTCTACGGACGAACCGCAACAGGCCTCTCGTTCGCACAGGGGGGCGATCATGGTGGATGGTTTTACCAGGACACCACGTTATGTCTTGAAGGATGGTGCTTATCCGACGTGTCCGTCTATCCTGCAGGCATCATCGGGCGATCATGCAACCGTCATCTTTGGGTTTTCAGATAAGCCCAAGTGCTGGATTCGTTTCGGCTTGACTCGGATTCAGTTGCGATCTCGCACCGACTGGTTAGGGAAGAGTCTTCGCCCTGTTATCGGATTAAGACAACTTCGTTCTTAGCAAAATAGAGATCCGTGTATGAATTCGTAACAAACAAAGCAATACCAAATCTCAATTGAAATCAAACGTAAGGATACTTTCAGTGGAACACATGGAAGGGAAAACGCTTTCGCCCGGGCTCGCCAAGGGAGTGGCGATTCTGGTGGGACATGAATTGCAGCGAACAATTGAGTTACCACAATTAAACCAGCCCGATTCGATATTAAGAGCTAATGTTCACGGTGAATGCGAGCGAATGGACGACGCCCTGGAAAGATCCAGGCAAGACCTCGGTGTCCTGTGCACTCTCGCCAACTGCAATCCGTCTATCGCCTCGGCGGTCGAACTCGTGTCGGCCCACGCGGCAATGGCAAGTGAGATTGCGTCGTTGGTGAAAGAGCGGATATCGAGCAACCTTGTCGGCGTCGAAGAGGCACTTGATTCTGTCATTTGCCAAATGGTCAGTCGATTGCAGAAGATTGACAGTGATTACCTACGTGAGCGGGAAGTGGATGTTCGCGATGTCGGACAACGCATGATGCGACATCTGATCGGCGTCACGCTAACCAGTAAGGTTGACTTTCCAAGTGGCTCAGTCATCGTTGCTCGCGAACTTGTTCCTTCCGATGCAATTGCCTTGGCGAACTCGGGTGTTGTCGGAATCGTGACGCAATTTGGCGGAAAGCTCGGACACACTGCCATCATCGCACGATCGCTTGGCATTCCCGCTGTCTCTGGCATTTTGGATGTTAGCCAGCGGATCACAAGCGGAATGACTGTGCTGATTGACGGGGAGGCGGGCACCGTCACGACCGAGCCGACCAAGGATCAATTGTCAGACTTCGACGCGAGGATGGTCAATATTGAACGCCAGTCCAACGTGGTGGAAGTGATTGACTCTGGGCACTGTCGAACGCTTGATGGAACCGATATTACGCTATGGGGTAATGTTGGTTTGCGAGCCGACCTTGATCAAGTACTCCTTAGCGGGCTGGCGGGCGTCGGCCTCTTCCGAACCGAGTTTCTCTACTTGCAAGCCAAAGAACGGCCAAACACCGAGTTGCAGCTTCGTACGTATGCCAAGATGACAGAACGACTCGGCGATCGGCCGCTGGTCATCCGAACGTTTGACCTTGGCGGAGACAAGCTGCCACCTTTTCTGTCGCTGGATCAAGATTTGGATCCGGCGATTTTGAAATTGCGTGGGCTACGTTTTTCTCTCATCGAAAAACATCTACTTCGTTCGCAGCTAACCGCGATCGCTCAGGTCGCTCAGACTGCCGACATCAAGGTTTTGTTCCCAATGGTGATCGGTGGCGATGATTTTGCGCAAGCCGTCGAGGTCGTCGAAGAGGTCATGGAGGATTGCGGCGCACTCCGGCGACCACAAATCGGTGCGATGATCGAAACCCCTGCGGCCCTATTCTGTCTGGAAGAAATCCTTGAACTTGCCGACTTCATCGCCATCGGCACGAACGACTTGACCCAATATATGTTGGCCGCTGACCGCGATCTGACGCCCGACAGTGACGCTATTACTGCGATGCATCCAGCCGTGTTGCGAGCGATCGAGCACATTGTGGGATCCGCCGAGCGATGGGATTGCCCCGTCAGCGTGTGCGGCGAGGAAGCGGGTGAACCTGAGTTCGCAGAATTGTTGATCGGCTTGGGCGTGTGTGAATTGAGCGTCAACCCTTCACAAGCGAGCCGTCTGCGTTCCGCGATCAAGAGCTTGGACCAGGCATTCGCAAACGAGTTGGTGAAACGGGCGCTCGTTTGCCGAAGCTCGCAAGAGGTGCGAGAGTTGTTGTTGCCAGCCAACAGGTTAAAGCTTCACGGCGAATCGGACCAACATTCACAGCAAATAGTTGGATCCAGCCAATGATCGCAAGACTATCCGATTCACGCCTACTGCAACCTTCCGATATACAGCAGTCGCAAGGCAATTTGGAAGTCATTGGCGTTTTCAATCCCGCTGTTGCAAGCATCCGTGACGAATTGATCATGCTGGCAAGAGTCGCCGAGCGGCCGAGTGAAAAACGCGCGGGATGGACCGCCCTTCCTCGCTGGACCGACGATCGACAAACAGCAGTGGAATGGTTTCGCGATGAAGAGTTGTGCAAAACGGATGCTCGGGTGGTCACGATCAAAAAAGGCGGCGATCTCCGACTGACGTCGGTGTCCCACTTCCAGATCTTTCGTCAATCGACAAGCAACCAACCCTGGGAATACGTTGCATCGCTGCTGCCTGAAGGAGCCTGGGAAGAATACGGCATCGAAGACCCGCGGATTACCAAGATCGACGAAACCTACCAGATTACCTACGTCGCGGTTTCCCGATCAGGAGCGGCGACGGCGCTGATGTCGTCGACGGATTTCGTGACGTTCGAGCGTCAGGGAATCATCTTTGCCAGCGAGAACAAAGACGTTGTGCTATTCCCGCAGCGCATCGCGGGCGACTATGTCTCGCTCCATCGTCCGAATCCGAGTTCACACTTCAGCCCACCGCAGATTTGGCTCGCTCGCTCGCCTGACCTCATCCATTGGGGCCGTCATGAACCGGTCCTCCGTGGAGTTAATACATGGGAAAGTGATCGCGTGGGCTGCGGGACACCGCCGATGTTGATAGACGAAGGTTGGTTGGCGCTCTACCACGGCAGCGCAGTAAGCAACATCGCGGGCACGGTGGGATGTTATGCTTCTGGTGCACTATTGCTTGATCGCAACGATCCCAGTCAAGTGCTCGCTCGCTCGATTGAGCCGATCATGCTGCCCACGACCGCCTATGAAAAAAATGGCTTCGTACCAAACGTCATTTTTCCGACCGCCATGCTGGATGTCGGCGATGAATGGCACGTTTACTACGGAGCTGCCGACACGTCTGTCGCAATGACCCGGTTCTCAAAGCGGTCTGTTATGGACTCGCTGCTTCAACGCAGGATACTCAATCATGAACATTCCTAACCTACAAAAAATCGCGTTCGTTGGTGACTATCTACCGCGCAAATGCGGCATTGCCACCTTTACCCACGACCTGCGCGGTGCGGTCGCCATGTCCTGCAATGCAGAGTGTATTGTGGTCCCGATGGATGATGTCGCTGGCCCCTACGCCTACGAAAACGAAGTTAAATTCCAGGTCGGCGAGCAGGACATTGAAGACTACAGAGCGGCAGCGGACTTTCTGAATTTCAACAACGTCGACCTAGTCTGTTTGCAGCACGAATTTGGTATTTTCGGCGGAACTTGCGGCAGTCACATTCTGGCGCTGTTGGACGACTTGCGGATGCCTGTCGTGACTACTCTGCACACCGTGCTGTCAGAGCCGAGCCAAGCACAACGCGACGTTATGACGCAGTTGCTTCGGCTGTCCACGCGACTTGTTGTCATGACCGAGCGATGTCGACAAACGCTAATTAACACCTACTCGGTCGATAGTGCGCACGTGGACTTGATTGCGCACGGTATCCCCACTGTGCCTGATACCGACCAGAGGGTCTTGAAAGAGCAATTTAACGTCGAAGACAAGGCGGTTGCACTCACGTTTGGTTTGCTTTCACCGGGTAAGGGTATCGAACACGTACTTAAAGCGATTCCTGAAATCGTCGAGCACTTCCCGAATTTCATCTATCTCGTGCTTGGCGCAACACATCCGAGTTTGATTCGCGAACAAGGTGAAAGATATCGGATCAGTTTAGAACGGATGGCGAAAGAGCTTGGCGTCACAAAGCACGTGAGCTTCTACAACCGATTTGTTGAGCTGGAAGAGCTTACCGAATTCATCGGAGCCGCAGATCTTTACATCACACCCTACCTCAATGTGAAGCAACCTGTTTCGGGAACGCTCGCCTACGCTTTTGGCTGTGGCCAGGCCGTGATCTCGACACCATATTGGCACGCAGAGGAGTTGTTGGCCAATGGACGCGGTATCCTGGTTCCCTTCGCGGATTCGTCGGCCATCGCTCGCAAAGTGATCGAGCTGCTCGGCGATGACGACCGGCGGTTGGCGATGCGAGCACAAGCCCACAAGCTAGGGCGAAACATGACCTGGGCCCATGTTTCGCAGTCTTACCTCAGCTCGTTCCGTCGGGCTCTAAAGGAACGTAGTAGTCAGCGAAAACCCTTGGCCGTTCGCACCCTCGATGAGCAACCGCTGGCGCTGCCTCAGATGCAACTCGGTCACTTAGAACACATGAGTGACTCGACTGGCATCGTGCAACACGCGATCTATACCGTTCCCGACCATGCCCACGGCTACTGCACAGATGACAACGCGCGAGCACTGATCCTGACCGTATTACTCGAGGAGCAGGGCAAAGATTCGCCGGTCGTGCACTCGCTCTCTTCACGCTACGCTGCATTCCTGAACATTGCTTTTGATCGCGATACAGGTCGTTTTCGCAATTTCATGAGTTTCGACCGGAATTGGTTGGAAGACGACGGATCGGATGATTCGCAAGGTCGCGCATTGTGGGCCCTTGGAACTTGCATTGGCCGGAGCCACCGAGCGGGCTTGGCTGGTTGGGCTCGCAATTTGTTCCAACAAGCAATGCCCGCCTGTGACATGACTACGTCACCCAGAACTTGGGCACTTGGAATCATGGGGATTCAAGAATACTTGAGGCGTTATAGCGGTGATCGAGATGCCGCGACGATGAGCCAGCGACTCGCGGACCGACTGTTGGTGATGTACGAAGAAACTGCCACGGAAGATTGGCCGTGGTTTGAAAGTGTTATGACCTACAACAATGCGAGGCTATCGCAATCCTTAATCGCCCATGGGCGTTGGTTCAGCGATCAGCGAACAACAGATATCGGCCTAAAATCGCTTCGATGGCTTTGCGAGAAGCAGCTTTCGCCCGAAGGACGCTTTCGACCAATCGGATCCAATGGCTTTAGCCGCGAAGGTGGCGTAGCGGCAGTCTTTGATCAGCAAGCGATTGAAGCGTACGCGATGGTTTCGTCGTCGATCGAAGCTTTTGCCGCCACCAAGGATGTATTTTGGAATGAGCAAGCCCACCTGGCATTTGATTGGTTTCTGGGACGCAACGATCTCGGTCAGCCAATTTACGACGCGTCCACAGGCGGATGCTTTGATGGCTTGATGGAGAATCGGGTCAATGAGAACCAAGGGGCAGAATCAACACTCGCGTTCTTACTTTCGCTCGTCGAACTGCGCAGTCTAAGCGCAACAGTGCGCGTCACCTCAACTTTCAAATAAACGGACTGCAAGTGCAAATAAAACGAACAGGAATCGTTCTCTCACCCAATAAGCAACGTGTCGTACTGCGGCCATTTCAGCCGCCCGGCAACAACCGGGTGCTGCGGGTGATCGCACGCGTTTGCACGCTTTCAGAAAGCCAAGTCGATGCCCAGCTTGCGCTCGTACTCGAAGAGTTTCATGGACGTCATCAAAAACCTAAGGAGTTTTTCCAGACTCGCTTTGACGGACTCAGACACTACCTCCTAACCGATGCCCCACTGAGCGAAAATCGTCAACTACTTCTGGGAGCGTATTTCACTCAAGAATACGCTTTGGAGTCAGCCGCACTGTTTAATCCCTCGCTGGTCTGGCATCCGGATCAGAACGGCCTGCCACAAGGTTCACGGCGGTTCGCTATGAGCTTACGAGCGGTCGGCGAAGGGCACATCTCTTCCATCGTATTTCGTAGCGGCACGATCACCCGTGATTTGCAAATCACCATTGATGATCCTTTGCGGTTCGTAACAACACCACGCTACGTTCCTGACGCGTCTTATGAAAACGCGCTTTTTCGACGCAAGCTGATCGAGCTGGGCTTAGGCTGCTCGTTCACTTTCGACGTGTTGGCGGAACTGGCTGCTGAGTTCACGCTCGGTCAACTTGAAACACATTTGAGGACTGCTCTTCGAGAGCACCGCACCCATCACGACGAACTCGCACCAATCGTCGAACAAGTCGTGATGTTGGCGAAATCCAACTACGAAATCCAATACACGCCCGATCACGATTTGTCCGAACGTCTAATCTTTCCATACAGTCCGACGGAAACCAATGGAATCGAGGATGCCCGGTTCGTTCTCTTCCAACACGATGACGGCAGTCGCCGCTACTATGCGACCTACAGCGCCTACGATGGACGGATGGTATTGCCACAATTGTTGGAGACCAAAGACTTTCTGCGCTTCAAGATGCACACTCTCAACGGCCCAGCCGTTTCCAACAAAGGGATGGCGCTGTTTCCAAGAAAGATAAACGGCCACTACGCCATGCTCGGGCGACAAGACGGAGAGCACTTGTACTTGATGTACTCAGACATGCTGTATTTTTGGCACACGAGCGAGTTGATTATTAAGCCGACCAATCCCTGGGAATACGTCCAAATGGGTAACTGTGGTTCGCCTATTGAAACGGACTCAGGTTGGCTAGTGCTGACGCACGGCGTTGGCGCGATGCGCAAATACTGCATCGGAGCGATGCTACTGGAACTGAACGATCCGTCGAAGATCATCGCCCGACTGCAGGAACCGCTCATCACACCTAACGAAGTCGAACGGGAAGGCTATGTTCCGAACGTCGTCTACACCTGCGGTGCGCTCGTGCATAAAAACCACCTCGTCATCCCTTACGCGATGTCCGACTACGCCACCACGTTTGCGACCATCGAACTCAAAGAGCTGTTGTCTGCTATGTCGTAATCGCCATCTCCACAAAGAAACAATTCCCAACTGTGAACTGAGATAGATCAACATGGTTCGACAAAGTCAAAAGCTAACTGGCGTCATCCGGAAGTGCACGAGGCAATGATGGGCGTGCTGCGATTCTGGCTGGACCGCGGTGTCGACGGATTCCGAATCGACGTCTTATGGCACATCTTCAAAGATGTAGGTCTACGCGACAACCCGATCAACGACGACTGGACACCCAACCGCACGCAACGAGACCGGCTGATTCAGCTATATTCCACCAACCAACCCGAAGCTCACGAAATTGCAGCCGAGTTTCGTGCTCTGGCCGATAGCACTGTCGGTGATCGAAGCGATGGCTTGTGGAACTCCTGTCATCGCCTCTCGACGCGGATCGATGCCCGAACTGATTCAACATGGCATCACCGGTTTCCTAGTCGACAGCCTTGAAGAAGCAAAGCAAGCTCTCGAGCGTATCGACGATCTCGATCGTAGCAGCGTTCGCCGTGCCGTCGCGGAACGGTTCACAATCGATCGGATGGCCGACGCCTACTTGACGGTCTACCAACGCGTTATTGCCAAACGACGATAATTGCGCCAAACATTCGAGAGCATGTCAAATGTTGTGACGCCTGCTACCCGAGGGGAGGTGGTGCCTGACGGATCTTCTTTCCCACCTTTGCTTGACACACTAGACCCTTGATCCCAAGGGCAAGTAGCACAGTGACCAAATCTGCAAGGCTACTAGGGTAGAGATCGTGCCCCTAAAGTAAACCGCGATCAATGGGCAATTCAGGGCCACAATGCGTTATGCTGAGGCTCCAATCGCGTAGCTTCGCAACACCATAAACAGTGGCTAACCTGGGCGCGGAGCAGTTGGACTCTCATCTTTCCGCGTTCATGCTGATGCGCTTGGTTGGTCATTATCAATTAGGACGCTCTGGAACTGATGTCGCGTCTCTACTGGCGTACCACGCTATTCTGCGCCCGTCTCTGTGGTTTGTTTCCAACATCCGAAGCATGCACTGCCTCCAACGAGGACCACGACGGGAAGTAGACTCCAGCCGAATTGCCGCCCGAGCGGAGCTGAAATTCCCATCCTGGATATTGCACCGATAATCGAGAAGCCCAATGGCTGCACAAGACTCACTCTTAGCAATCGTTCGGAGGCCCAGACCAACCAATAGCTCACACCGATCCGCCCGCCGCGCCAGCAAACGAATATGCCCAACGTCGAGTCGGGGGCGGCGGCTGGCGTCAGGCTGACGCCAGCCATGATCCCGGTCAAAGCGTCTCCAACGGCAACTATTCCCACTAGCGGATGGTCTAGCGTATAACCACACGGCGCAAACGGAACCAACTCTTTCATGATCGCCCTCAATTGGTCGAAGTCATCGTCACTGACCGTGGTTCCAACCGCTGGGCGGGCACTCATCGCCGACACTGCCAACTACCGTGCGAACACGTGAAGACTCTATACCACGAATGGAATAGAGCCTTCTCTGCGTTGATTGCTCGATCAGACCACGACGGGTGTAGTCGCTGCTTCTGGCTGGTGCAAGCTGACAACGGTCAGTACGGCAGCAGCATTGATCCAGTAAAACGCTGCATCGACACCGGAAAACCCGAACACGAACGGTGCGATCACAAATACGACACCGACGAGAGCATCGACTGCCAAATGAAACATGTATGGCAGCACCCGGATAATGCCGGTCTTGTGGTCGGTCAGTATTGTTAGCAGCAAGGCAGCGATTCCAGTTCCGACCGAAAGCCACAGTGCCAAAGAATTCGAAATTCCCAGCCCAAGCACAAAGGGAAGTCCAATCAGTGCGGCGGCAACGGGGTAGTCGAGGTACGCGTGCATCGTCTTGGTGACAAATCGTAGGTTCATTGTGAGTCTCCTATGGAATGGATATTGATTGTTTTCGTGATTGAGGTAGTTGCTAAACGGTAGTTCGAGCTTTCCAATGTTTCTGGGCATTGGTGAGACATTTGGCTTCGTCTTCCTTGTTCCAGAGTTCGAGAGCATCCGTGTCGTCGTTCTTCAAAAACAGGTGAAGTCTCCCGTCGATGATCTTGAAGTTCGTTGGGTCTGCGGCGAACTCCTTGTCGATAGACATCCCAAAGGCACACAAACCGCCAAAGGCTGGGATGTACTTCTCGGGGTTCTTGGCAAACTCCTGCCTGGCTTCATCGCTAACGAAGTAATAGAGCTTGCCAGCGTAGGTTGAGGAGAACTCCGGCTTGCCTTCCATCGGTTCGTTCAATGCGAAGTAGGCAATCGGGCAATGTCCGTGCAGTTCAGGTGATTGAGAGTTGTCCATGGGTTGGTCCTTGTTCGTAAAATCGTTTGTTGAGTTTGGGAAGAGACTACTTGGCAACTTGGGCCTTGGCGGCTCGCAGCACGGGATACGTGTCGGTGAACACGTAGTCCTCATTTGCACCTGAGTGGCATGCATTGCATGATTCAGTTTTCATGCGAGCACCAGTCGGGTTGTAATTCGGTGCTTCACCAAACCGGAAGAATGCCCAGCCGCCCGGCTCCTCCGTGAATCTCTTTCGGTCCTTGACCATCGCCTCGAGACTGGTGAACTCTCCTTGGAAATATCCGTTGCCGCTATCCATCGACTTGCCGCCAACAGAGACAAGCTCTTTCAGGATCACCGTTCCGTCGGGGAACGTGCCAGTCTGCTTGTACGAGGCGAAGCTGACGGGATCGATGTAGACGTTGTGGAACTCTGGGAACGCTGCCTTCCCGTCGTTCATGTCGTTGGGCGTCACGGGTGCTCCGACAAATATCCATTCGCGATGGTCGGCCGGGCGGATCAATTCTCCTTTGGCGTCGTACGACGCAGCCGCTTTTTCCGTGACTGATTGAGAGTCAGCAGCCGCGACTTGCGTGGTAACGGTTGCAGAATCCAAGGAACCGAAGCCAAGTGCGACCAGTGGCAAACTACTGAGCACAACAAGTGCTCTGGAGTGGAATCGCTTCATCTTTGTGACCTCCTTTGAGGGGTGGATATTGGCCATGACCCAACACGAGTCAGTTGGCATGAAGGTCGCTAATGCAATGAGAGTGCCAGAGTGTCAATCAAATGCCACAAAAGCACGCAAGTTGTTTCCAGCGAATAAGATGCGGCGTTCACTGGTTTTCAGGCGACAATGAACAGGATACGATATTTCGTATCGCGATATGAAATATCGTACTTCTGGATCGGAAAGAACGAAAACATGAAAAGCTCAACGACAGTCGAAAGTTCAACGTGCAGAACCGATCCAGATGCCACTCTGCGGTCAATCATGGAAGGGACCGCCGGGGCGAAAGGCGATCACTTCTTTCGGTCACTGGTGCAATACCTTGCTGCGTCCTTGAAAGTGAAGGCATCCTTTGTCGCCGAGTTCAATCCTGAGCGGACCAGGGTCGTCACGCTTTCAGTCTGGGTGGACGATGAACACGTCCCGAATTTTGATTTCGGCATCGAAGGGACACCCTGCAAGCAGGTGCTCACCGGGGCTATCCAGCACTTTGGTGACGACATTCAGAAGTCGTTTCCGGCAAACGAGCTACTCAAACAACTGGATGCCCGCAGTTATCTTGCTATTCCCCTGACAGATGACTCAGGCGAAGTCGTTGGGCATTTGGCAGTGATCGATGACAAACCACTTGATGCCGATGAACGAGAGCTTGCGATCTTTCACATCTTCGCTGCTCGTGCGACAGCGGAGCTTGTGCGGCTGCAGGCTGAACGGGAACTGGATGACAGTCGGCAGCGAGAGCGTAAGTTGCGATCGGAGCGACAACGTATCGAAGCCGAAGTGGCTTACCTTCGCGAAGAATTGCGATCACGCTCCGACTTCTCCGAGATCGTCGGTGAAAGCGACGGTATCTGGAAAGTATTGCGGAACATCGACATGGTGGCTCCGACCGACAGTACAGTCTTGATCCTTGGAGAAACGGGCACCGGCAAAGAACTTGTTGCCAGAGCGATTCACAAGAACAGCAAGCGAAGTAACGGCTCATTTGTGCGGGTCAATTGTGCCGCACTTCCCGAATCGCTTTTGGAGAGCGAACTGTTCGGACACGAACACGGGGCGTTTACGGGAGCGACTCAACAAAGAGCGGGAAGATTCGAATTGGCTGATGGAGGAACGATCTTTCTGGACGAGATCGGTGAGATGCCGCTAACTGCGCAATCTCGTTTGTTGAGAGTCCTACAAGAACAGGAGCTTGAGCGGGTTGGCAGTAGCCAGACAATTCGCATCGATACCAGAGTGCTTGCTGCCACCAACCGCAACTTACTCGACATGGTTGATGAAGGAGACTTCCGAGAAGATCTGTACTACCGGCTCAATGTTTTTCCCATCCAATTGCCCCCACTACGAGAGCGAACAGACGACATTCCAACTCTGGTTCGGTTTTTCATCACAAAGCACGCTGAACGCCTTGGGAAACGGGTCGAAAAGATTCCCAATTCTGTACTTCAAGACCTGCAGGGCTACTCGTGGACAGGAAACGTTCGTGAACTCGAAAACGTCATCGAACGGGCGATGATTCTCACGTCGGGCGACCAGCTGCAGCTACCGTTAGGTGTCCTGCCGGCTCGGAAGTCCAGATCTGTTCGCAACCAAGTCCTTCGTCCTCTTTCGGAAGTTGAGGAAGAACACATTCGCTCGGTGTTGGATTACACGAATGGAGTGATCGCCGGTCCACAGGGAGCCGCCAAGATTCTTGACATGAACCCGAACACATTGCGAAGCCGGATGGAAAAGCTCGGCATCAAGGCGAAACGATGAAACCTGAAATCAAACGAACCAAGTCCCCAGGACGGTCCCAGAGTCTTTGTAAATCGACTTTCGCGGTGAATGTCGCAGCTTGCCTTCAACCGGTTGCACCCTGACGGATCAAAAAGAGATGATTTCGCCCGCGGATGATCAGATCTCCATTGGATAGTGCAGGAGAAGCGACGACTTCTTCGTCCAATTGATTCTGTGACACGACACTCCAGCTTTCGTCGTTCTTAATGACGGTCGTTCGGCCACTGACTTCCGTCACGAAAATATAGTTGGCGTTGGCAATCATGGACGCCTTGACCGCGCCGACTGCTCGCCTTTCGTTTAAGACTCGGCCTGAGCTGGCCTCGTAGCAACGGTAGACTCCTTCGTCGGACAGGATATGCAGTCGCCCGTCGAACAACAGTGGCGACGTCATGTACGGAATGGCTTTGGTCTCGGTCCAACTGATTTGCGGTGTACTTGCTTCCACAGTTCTGCGTAAGTCGACAGCGATAAACTTGTTGTCGCGCCCACCACAAATAAATGCGGTTTTGCACTGATCGCAGGCGACGATGGAAGAAACCGTCTTGGAACCAGGGCCAGCCATTTCCCACAAGGTTTCTCCGGTGTGGCGGTTGTACGCGATGGTCTGGTCAGCACCAGACAAGAGGATAGCCTTTGTGTCTCCAATTTCGCAAAGGAAGGGAGTCGAATACGAGCGGATTTGCTTTGTGCGCGGTACTTTCCAAAGAATCTCTCCGGTAGATTTTTCCAGTGCCGCAACGAATGCAGAGGCTCCGTCTTGTAGACCACTGAGAAAAAGTGAATTGCCATCCAACACCAGGCTGCTACAGAACCCGTGTGAAGCTTCGAAACTATCGACGCTTCGAGACCAACTAATTTCACCGTCTAAGTCGACCGCCGAGACTAGCAGTTCGGATTCGACGCAAAAGACAACAAATACATGTTGTCCATCGGTCGTAGGAGTTGCCGACGCTGGCGTGTTGTCTCGGTGCATTTCCTCGATCGAGGCTTCTGCAATGATATTACTCCACACCACAGCTCCCGATTCGCGATCGACACGAAGCAATCGGCGTGTTCGATTCTCCAACTCACATGTCGTAAGAAATATCGCATCCCCCCAAACAATAGGCGAGGAATGACCAACGCCAGGAATAGCAGTCTTCCACTTGACATTCTCCGTGGCGTTCCATTGCGTCGGCACTTGCGTTTCATTGGAATTGCCATTGTGCATGGGACCCCGCCAGCATGGCCAGTTTTCGGCATGCAACTCAGTGACAAATAGAAAGCCGAGGCAAACAATACAAATCGTTGGGATTCTCATGCAAGCATCTCTCTGCCTGAATTGAGGTTGGATAGCCAATCTAGCGACGAGTGGCCGAAAGTTCCGATAGGACTTCACGAAAGTCGATTTGATTACTCCCATTGGTAATGCGAGTAGTAGCTCTTTCAAGCTGCGCTGTTCGCTGCTGCAGTCGCTGCAGCATCTGCGTTTGTGTGGCAATATGTTGAGCCAATTCTGCTTGGTCTTCGCTGAGTTGCTGCATGAGTTCGATCAACTGCACACTGGAAGCAGCCAACCTGGCAAGCATCTCGTTAGATGCTCGCAATGAATCTTGCAAACGTTGACTTTCCTCTTGGCTCGCGGCCAGATCATTCTCGAGCCATGTCTGCAGTGAGTCTGCGTCAAGAGAAGCCATGGCATCCAGAGTTGCCGAAGGAGAAGGTTGTGCAATCGGTTCTGCCATAGCTGGCTGCATACTTATGTCAACTGACGGTTCCTGATCCGACACTGGCGAGGAATTCTTGGCTAAAGCCGCCAAGTTCTGCAAGTAATCTCGCTCAGCCTTCTCGAGCCTGGCTGCCAAAAGCTCTTTTGCGTTGGGACTAACGGGAAGCTGAATATTCCGGATTTTGGCCGAATTGTCTTCAGAGAGGACGGCGATTTGTCCAGTCGCATCGCCGACGATGATTTGCTCGCCGTCACTTAGCGCTAGGACTTCCGCTTGTCCCGGCAAGATGAACTCGGCCGCCATTTGCTCAGGTTGACGCCACAGCGTAACGCGTCCAGTGCGGCCAGCAGCGGCAACAAAGTTGGAGCCACGAACAAGCCCCAAAATGGCGCCTACATCAGCTGTCCAGCGACTTGTCCGCTCGCCATGATGCAGATTCCAAGTGCGAATATCGCCGTCTTCACCACCCGACAATAGCGTTTCTGAGTCGACATCCCAGCAAAGACTATTCACTCCGCCGGCGTGATCTCGGAGGGCGTGGAACAGGGAACCATTGCGAGGCTCCCAAACGAACAATCCGCCGAACCGATCACCGCTGGCCAAGAGCAAGCCATCCGGACTGAAACGCACATCAAGAATCCAATCGGTATGCTTCTTTAGCGAGTGAATGACCTTTCCTGAACTTACTTCATACAGTCGCACAGTTTTGGTGGGACCACCAATGGCAAGCAAGTTGCCGTCGGGAGACAGGTCCATGGCCAGAATCGAATCTGTTTCATCCCCGACCTTCCATACTTGCATTCCCGATTGAACGTCGAAAGCGTACACCGAACTCGCTAATCCAGCGGTGCCGGACGCAACCAGCAGCAACTTGCCATCTCGCGAAAAGCGAACCGCAGTCACATCGCCAGCGGGGGTGGCGGCGGCACCGAGCATATTTCCAGTCAGCGGACTGAACAGGACGGCTTGACCGGCACTGGCTACGGCAGCCAAATCGCGTGATGGGTGGGCGTCCAACGCAGTGATCGGAGCGGACCGTAGCAGATCCCTAACTGCAACCCAGCCTTCGTGGGCTTCAGCGGGGAAAGAGAGCAAGCGATGGTCCGCAGCTTCCGATTCCATCGTGATGGTGATCGGTTCAACTGGAGATGCAGCATTCTGTTCCAGTCGTCCAGCAGGCGCTGTGCCAGACCGTTCTGCCAATCCCCCCTCGATCCACCTCCGGATCAAATCCTGTTCGCGAGCGGGAATTTGGCGGCTGTTGGGTGGCATCACGGGATCTTCCAAGTGTGCGACCGAGGTGTACAACAGGCTCGCACTGGGATCACCAGCCACGACAACCTGGCCAGACGAAGATCCCGCTTTGATTGCCGAAAGGTCCTTGAGGTCCAAATCACCTCGCAACTCATCCGGATTGTGGCAAGTTACACAGCGTTTGCGGAAAATGTCTCTAACCTGGTCATATCCCACTACTTCCTCTGCCGAGCCGGAGCGAGAAACTATCGCGACCAAGATCGCCAGAAGGAAAGCGGCTTTAGGATGTGACCGCGTGGCTTGCCAAGTGTACTCTTGTGTCAACATAGGAATGCGTTCAATATCTCAATGATTGAAAATAAACTCGTTGCTATTCAGGACGGCCCAGAACAAATCGTTGAGCTCTAGATCGGGTTGGGAGGAATTCGCCAACATGACATCAATCCGATGTTGTTCGTCTGCCGTGGGATTGCGAGTGAGACAAGCGAGATAGATGGCTGCGGCTGCTTCGCTGGGAGTGTGTCCGCTTGCCAGCAAATCCTGGATCCAATGGCCACCTTCAATTTTGCCACCGGTATTTTCGCCGTTCAGCAGATGAAGGGCCTGCGATAAAGTTGGCGAGGTGCTGACTTCACAACTACAAGGCGTGTTGCGGGAAGCTCGCCCAAATGTCTCTAAAAAATAGTTGTTGGAACTGCCATTGGGGACCTCAATCGCGCGTCCGCCAAGCGGTAGGCCTGCTAGGGAATCACTGGTGTTGGTTACCTGGTTGATACAATCCAAAAGAACTTCAGCTCGTAGGCGACGAACCTGTGCGTGACTGAAATTCCGATCGTCCCAGGCGTTCCAATCCGTTGCTTGCGTCTGCAGCTGATAAGTCTTCGAATTGCAGATATCGCGAGCAAGTTGGCGAATATCGAAATCGTACTCGGTAAGCTGAAGACCAAGTGCGGCCAACAACGCCGGATTCGTGGGAGGGTTGCTAATTCGGACATCGTCGACAGGATGCACAATGCCGATTCCCATGAATCGCGACCACAGGACGTTTGCTATGTTTTGCGAAAAGGCGCGGTTCTCAGGTGATGTCAACCAATCTGCCAAAGCTTGTCGCCGATCGACGCCCGGATCCAAGTCTGCATATTCGCCCCCCAAGTACTTGGGACGCACCTCGCGGCCAGCCACCGGATGTTGCAGATTCCCCTCGGCCAAATCGTAAACTGTTATCTCGCGTGGATCGCGGGCCTGTTTATATCCAACCTGGCTGACGAAGCTGGCAAAACCGTAGTAGTCGTCCATCGTCCACCGGTCAAACGGATGGTTATGGCATTGTGCACACTGAATCCTCGTTCCCAAGAATGCCTGAGCGATGTTCTCTGCCAAAAGTTGAGGAGTGGTCTCGGTTTGGTAGTAGGCCGTGGCAGGGTTTTCAAAGGTACTGCCACTGGCCGGAATCAGCTGAAGTAGAAGTTGATCGACTGGTACTCCGGCATGGACTTGCTCTCTGAGCCATTCGTCGTAGAGTTGCAGGCCTTTCTCGCTGAGACCATTGGCACTGCGAATCTGCAAGAGCTCTGCCAGTTGCATGACCCACATATCCAGAAAGTCTTTGCTGTCGATCAACGCATCGATCAATAGTTCCCGCTTGTTGGGCGACTCGTCGGCAAGGAAGGCTTCCCGCTGTTCGATAGTGGGTAGTCGGCCAACCGTATCCAGGAACACTCGTCTTAAGAATGTTTCGTCATCGCATACTGGCGAGGGTTGCACATGCAGATCTCGCCATCGGGCCGCCGCCAGCTCATCAATGTAGTTTGCCGGTTGGAATTCAAATTCTGGGTATTCCTTGCCTGACCTCACAACCACGCTGGTGCCAGCAGTAAACTGGTCGAAGCGGGCCATAATGAAACCGCTACCTGGTCCGGTAGTTTCAATCATGCCCTCTGCACTGACAGTTGCCACGGCGTCGTTATTACTGAAGTATACCGCTAGCTCCGAAACGTCACGAAGCGAACCGTCATCGTACTTGGCAATCACCATCATGGCTTGCGTCAGCTCAGGACGAGACATGACAGTTCGCTGTGGGTAAACATCAATGCCGATTGGCTGCGGAACCATTTCGGCATCGGGCTGAGCTCCACCGGCTATCCATGAAACTAAGGTGCGATAGTCGGGCGATCCAATTTCAACGCAAACTCCACCGGTATGCGGCACTTCGCCAGTGGCTTTGTTGATCAGGAGGCAGCTATCGGGTTGGGCCGGGTTCAACCTCCGACCACTCATTTCACGGGTCAGTCGATAGTGATCACCCTCTGGATCAAATCCATATAGACTCAGTCGAAATCCGTCCTTACCAGAAGCCGATCCGTGGCACTTGCCAGCGTTGCATCCCGCATGCGTAAGCACGGGTAGCACATCGTTACGAAATCGAAGTGGTCTTGAATTGGCTCCATCCGCTACAGTGATCTTCGTTGTATGTGAAAGTCCCTCCCAGTTCGCTGTTAGCTGTGCAGTGCCACTCGACTGAGCGATCAACTGGTGGCTTGGTGAAAGTGAGGCGGGAGCTCCCTCTTCCAGCAAGAACGTGGCTTCACTCGTCACATCCAATGTGCTTCCGTCCGCCATGGTCGCCATTACCGCAACGCGTTGGCGGTCTCCAGCGTACTGAAGTCGAATGTCTTCAGGCAGCAGTCGTAATTCAACCGCTGCTGCTCGTCTAACGTCAATCGCTAAAGCTAGTTGCGCGACGCAGCCAAACAAACAACCGTACACAACTAAAGACAAGGCCAAGCAGCGGCCTACCGCTGGTTGACAGACAAGCGAAATTAGGATCTGGCCAGTTCTACTTTGCATTCTGATCCCTTAGGGCTTCAAGAGGACTCAAGATACGACCATCGGCTGCCCGATGCAGTTGTCCGGGTTCAGTGATCATCAGCGGCTCGAAAGCGGAAACAACGAAGCTGACCGGTGTGCTGTCAAGTTCACCGGACATCCGACATTCGACTCCGGCAAACGTTCCCAACGGGGCGTCATTGGAGACATTGAGTTGAAAATTAACGGTCGATGCGGTGGAATCAATTTCAACCGGCTCGGCTACAACGCGATTGGGCAGTCCCTCGAGCCTGCAAGTCAATCGAGGCGGCAAGGCGCCGCGGGACTGGAGCTGGATCTCCAGTGGCAGCATTTGGCCCTGTTCAGCGGCAAGTTCTGCGAAACTACCAGCTAGCGGCGACGGGCCAATGCGCAGGTCGATCGTCTGCGAGGCAACTTCCCGATCCTTCAATTGGAACCAATTCTCCTTCTCCTGCGGCTCACTTTCGGCCTCGCCTCGCCCTTGATTGCCCATGGTGCGGCTCCGAGTGTCGGCCAAGCTGATCATGCCGGTGGCGACGATCTTGAAATCACCAAGTTGAGTCTGAGGGCTGGCCGTGATTCGATAGCTTGCTTCGGATTGGTTTTGATCAATTACAACCGTAGGCTCGCCAAAGCAGCCGTCCGGCAAATAGGGCACCTCGATGCGCACCGGTCCAGTGAACCCTTCTTCGCGATGCACGGCCAAGCGCAAGTCGATGGTTCCGCCAGCCGCAAGTGCAGCTTGGGGCTGCTGCAATTCGATGTGAAATGGAACGGGTGGCGACACTGCCACCGCCAACCGATCGACATGGGCAGATTGATAGAGACGATCCGCTGAATCGGCAATCAAATCAACGACTTGTTCGAACTCGCCTTCAACTTCGGTCGTTTCCGTTTGGCAAGAGGGTATGACCTGAGACAACGTGCCAGCAATTTCAGCGTCCGCATCAGCTTGCAGGATGGCCAAGGCCCAGAATTCATTTTCTGACACGAACACTGGAGACGCGTGGACTCCACTTGGCAAGCCTTCGAATCGAACTTGCACGACTCCTGGCTCCAGATGTTCCCGCACCACACCCACGCGGGCCATCACTCGATTTCCTTGAGGCACCGCAACCGCTTGCGATCGTTGCGACAATCGGTCCGGCCGGGGAATAAAGGCTCGTAATCGTGGAACAATCGGTTGAATCTCGATTCGATAGACGCTGTTCGCTCCTCCTCTTTGTAGTTTGTCAATGATGCTGAGAGAGTAGTCTCCATCGACAGGGACCGAAAATTCAATTCGGCTGTCTTGCGAGCCCCAATCATCATTTTGTGCCAACAATCGACCAGCTGAATCATAAAGCTTCAGATAGGTATCGGCGGGCGATCCGATTCGGTCTGCAAAAACCTCGATGGCCAAGTGCTCACCTTTGTAAGCGCGAAACGAAAAATGATCCGTATCGCCATGTTTCTCGATAATTCCGTTGAATGCGATCGGGATTTCAAAGATTCGACCGTTAATTCCAAGGCCGTCGTTAGGTTCCAACTCAAGCGCGTTTGGAAAGGTACTCAATCGGAAGGGAATCGAGGACGCGGAGGGCGAATCTTCTGCTCCGGAAAACAATTGGAAACCCGTCGCGGTTTTCGGCAGGTCCAAGATGTGCGAGATTGGCGGAGCCAGCTGGTCAGAAGGAGAGAGAAACTTGACTGCCACGGAAGTCCCCAACGGACCACCAGCCGGGTAGACCAGCGACGTTGGACTAAAGTCCCCAACGTGCAACGCGTAGAGCGAATTGGGGCCTCCTCCGTAATTGGTTTCGCGAACCTCGATACGATAGTCGCCGTCGGACTGGGCAACAAATGAAACTGTGGGGTCTTGATGCAGTAGTGAGTTGTCATCACTGTGCGCTACCACATTTCCCTGTGGATCGTTGACTGACAATACGGTGTCCAGCATCTGGCCTCCCAGACGCATCGCATCGACTTCTACCGTCAGCCGCCGCCCCCTCTCCAAATGCACGTCGTAACGATCGTAATCACCTTCTTGAAGAACTCCAGTAACTGTCAAATTGTGATTAGGCAATCGAATGCTGCTGCCGACGGCAGCTCGCTCAGTTTCGGCCATGACGGGAAAGCGGCTAACTTTAATTGTGCGCAGATCGGAAAACCCGTCCGCACACAGCAATCGAAACGGATGTGCAGTAAGCTGGCAATTCTTGGCCACTGAAATGTGCGCTACAATCGTGTAATCGTCTTTGGGCTCAATCCTCAAACAACGAATTCCATCAGAATAGAACACGATGTCGCGGCAATCCTTCAAGCCAGCTCCGACGATCTCAAGAGATGTTGCCTGACCTCGCTCGACAAGCTGCGGCGAGACCGTCTCGATCAAGGGTTGGCCAGAGATAGCAAGCGAAGAGAATGTCAGCCAGCTGCATAGGCAGAAGCTGTAAAATTGAGGTAGACGCACTGCTAGGATTCCGATCTATCTACAGTTAAAAAGTTTTACGAACATGGTCGAGAATCCAGGTCCAGAATCCTCGACCAACAATCCTATGGCGATGCTCTTGCCAATTGCCAAAGCGATCGGGATGCCTTGGCAAGGCGGATACCAAGCCCACGCTTCGGATAGTCAGTCCGTTAGGCTAGCAATTCACTGACAACTTGCCCGTTCATCACAATTGCCTGCGGTCGATCACCGGGCGACATCAATTGCTTTTTGGCATCAATACCCAACAAGTGATACAAGGTTGTTGCATAGTCCTCAACGTTCAAGGGACTATCGGCTGGTTCGGCAGCCAGTGAGTCTGAGGCGCCGTGAACATAACCGCGCTTGACGCCTCCACCTGCCATAACAATGCTGAAGACCCTCGGCCAGTGATCGCGTCCCCCCCCCGCATTGACGCGCGGTGTACGACCGAATTCGCTGGTGATTAGCACCAAAGTCGAATCGAGAAGTCCTCGCTGGTCTAGATCGGTGATCAAGCCCGCAAATGCGCGATCCAAGTCAGGAAGCTGAGTCTCAATGCCACGGTAGTGATAGGCGTGCGTGTCCCAGGATCCGTAGGTCACTGTGACGAAACGCGTACCTGCCTCGATGAGCCGCCTGGCAGTGAGAAAGCTGGCACCGGCTCGCGGGCGGAGCACCGGCCCCCAGGGCTCCATGCCGTAAAGCTTCTTCGTTTCATCGCTCTCTCTATCCAAACTGAAGGCTTCTTTCGATTCACGGGAAGCCAACAACTCGTAGGCGCGACCGTAGAATGAATTCATGGTGTCAAGTTTGTCATCGCTTTGAGATGTAGCAAAATGTTCGTCCACCAACGACTTCCAAGACTTGCGTCGTTCAAAGCGATTCTCGCTAACCCCTTCTGGAAGATTCAAATCGCGAACGGTGAATCCGCGGCGAGCTGGATCACCACCTAATGCAAATGGGCCGTAGGCGTTACTTAGATAACCACTACTCAAGAATTGGCTGCCCTGGTTAGGAACAACCACGTAGGGAGGCATCGCTCCGCGTGGCCCCAGCTCATGGGCCACCACGCTGCCCATGCTTGGATAAACCAAGGCCGGACTTGGGCGATAACCGGTGAACATACTGTGCTCTCCGCGGCTGTGATCAACTTCCGTGTGCGTCATGCTGCGGACCACCGCAATCTTGTCCGCGATCTTGGCGGACGACTGCATATGACTGCTAAACAGGACACCTGGAACATTGGTCTTCACCGTACCCAGAATACCGCGGTACTCAGCTGGAGCATCCGGTTTGGGGTCGAAGCTGTCCATGTGAGCAAAGCCACCCTGCAAGTAGATGTGAATGACATTCTTGGCTTTGGGCTCCTGCGCATTGTGGCCAGCATGCGCAGTCAATTCAAAATAGTTTCCCAAGGTAAGACCAACTCCGCCGAGCCAACCAACCCGTAAGATGTCGCGGCGTCGGGGCTGGAAATGAGCTGGATCGGCGTACCATGTGCCGCGCTGAGCTGATGCCTGGAGTGATTCGTTCATTGAGCACCTTAGTCCTTGAGTAGTTCGCAATTCGAAACGATCGAAATGCGCTGAGTATGAAATCAGTTGTTCCAAAGTAATTCTTGATGCGGCTCTCGCATGTGATTCACTTACAGTGGTCTTGGTGGCAATCGAGTTTCAGGAAACTCGAGGGCCGCCCTACAAGTGATGCAGTAGTGTTTGTTGCACATGGGACTTTGACCGTGGTCCGCATGGCAAAATTAGTTCCCACTGGCAACTTTGAGCGTCGTTGTTTCTGCAGGTGGATGAAATTCGATCACCAACCTGGGGCGTTGCTCGATCTTGTCAAACTCGGACACATAGAAATCCCAACCGTTGCCGCCAGTGTTCAAGAATACCCATCCATGATTGGGTCTGCCGTTTGCCCAAATCTGTACGGTGTCCGTGACGTCGAACAACGCGCCTGATGTGCTTGCTGCAATCTTTCCAAACGTAAAACCGTCTTTGTGCCTGGAAGCCTCCAATCCATCGGCGGAGACTCCCGACACCATGCTGTCCCACGTTGCTGCTCGGCCGAATGGAACCAACATCCGATGCAAGTTAACCGTAGTTCCCTGATCGAATGCACTGACGATCAACTTGGCCGATACAATGGTGGAACCTAAGGGAACCTGATGCTCTTCTGGGCCGAAAATACCGTCAAACCGCATCATGACCTGGCTCTCGCCACCATCGTTATTCGCATCGCTCGAGGCGTTTGGATTGGCATTCAAGATCGTCTTGGTGGCCAGCGCCCAAATTTCGGTGTCGACGGTTCCGGCGTAGCCATTGACGCCTTGCTGAAATTCAACCTTTCGCGGCGAGTTAGCTCGCAAGCTGGAAGCTGTTTCTTCCGCAGAAACCCAGCAGCAATCAATACTCAATAGCAATGTGCTTACGCTAGCCAGATTCCAGATCGATTGGGTTCGAAACATTGAAGCAATTCCTGCTTTAGATGTGATTTTGAAGTCGTGTCCAATTACGATGCTCTGGTCAAGCGGGCCATTTTGGTGCAAGCCTCACTCTGTACCTCGCAAAGAACAGTTACCTTCCGCAATCCGATCTACTCGGCAGCCACAGGCTCAAGCGGACGCAAGTGTTCAGGCACTTCCGGCTCAATCTCAACCAGCTTGTTGATCTTGCCATCACGCTTATGCAATTCAAAAGCGTCATACAACTCACCGATGGCCGTGCGAGCCTCAAAACGCAACATGTCGCCGTCAATGTGGATAATCTGGTAGAGCTGAGTATCTTCGGCAACGCGCTTCATAAAATCTTGGCGCTGGTGGTTGTACATTTTTGGACCACTCACCGAGACGACGTAGACCGTGCCAGTTTGTTCGTCCACTTTCTGCACTCCGGCTGCAACGTTTACGTCACCCACTCGAGTGCTGACAGCCCGCAACTCGGCCACCGAGCCAGCCTCTGCTTGTCGTTCCGCTTGCTCGCTAAGCGTTGCCGGAACTTCCAGACCCGTGCGTCCATAGGTGTGGTCGTGGCCAGTCAACACCAGGTCAACCTTGTACTTGTCGAAAATCGGCTTCCACAGTGCCCGCAATTCGGCGTTGTCACGATCTTTGCCCGTGGAATAAATCGGGTGATGGAAAGTGCAAACGACCCACCGCGAGTTGTTTTCGGACAAAACTCGCTCCAACCATTCTGCTTGTTCTGCTTGGCGAGTATTGCTATTCATGCCAATTACCAGCGTATTGCTGTAAACAAGCGTGTAGCATGATTCTTCGAGGCCGTCTGGACCATTGGTAGGCAGAGTGAACGATGGCCGCCAATGATGGGATAACCGCCTGCCACCGTCTTCTCCTCGGGCTTGTTCGTGATTGCCTGGGATGGGAACGCTGGGAATCATGGCATTGAGCCAGGCGCCAGCACCAAACCATTCACCCCATTCGGCGTCGGATTCAGCCGTGTTGATCAAGTCACCAGCATGCAATAAAAACGCCGCTTTGGGCGCATCGCGATATGCTTCGCGGATGACGCGGGACCACATGGAACGCAGGTTATTCTGCGCGTCACCAAAGTACACGAACGAAAACGCTTCATTCTTTGCCGACGCGGTACGGAATTGAAACCACTCAGTCCAATTGGTACCGTCACCGACGCGGTAGGCATAGACGGTGCCTGGTTTCAAGTTCTTGAATGTGGCGCTGTGGAAATGGGCTGTATTGAGGTTGGTCTTCAAGGCTTCCGCGGTGGCCATGACTTGTACGGCCTTTTCGGGAAAATACGGGCCAGCTTCGGCTTCGACAATTTCCGCGATCCCTTGAGTAACTTCGACTGAGGTCCGCCAATTCACGGCTTGGGACGTCCGAGGATCCCCGTTCCAAGTTAAAACAATTCTGTCGGGCATCGCCGTCGGTGCGTACATTTCGGCCGGTTGCACGGCGATAACTGGATGCGTGTGATCTTCACCCTCGTGAGCTTGAACGGCCCCTGAAACGACGCAACCAGCAACCAATAGAGCGATCATTACAAGCAGGGAACGCCAACTCGGCATGGTGTACTTCATCGAAAAACCTTAAGAAGTTAGTTAGTAGAAAGTGAGAATCAGTTTTGGCTTGGAGTCAAACCGCCTTCCAGGGCCCCGTGATGGCAAGCGTTACGCCTGGGGTTTGAATGTTTACAAACAACCACTGTCCGTCTTGAGAGAACGTTGCCCCAGCCCATTCACTGCTGCGGAAATCTCCCGAATGGCCGTACAACCCATTGAGCCTGAGATTGTTTTCAGCAAATGGGCATAACTTGCCAGCTGGCGTCAGGATCTGCAAACGTTGTGGCACGAAGTCCCCGTCTTCACACAAGAGGATTTCTCCACGGCAGCTGACGCACATGTTGTCCGGCATGTCCAGCACATCGGAACTTGGCGATTCAAACAGCAAGCAAAGTTGTTCAGCCGCTGGGTCGTACTGCCAAACTTGCCCAGCGCTGGCGTCACCGCCACTGGTGGCCGTAATGAAAACCTTGCCGTCATGTATGGCCACGCCTTCGAGCCGCGCAAAGGTCAATCCACCTTGCTGGCGACCTTGATCATAGACCCCCAAGCCGTCTTGCGTGCCGGGCGAGTGGGCGCGCAGACGATCCGGAATCTCTACCCAGCTGACGTCATAGACGGCTCCCTTAGAAACGCCCCGGCGAACATCGCGCACTTGCTTGGCCAACATCATTTCGAAGCGACCACTCGACAAGTCTGATTTGCGATCGGGGACCATGCGGTAGAAGCCAGCCGTGTCAGCATCTTCCGTCAAATAAACCGTATGCGATTCCGGGTCGACGGCAACTGCTTCGTGCACAAAACGACCCAAGGAAAGTATCGGTCGCGGATCCTGTTGTCCATCGGGCGGAACTTCGAAAACGTAACCATGCTCTCGCTGCAATGGATTGCTAGAAACACCCTCTAGCAGGCTCTGCGGACCCACCAGCGTCTCTTCGCAGCTGAGCCAACTGAGCCACGGCGTCGCCCCCCCGGCGCAATTCTTTGCTGTGCCCGATAAACTTGGCATGGCGGAGATGAATTTTTCCGCGCTCCTGTCAAACACCAGGTTGGTGCAGCCACCGGCAGCAAAGGGATCGTAGCTGTGGCCAGACCAAAACGCTGGCCCAGGATTGCCGATTTCGTGGTTGCGACAAAGCGTAATTGAATCTTTGTCTTCACAGATAACGGCCATGCCATCGTGAGCGCCTGGCGTCTTGGCTCCATTGCTCAGCGGCTGGTTGGTCCAGCCATAGGACCAATAGCGGAAGCCCTCTGGCAACTTGATTAGCGGCTCACCTGTGTTTTGATCCAAGCAAGGAAGTAGCCGCCCGTAAAGGCCTGACTTCAAATCATCCGCGCATGCGATCCTACCGCTTAAACTATTAAAAGCAGATCCAATTGCGGCTGCTGATACACCGCTGGTAATCTTGGCAAGAAAGGATCGTCGGTCGTGAATAGTCATCTGCGATACTCCAATTCAATTGCCAGTCGATTTGACGGAAGCCAAGCGGCTCTGATCTGACGCACCTGGTTTTGCGGGCATGAAATTCAATTTGGGAACCTCCACCACCTCGCGCCAACGTTCCACGGGAAGATTCCAGGCTGGTCGCCTAAGCGGTTCCTTCTGGGCCAATACGAACGGCCGCTCGTAAAAGCCCCGCGGATATTGCAACAGGTCCACATTCGGATCCAGCATCAACTCCGGCTTGCGACCGTTGAGCGACGCCATCACCAAGGCATAGACCGCGCAATCTCTGCCCGTTTCCGCCCGATACTGCTGCCCCAGATGGTGCGCCAAATGAAGAATCATCTCTGGGTCGCGGGCGAAGCGATCTTGCTGCTCGCTGTTGATGAACCGCTGCACCCGGCCATCTACCACAGCTCCGGTCTCCAAATCCTTGATGGCATAGCCCAGCACCACAGGTTTTCCACGCAACATCATCCGCCACGCAAAGTAGTGCCCACGCTCGTTCCAAGATGCGTCGCCTGGATAAACATTGTGGCGCAGGGGCCAAACCAGGTGAAACAGCAAGTAAACGGCGCAGAACGAAAGCCCTACAACTTGGCGTGTACTGAACGACATTTGCGGCTGCCTAAAAGGCAATTCCAGTGGCAAGCCCCCCAGAACCCGACGTGGCCAATCGGGTGAGAAAAAGATAGGGGTTGACAACAACATGAACCAGGGAAAAACATGGATATTGAAGATGATCGAATTCATTAGGTGAAATACGATGCACGCCAAGAATGCGGCGATTCGCGTGCGCTTCCACAGCAACGCTGGCACCACCAACAAATCGAAAAATAGGGACGAAAACACCAGGGCACTCACCACCCAAGGCTGACCCAACACCCCACCAATCAAAGGCATGTCGACCTGGCTGAGCAGCATGGTTCTCAGTGGCTCACCCAACATCCAATCCGGTGTTATCTTGGCAATACCGCCGAAGAAATAGGGCAAGAAAATATGAAACTGCAAAACACGCAAGGCCCACGCTGGCACCGTCTGGCCGGAGATTCTTGGATTTCTTGCGGCGTCCACCGATACCAGGCGATTGAGCGGCAGCCAGGGAAGCCACCAGGCAATCAAGCCGATCAAGTAGTAGTGATTCTGATAATTGGTCCTATCGAGCAAGAACACATAAGTGAACCCAATCGCGAATAGCAGTGTGGAAGTCCGATAGAAACATCCAGCAGCAATCATCAA
The DNA here is from genome assembly GCA_020426625.1 of Planctomycetales bacterium. GTDB lineage: Bacteria > Planctomycetota > Planctomycetia > Pirellulales > Pirellulaceae > Aureliella. The sequence continues at coordinate 27,798 of JAGQPR010000042.1, forward strand.
GCTTAGGATGATCAGCCCTACGAAATGCAGCGTCATCCCCTCTCCAGGCCACGGCTGAACCCAATCGAAGCCGTAGTAAGTAAAGTGAAAAGCTGGCTCGATGTAAAACTCGCGCACACGTCCAATGGCCAAGTAGTCCCAAGCCCACTTGGCCGTAAGCAAGCCGAAACAGACTCGGAAAAACACGCAGCTGGCGCCATCCACTGGCTGAAACAATCCAGCCAACGCTGAACTCAGAGACTTGTTCTTAACCTGTGCGGAATCCACTGTACTTCCTTGGCACTCAAGAGAGACTGAAAGACATTGCGCCTTACAGTGGTTGGCCTACTCGTCGTCGTCTTCGAGCACTTCGTCACGCTGCCGACGAGACTTTTTCGGTAGCTCGAATGCTAGCTCGATAGGCTCATCTCCTGATATTTCAACCTGCTTCAACTCAACGTTGGCATTCAAGGCGCAGTCACAGGGAGGGCTAGTTTCGGTCTTTCCGACCCGAATAATGTGCTTGCCTACTACGGCCCCGTCATTTTCACCGTAGGTAGAAACCACGAAACGGCCCTCGCTATCGGTTGTGGCGAAACCCTGCTTGCCTGTCGTAGCCGATTCACCGGACCGCAAAGGCTCGAAAAAGACAATGGCGTTGGGAACGGGTTTGCCCTCGCACGTGACCGTCCCACTGACATCAACTAGGGGAAACTTCTCAAGTCCACCCGTACACCCAACGAACAGGAAGATCGCTGAAAGGCAAATCGCCACACAATACGCCCGAAATATTCGCATCATGAATCCCGCTACTTGCGACTTAAGTTTTGACCGAAATACCAGCAGACCTAGCCAAGCCAACGCTCAAAGAAACGACTCCTACTGCTAATCACAGCCAGGTTCTCTCACACGGGCGCGGCCCGTCAGAATGTTGTAACGAATCATTCAAAAACTTCGCCTGCAATCGCAGAATGAAGCGCAATATTCAAGAAATCTTCACGCCGCGAATGATGACGACGAGCGACTTTCGACGGAGTTCTGCACCGCCCGCTGCAGGGCAGACGGTGCACCGCAAACTCCCCTTGCAAACAGAACCTACTCCCACTGGCCAAGAGGCTGGCCATCAGAGATGTCGTGCATGTACGAGTAGGTGGTGTTCTCGATATTCTCCGACAGGAAGTGAACAGAGCCATCGCCGAACACAAACTGCGCTCCGCCTGTGTGGAAGCTGAACGCGCTATCGTCGTTGATGGCGTTGAACATGTCCGATGGGGAAGTTGCCGCGTTGATCGGCGCACTGAATCGTCCGTTGACGCGGATACATTCATCGCTGCCTGGACCTCCAATCCAGATCGGCCAATCCTGGGCAGGCCCCGGATTGGAAGGTGTGGCTGAGCCACCCCACTTCGTACTAGTACTGCCCGTGATGTAAGAAGATTCAGCCGCAGCAATCGTATTGCTCAACCCATCGCTAACATCACCCCATTTGCGAGGTGGCGCTTCCCAAAGTTTGTGCATCAACCCAAAGTCGCCACGTTGCG
>JAGQPR010000430.1 GCA_020426625.1 Planctomycetales bacterium
AAGCACGCGGTTTTTGACGGAACCGCGCGCTAAAGGCTGATGTGGTATGGGAATTACGATTTGTGACACTAGCGTCTGTTCCCAAGTCTGTACTGCCGCGGATTCTCGCGTCCGAAAGACAATAAGAGCCGCGTATAGTTTTGACGCATTATCGGACTCGCGTCATTGAGTGAGCATCACTTTGGGCCTGGCGAATGAGAATAACATCTAAGAAATGAATACCGCCCCAAGGCCATTGCAACAGTAGAGACCGCATCCTTTCCGCCACCATGAAGTTTGGACTTTGATGCAACACAAGCTGGTGATATCGGCAACATTTTCGGCTGAACCTCTCTACACACCTCTTCGGGCCGTGAGCGATTTGGTTCGGACTTCGGTTGCGGTCAATTTTGCTCCATTCAACCAAGTCATTCAACAATTGGTGGACCCAAACGGGTTGCTAAGAAAGTCGTCTGGCCATTGTGTGGTGCTGGTCCGCTGGAGCGACTGGCTTCCACAGTTTGATCTCGCGACGATGGACAATCGCGCCCATGAGTTGGTCTCACACCTGTCGCGTTTCGCTGACGAAGCGAAACGGCCGCTGTTGTTGCTCTTTTGCCCTGAGGCAACTGCCAGTCCAGAACGCTCGGCTGCTATTAATGTCGTGGAACAAGGTGTGCAGCGGGAGTTATCCCAGCTCGCCAACTTGATGATTGTTACCTCTGCTGAGCTTCTGGATTTATACCCCACCGACGTTATTCATGATCCTATCGCCGCACAAACAGCAAGCATTCCCTACACGTCCTCCTTCTATGCAGTGGTTGCAGCAAGGGTCGCCCGCTGGCTGAATTCCAACGTCCATGCACCTAGTAAAGTGCTGATATTGGACTGCGATCACACGCTATGGTCTGGCGTTTGCGGCGAGGAAGGACCGCTAGGTATCCGCGTTACGGCTGCACACCAGGAATTGCAACAGTGCGCCTTGGACCTCAGAAGCAAAGGTGTGCTGTTGGGGTTGTGCAGCAAGAACGAAGCAAGAGATGTGTGGGACGTCTTTGAACAGAATCCCCACATGCTCCTGAAGCGGGAGCACATTACAACCTCTAGAATCAACTGGGATGCCAAGTCGCTCAATTTGCGTTCAATGGCCAATGAATTGGGACTGAGCCTCGCCAGTTTTGTGATGCTGGACGACAACCCGGTTGAATGCGCTGAGTTGCGGGCGAATTGCCCAAATATTCTAACGTTACAAATACCTACGGATGGAACTCAGGCGCGGTTCCTAAAGCACATCTGGGCCCTCGATCGGTCGCATGTCACTGTTGAAGACTCAAGGCGAGCTGAGCTGTATCAGCAAGAACAAGCCAGACAAGCGCTCAAGGCTGAAGCTACCTCATTAACGTCATTCCTGGCAGATCTCCAGCTGCAGGTCGATTTCGAGGAACTTTCCAAGGGGAATTCCGCCCGCGCCGCGCAGTTGATGCAGAGGACAAGCCAATTCAATCTCAGCGGGCTGCAGCTGGCCGCTGACGAATTGGAACGTAGCTCGGGCTTTGTTGTCAGCGTCTCCGACAAGTACGGTGATTATGGAATTGTTGGAGCGGTCGTCTATCGAGCTGCAGCACAATTCGACGTGACCGCATTAGTGCTCAGTTGCCGCGCCTTGGGACGCGGTGTTGAGCAACACATGATGAAGCATCTGGCCGAATGCGCAAGAAACTACGACCGAGTGCAGTTTGCTTTCCAACCTACGGTTAGAAATACGCCCGCCTTTACTTTCTTGCAGTATTTGGCGGAAACTTCAACGAGTGGAAACTCGCTCGCCAAAGTCTCGCAGAGTGTGTCGATTGACTCGAGTGCCCTGCAATCGCTGGATCCGCTGCAACCCATTGAATTGGCATCGGAACAAAGCTCGGATGCAGGCAACCATGTACCAACCACCGGCGTCAATGGTGCTCCAAGCGAATTGATGCAGACTATTGCTACAACGCTGGATACGGCAGAGAATGTTCAGCGTTACGTCTTCAGCCAATCGCGTCCTCGCCCAAGTACCGCCGAACCGTACGTCGCACCTGCCAATAGCCTGGAAGAGCGTGTGGTTCAAATCTGCGAACAAGTGTTGCACCTTCGTCCTGTTGGTGTCAACGACTCGATCAAAGACCTCGGTGGCACTTCATTGCACATCGTGCAGATTCATAGCCGCATGGTTCGTGAGTTGGATGTGTCACTGACCATCACCGAGCTCTATTCGCTGCCCAGCATCCAGAGCCTGGTAGAACGCCTCAACCGGGGTGCGGGCACGACTGCCTCAGCCGCCGAGCCTCGTGTCCGAAAAAGAGTTCAAGAGACATCCAAAAGTTCGGCCCCAAAAGGCACAACGGACATCGCAGTCATTGGTCTAGCCGGACAATTTCCTGGCGCCCGCAACGCAATGCAGTTCTGGCAAAACCTAGTTGAGGGAGTAAACAGCATCGTCGACATTGACGACGCCCAGCTAAACCTGCCAACTAACAGCCCGTTGCGACAGAATCCCAATCTGGTTCGCAAGTCGTCGTCAGTCCAGGACGCTGACTTCTTCGACGCCAAGTTCTTTCAGATCTTCCCCAAAGAAGCACGAGTGATGGATCCACAACATCGCTTGCTGCTGGAATGCGCCTGGCACGCTCTCGAAGATGCTGGCTACACTCCCGATGCGATACCGGTACCGGTTGGAGTATTCGCAGGTTGCTACATGAACACCTACATGCTAGCAAGTTTGGAATCCAACCCGCGACTGCTGGAGAGTCTTGCCAATTCATTTCATGGCGGTGATCTGCTAACCGAATTGGGCAACGACAAAGACTACTTAGCAACCCGGATTTCGTTCTTGCTGAACCTGCGTGGTCCAGCCATCACGGTGCAAACGGCCTGTTCCACATCACTGGTAGCGATTGTGCAAGCCTGTCAGAGTCTGCAAGCGGGGCATTGCGACATGGCCCTGGCCGGCGGATCAACACTCAAACTGCCACAACACCGCGGTTACTTATACACTGAGGGCGGGATGGTCTCGCCGGATGGAATGGTCCGCACCTTTGACGCCAATGCCCGTGGCACCGTATTCGGTGAAGGCTGCGGCATGGTAACCCTCAAGCGTTTGGCAGATGCGATTGCTGACCGCGATGACATCTACTCTGTGATCAAGGGCAGCGGCATTAACAATGACGGCCATGCCAAGCTGGGATATACAGCTCCGAGCGTGGAAGGTCAACGAGCTGCAATCGCGATGGCACATCGCCAGGCGAGGATCTCCGCCGACACGATTAGTTATGTCGAAGCTCACGGGACGGGTACTGCCTTGGGCGACCCAATCGAGGTGGACGCGCTGACGCAGGCATTCCGTGAAACTACCGAGAAAACACAATTCTGTGCAATCGGTTCATTGAAAACGAACGTTGGCCACTTGGATGTTGCTGCAGGTGTGGCCGGGTTGATCAAATTGTGCCTGGCCATGAAGCATCAGGCGATTCCACCCAGCCTGAATTTCGAGAAACCGAATCCGAATATCGACTTTGAACGGAGCCCGTTCTTTGTGAACACTAGGCTGCGTCCCTGGTTGATTGGTGAATTACCGCGTCGCGCTGGTCTAAGCTCATTTGGCGTCGGTGGCACCAACGCGCATATCGTTGTGGAAGAACCACCTACGCATCCAGACATCCCTTCCAAGCGGCGGTATCATCCGCTCGTGTTATCGGGACGCAGTGAAGGTGCGCTGCAGAATCAGTGTCAGGAACTTGCGAGTTTTCTCGAAACTGATCCCAATGCCGACTTGGCAGACGTCGCCTACACCCTTGCCTGCGGACGTAAGAAATTCAACTACACCGCTGGGCTAGTAGCCACGACAACTGCAGAAGCGATCAAGATTCTCCGTGCGGACACGCCTGCACGGCCGCTGAGAGCCCATCAAGTGCGACGCAAGTCACCAGTCGTATTCATGTTTCCCGGCCAAGGCTCTCAGCATGTGGGGATGGCCGATGAATTGTACGCGCAGGAACCTGTGTTCGCGCAAGTCGTCGATCGTTGTGCGGAGTTACTATTGCCCCATCTGGGATTTGATTTGCGTGAGCGACTCCTCAACGGTCCCGGCGACAGTGAATCGGCAGTCATCTTGAACCAAACGTCAGTGGCTCAGCCCGCGATTTTTACCGTATCCTATGCGTTGGCTGTTTGGCTAATGAACTTGGGGCTCGCGCCCAGCCGCCTGCTTGGGCATAGCGTCGGTGAATTTGTGGCAGCTACACTTGCTGGCACCTTTACGCTCGAAGATGCCTTGCGGATCATCGCGCTGCGAGCAAGGACAATGCAAGATCTGCCCTCAGGCGACATGTTGGCCGTGCGCCTTTCGGAAGCTAAGTTGGCCGAACGCTTGCCGCCGTCCTTAGCGATTGCCGCCATCAACAGCCCCAGTTTGTGCGTCGTCTCGGGGCCCAAGTCGGACGTCGCCACTTTCCAGCAACTGCTGGAATCAACGGATGTCGTTTGCCGAGCACTGCATACCTCACATGCCTTTCATTCCGAGATGATGTCTCCGGCCGTTGCGCCGTTGCAAGAAATGTTGGGCAAGATCTCACTAGCCACTCCACGAATTCCAATCATATCTTCCGTGACGGGAGTCCAGTTGCCGGATACTCAAGCTACTGCCCCTGGCTATTGGGCGACGCACCTACGAGAAACCGTCCGTTTCTCAGACGCGCTGGCAACAGTAATTTCCAGTGGTAGCGAGATTCTCGTGGAAGTGGGGCCTGGGCAAGTCCTTAGTACACTTGCGAAGCAACATCCCGCATCGGATGCCAAACGCTCGATTCTGTCCCTGCTACCTCATGCCAAGCAGTCGACTTCGGCGGGCGAACATTTGATAATGTCAACTGTACGTATATGGCAAGCCGGTGCCGACTTAGAATTGGACAGACTCTACCAGTCGGAAGAACGACGACGACGGCACTTGCCCACGTACCCATTCGAGCGCCAACGCTATTGGTTCGACGAAATTGAAGTCGAAACCGACGACCGGACCAACTCGCTGGCAGCCCCAGGCATTCAGCCGGATGCGACGGTAAAGCTTGCACCGCAGCAAGCCAGCCGCATTGCGGAAACGCCAGCTGAGCGCATCGTCAGACAGCAATTACAGATCATGCGACAACAATTGGAAACGTATCGCAACTGACAGAACTGCTTCAATCAGTTATTAACACTAAATAAACACCATGAGCAACCACGATCGACTAACGGGCGCAACTTCGGCACTTGCTAAGATACTCAGCGAGGCCTCGGGCTTTGATCTGCACGAGCTTGATCAACAGTCGACCTTTCTCGAACTGGGATTTGACTCGTTGTTCTTGATTCAGTTCAGCCAAAAAATCAAGAATCAGATGAAGGTCAAAGTAAGTTTTCGACAATTGATCGAAGAGCTGCCTTCCATTGATGCGCTAGTCCAGTACTTGAGCGTACATGCACCCGATGAAGTCTTACTTCAAACGACCAAGCCGGCTGAAGTCAATCCAGTAGTGTCGGCTACCGAGGCTGTTCCCTCTGATGCACCTGCGGTTGCAGTCGATGCTCCAGCGCTACCCCAGTTTTCCGTGCCGACGGAAACCTCGGTTGGCGAAAAGTGTTCGAATCAAGCCAGTTCTCCGTTTTCTACAGCGCTGATGCCTGGGATTGACGGATCGGCAAGTCCGATATCGCGGGCCGGCTTGGAGCAAGTCATTATGCAGCAGAATCAGCTGATGGCTTTGCAATTGCAGATGCTGTGCGCTTCCAAGCCCTTGGCAGTGACGGAAGCGACGCAACCTGCAGCCAGCCCGCCAGTTGGAACCAACTCATTGCGTCCTGTTTCCGCCGTGCCAGCACGTATCGCTGGAGCAGAGGATGCTCAGAAACCTGCGCAAGCCGATCCGACGCCACACGGGGTGCCCCGCAATCAGGCCAAGGGTGAACCACAAGCGGAACCTCAGCAAAAGAAGCTGTTCGAACGGTTTGGACCTTACAAACCGGTGCGCCGAGAGCAGGGAGGTTTGAACGCTCCGCAACAAGCCAGCCTGGATGAATTCGTCGCGCGCTTTACCGCCAAGACCGTACGCTCTCGCGCACATGCTCAATTGCATCGCAGGCATTTTGCGGATCCTCGCGGTGTAGCTGGCTATCGCCGAATTTGGAAATCGATCGTCTACCAGATCGCCGTCGAACGCTCGGCTGGATCCAAATTGTGGGACATCGACGGTAACGAGTACATCGATATCGCTATGGGTTTTGGTTTGAATCTTTTTGGACAGTCGCCACCGTTCATCACTGAAGCGTTGCATAGACAGCTGGACTTGGGGGTTGAAGTTGGTCCACAGTCCCCGCTGGCTGGCGAAGTTGCTCAGCTTTTATGTGACTTTTCTCGCAAAGAGCGGGCTACCTTCTGCAATACGGGCTCTGAAGCAGTCATGGCAGCCATGCGGCTGGCCCGGACCGTAACCGGAAAATCCAAAATCGTGTTTTTCAATAAGGACTATCACGGTAACTTCGACGAAGTTCTACTTCGTTCAAATCCCAGTGGAGGTCAACTTCGTACCTCGCCTGCCGCGCCCGGGATTCCGCAGACCTTGGCAGACAATGCGATTGTGCTGAACTATGGAGCCGCAGAATCACTGCGGGTCATTGAGGAGTATGCGGATGAAATCGCGGCGGTGTTGGTCGAGCCAGTGCAAAGCGCCGATCCCTTCAATCAGCCGCGAGAATTCCTGCATGAGATTCGCCGCATCACGCGAGAACGTAACATCGCGATGATCATGGACGAGGTGATAACTGGCTTCAGGGCAGGGCAGGGA
>JAGQPR010000431.1 GCA_020426625.1 Planctomycetales bacterium
TGTCGCTATTCAAACAGCCCCGGAGGCGCGTGAACACTTCCATATCGCTTCAAAAGGCCTCCTTAGTTTTCCCCTGCTCGGTGAGCTTAAAGACGGCCGCCATGTCCAATGGCCGGTGCGGCGCTGGAGTTGGAAGCCAACTTTTTGGAAGTTAGTTGTCGAATGTCCGACCAATCCACATGCCCAAGTCGAGGTCCGAATCGACTATGGCGGCGTCGAATGGGAAAGTGCCCACTTCTAGGAGCGCAGAAGCGAGTGAAGAACCGCGCAAGTTGTTAGTGTCAAGAATTGGCAATTCTATTCCACATAATCCTTCCGCAGAATTAGCTGTGCGCGAGCACGCGGTTTTTGACGGAACCGCATGCTAACGCGTTGCGGCTGCTTTGGTATAGGAATTACGATTTGTGACACTAGCGTCCTGGGAGATGCAATGAGGCCAGGCGGAATGCCGCCTGACCTCTTGCCAGTGCACACTGGCAAGTCTCCGAGTAACCGTTATCCAAACGTGCCGCTGGAAATGCGATTTGGCTGGTGATCAGCCAACCCAAGATCAGGCCAACACAGATACACCATAACAGACCCCCACACTCGGCCTGTCAACTGGCTTGTCATCGCCTTCGCGGGTGCCATTTTCGAGCGTGATCAGTAGCGAGCTTGTTTGGCTACCCGATTCAGCACTTGATTCTGCGGCAACGACCATCGTGGCCTCAATGCTAGGGACAGCCACACTCACGTCTGGAGCAGCACCAGCGAAGGTCGCAAACAGTGTGCGAGACTCGAGGGAGTCTAACGCCAAGACTCGGTGCTTTCGCCGCGCATCGCGTGAACCCTGGCTTTGTGATAGCAGTTTCTTCATCGTTCGGATCACTGACATTTGAGCATTCCTTAATCAGAGAGTTTACAAGGCTGTGCCACTACAAGGGCAACAGAGAAAACACGATATTGCGCCGGTGCTTGATTGCTACCGCAATTGGCCAGTGCAACGTGCTGTTAAGGTATCAGGCGAGATTCGATTGTTTAGTGTGCGCGGCACCTGCAGAAAAAAGGACGCTTCTCGCTGATCACCACCGCTGGTCAAATGTAACCAACCCTCCATCCGCAAGTTGCATTGCTTTCATGCAACTCGCGGATGAGTGGTTCGTATCCCCAGCGACGAGGAGCACAGTTCTCCCCTTTGCCGTCCCGCTTCGTGTGCCCACTCGTGACTCTCCCAAAGCCAACGAGATAGTTGGTCTTGGTAGCGATTAGCGAGGTATGTCCCCAAAAAGGGACTTCAAGTCCATTCGTTTACTGGTCATCTTCCAGAGCCGTCGTGCTGTCGTTCAAAGGATATTGGCAAGAAACCACTGAACTCGGGCGCTCAGGTCAATCCCCTTTTACGCCCTGTTCACTGTGGCAGGATTGCTCCTGCATGTTGTTGCCACTTTGACGTGAAAGAAACACACTATGACGAATTGCATTATCGCCCGCAGTGTGGGCAAGAATGGCCGGAACGATTACTCAGACGTGCTCAAAGTTCAAAATCGTCTGAATGAGTTTATCGACGCCAGAACCCTGGATTTGCTGCGCTTAGATCCAGATGGCGACTGCGGAAAACTGACGACCGCCGCGATATGCCTATTTCAGGAATTGTATCTGAATCACAAACATCCCGACGGCCGCATCGACGTTGGGGGGCCCACGCTGGACAAACTGAATGGTCCCATTGATGTAGAGCGCCCTGGGGACGTTAATGATATTCTGGCCCGCTCGATCGCAACTACGCTACGCCACGCCAGTTGCATGCATTTCACAGTCGACGGTATCACGTTCTTGCCAGGCAACTTTGCAAAATTGGCCGAGTACTTTGAGAAAAAACGCCTGCGAGCCATCTACAGCCCCGCTCACGGGGTGAACGCAGAATATTTCCATAAGAACACCAGTGATTACAAAGGTTGCTTGTTCGCTGGATTCCAAAAAGCGTCTTCCGCCGTCGAACGTTCGATTGTCATTCACGAGTGTGTGCATGCGTATTGCGATTCAATAGGTCGCAACATGATGGTAGACGTGGCCGAAGCTATTGCCCATTTCGCACAGACTCTTTACTACTTTGACGCAACTGGCAGTTCCTATCCCGCGACCGGGAATTCAAATACGAACGCGCTACTCACAAAATGCTTTGCAGCCGTCAAACAGTTGTGGTTGGATGGAAGACGCACTGTCAAGCCGAACGAATTTGAGACTTTGCGAAAGGCTGCCCAATCACTCTCGAATGGTTATTTTGCCTACGATGGAACCTGATATCTATTATGGCAGAACCGGTCGGGCGGCAATCACTTACAAATGTTTGGCCAGGGCGCCGTCGAGTCGCACGCGGATTTGTCGAGGAGCACGATGGTTGCCGTGGTCGTAGTCCGCTCATTTGATAACAGTCCCATCGTCAACGCCGAAGGTGCAGATGCTTGTGCTCCGAAGCCAAACCATCGTCTTACAGAGTTCTCCGTGCCCAGCACCGAAGATACTGACTCGGTACTTGACACCTCCCTGATTCTGGCTGAGCTAGTCAGTGTTCAAGCGCATCATCCTGACTTGTGCCTCGTTATACGTTTGGAATCAAATCGGGACCAAGGTCATAAATCTGCAGTATGGTCTTGATTTGTTCGTTCTTCATGAAGACCAGCAGCAGCAGTAGCCTCTTGCCATCTGGAGAAAACTGACACGTCATTCGCGTATGAGAGTATAGTTCCCGGATACGCAAATTCTCGCGTAGCCGACCATAAACGAGTTTGTGACTGGGGCTAAAGACGACCACGTTAGACTGTTCATCGATACTAACGCCCAAGGACCCATCCACGTTTTGGCAAACGGATTCGATAAGAGATTCGTTCGTGCGCAACTCAAACGTCGGCTGCCAAGTTTCAATCAACCAGGAGCGAAGAATGCCATCTTTGAAACCAACGGTGATAGAGTTGCTCGATTGGTCAACAAAAATTCCACAAGAATGCGTGGTTCCCAAGGAGACAACTTGCTGTTTGCTAACTAAGTCAAAAACTCTTAAGCCTTCAAACTGTCCAGCAACACCTATCAACCTTGAATTGAGAAAACGGAAACCATAAATAACTCCTGTCATTTCGACTTTGAAATCTACCTGATTCGTTTCCAGATTGACTATGCTTAGTTCGCGATTTCCACATCCCCAAGCCAACCATTTACCATCCTGAGATTGTTCGCAGAGAATGCAGTTGGCGTGGCTCACACTATCCGCAGACATTGGCAAGTCAAAAGATGTCTCGGTAATCAGTTCGGGTAATTTGAGAAGAAACAGCTTTCCAGCGGAACATCCCGTCGTGCTAGCCAATAACCGCTCGGGATTGGGGGCGACAATATTGCCAATCGAACAAGACTGCACGCCAAAGGTCTGGGCTACCTGGGCCAGAGGGAGTGTGGAAGTTACGAGCTGGTCAACTGTCGATTCGCCCAGATCGACAAGGGTTACTTCTCCATTGGCGGGAATTAACGCGAGTTGCTCAGGCGTCGTAAATGTTGCGGCAATAGTAACTGCACTATCAGGCAGGACCTCCGCATTCGGTACAGACCACTTGACAACCTCTCCAGACTCGCCGACCAGCACCAGGCTATCTTCAATCCAAGTGAGAGAGGTTATACCGCTCCCCATGATAACTCGACGGGAGTTAGGTGTTATGGCGGCGGCACCGCTAGTTAGATTCTGCGCGTTTTCATCCGGTATTTCCCAAACTATCAACTCCCCAAGATCTGTTCCTGCAGCGATCCATTTTTCACTGGGCGAAAATGCCAAACACTTGGAACTCTTAAGGCTTCCCGTTAGTGAAAGCCTGGCGGACGGATTCTCGATCGAGACCAACGTGCAACCATCGTTGAGCGCATTCGATGTGCAGATCCAACCGCTGGCCTTCGCTACCGCGAAAGTCTCTATCTCATTCGGACAGTCAATAGTATCGCTTTGCACGGTTTGCAAATTGGCGATAGATAATGAGCCGTGCGTACTATGAACGGCCAAAACATGTTCCGACAGCCAATCTACGGCCCGACATCGCCTTGAAGCTGGCAGCACAATTGCAGGAGTACCGGGCGACTCTAAATCAACAACGCGTACATCCTCGTACCTGAAGCCAATCGCTAAACGTTTTCCATCAGGAGAGAACTTGAGTGACTCGATTGTCGTTGGCCCGAAGATGTCTGTTTGGGAAATGAATCCGGTGGACAAATCAACGATCAGCGGTGTGGCCAGATCTATGTCGGGTCGCGTCGAGCCACCAATCGCCAACAGCTTGCCATCTGGGCTAGCCGCTAGCGCGTGAATCTGTTCAATGGGCGCGGATATCCGCCTCTGGATTTTGTTCGTAGAGTAATCGTAAATAATGATGCTGGGTTGATCACCACTGATTGCAAGTAGATTAGTGTGCGGAATGGCAACGACTTCTCGCAATGGAACCGGTTCTGTTAGCAGAAGGCTGTAACGAATTTCGAGCTCGGCATTGAGAAGTTTCCATGCAGGGCGTTGGATGGCATCGCGGTGTTGATTGGCTAGCAATTTTAGCGCGAGGCTTAAGCCGCGCAACTGCCCTCGTTCTAACTCTCCAAATGCGAGTTGCAAGCCTGAGTTCCAGGCAAGTTCACGAAACCGAGCCTCGTGTTCTTGAGCAACTGACTCGGCTTCCGAGCTGGCAACTCTTGCACTGGCAAGTTCTCCATTTCGTTTGGTCAATTCGTAGGATGCATAGAGACTCACGAACAGGGCGGTTAGGATGCTGCACGTGACCAAGAAGATGGCCAGTGCCGCTGCGCGATGCGCGGTGGACCAACGCATTACTGCTTCCGCTCGAGAAAGCGGACGTGTAATGGTTGGACGGTCTTCGAGATAGTTGTTCAGGTCATCACGAAGCTCTTTGGCTGACAGAAATCTTGCTTCCAAATCGAATGCAAGGCACTTGAAGCAGATCGCCTCGAGATCACGACTGACGTTAGGGCAACTGACGCGAAGATTGGGAAGCCTGCGGCTGGCTTCCACAGCTTGAAAGATGTTACCATCGGTTTGCCGAGGCAACCGGCCAGTAAGCAATTGAAATAATAGCACACCTAACGCATAGATATCTGCCTGTGGACCGATGCGATGCGTTAGTCCCATTAGCTGTTCTGGGGCCATGTAGTCGAATGAGCCAACCAGCATTCCAGTACTGCTTGTACTAGACTGTTGATCCACCAGTCGCGCTAGACCGAAGTCAGTCAAACGAGGCGTCTGCGTTAGACAATCGTCGAGTGTTGAGCCAATCAGAATGTTTTCAGGCTTGATGTCCCGATGTAATACACCGTGTTGATGAGAGTGGTAAATCGCGTCTGCCAGCTGAGCGATCAAGCGAGCTGCCATTGTCGGCGTAAACGCTAGTTTGCCAGATCGAAAGATCTGTAGCGGCGCACCTTCGATAAATTCTGTGACGAGATAGCTAATATTTGCGAATGAGCCAACCTCAAAAACTCGCACTATGTTGGTATGATTTAGCCTAGCGGCAGCTTGTGCCTCATGCTCGAATCGCTCTTGGAACGCAGAAACCTGTCGCAAATCTGGGTGCAAAGCCTTTATCGCTACGTAACGATTGAGTACTGGATCGTACGCTTTCCAGACAGCGCCAAAAGCACCCTGCCCTAATTTTTCGATGGTTTGAAAGCGTCCAAACGGCTGCGGTAGCTCCCAGTGAGGTCTGTTTCCCGAGCTTCCCACTTCCGTGTTGTCGTGAGTTATGCCTAGCACATCGTGAAGAAGCCGAATGGTCTTGGCAAATTCTTCTCCAATGGCAGATTCCATCTGCATTGCGACTTCAATATTTTCAGCACTCGCGATCGTTGAATCATACTGCAGCTGAGCCTGCAATAGACTCTCGTCAATTGTTTCGTCGTCGAGATTTGATTCATCCATGACCTAATTGCTTTCGGAGCTTTTCAATAGATCGTGACCAGTGCCGCCAAACGGTGGCGAGCGGCACCCCCGTCCGTTGAGCAATCTCTTCAAATCCTAATTGCTCAACGTACCGCATTAAGAGAACGGCTCGATTAATTTCTGGCAGTTCGGAAATAGCACGAATCAGCATCGCAGATTGTTCATTCAACGATGCCTGAGATGAGGGTGTACCTGCATCGTCGATGACGGTTCGAAACGACTCGGATTTTTGTAGTCCGATTCTCCTTCGTTCGGCAAGCACATGCCGTCGCAGGCCATCGATCAAACGCGTCTGTAGAATTTGGGTCAGCCATGCTTGCATCTCGGACTTGGAGGTGCCGCGGAAATCGCAGAACCGCTGGCTCGCGGTCAGCATGGTCTCCTGTACCAGATCCGATTCAGACATTCGGGTCTGAATTTGTGCGGCCAGGGAGCGACGCGCTATTTGGGCCAAGAGGGGGCGAAAACTCTCAAGCAGTCCACCCAATCCTGACTCACATCCTCCGCGGGCGGATTTAAAGAGGGACTCGAATTCGAAGTCAGGGCCAGCGGTAGACATAGTCAATGTTGTTCGATCAAAGTCGAAGAAGCTCAAACCGAATTCATCTTAGCTTAGTCTCTTAAACAATCGAGTTCATTTAGGATTTTTGGCGATTGTAGCTGATCGCCACCAATTCAACTTACTCTCCCTGGGGCCCGCGGAGTCGCGAGCGGGCACACGCGAGCGGGTCGGCAGGCTGAGAGGGGAATCTCCCTCTCAGTCGCTGGGGGCTCCGACGTCTCCGACCCTACCTTCCGAAAGTTATTTCGAAAAGTAAATATTCGCCGAAGGGGTGAATGGAGCAATTGATCTAGCGTGGACTGGGTGCAT
>JAGQPR010000432.1 GCA_020426625.1 Planctomycetales bacterium
TTCCCTTTCTTCGCGCCTTACAATCTTGGGACCGCTGTGATGTTCAAGAGCTCCGTTTCGTTGGTCTTATTTGTCGCCTGCACTTTGTCTGGTATTGCTCAAGCGCAGCCACTTGTTCTAGTTAGTGCTTCCTACCAGAAAAATGTAATCGCTCTGTGTGAGCTGGATGGTACGGTTTTGTGGAAGTATCAAACTGGTGGGCCAGATAAGGGGCATGCAGGGCACCATGAGATCCAAATGCTGGAAAATGGAAATATTCTGTACCACGACGACTGGAATGTCGTGAAAGAAATGAAGCTGGATGGAACGGTCGTTTGGCAATACGAAAGTTCGGGCGTCCACGCTTTTCGTCGCCTGGAAAATGGCCTGACGATGATTGCCGAATCCGGTACAGGTCGCATTATCCTCGTGAATCAACAAGGAGAGATTGAATCGGCAACACCTCTCGGCAAAGATGGACGTGGGCAAACACGACAGGCGGAAGTGTTAGCCAATGGCCACTACTTGGTGTGCGCCGAGAATCCCGGCACGGTCACCGAATACGATCGGATGGGCAATATTGTTTGGGAATACAATATCGGTACGCGGGTATACGGAGCGATTCGGCTGCGCAATGGTAACACCCTGATTGCTTCTGGATCGGGTAATTCAATCGTCGAAGTCACGCCGGAAAAAGAGATCGTGTGGCAAGTTGCCAAGGAAGTACCCGCGACGGACATTAAACTCGAGTGGACTGCTTGCCTAAAAGAGTTGCACAATGGAAATCTCATCATCGACAATTGCCATGCTGGACCTGACAATCCCCAGTTGATTGAACTGGATGGCAAACACAACGTCGTTTGGCAATTCAATGAATTCGAGCTCGTCGGCAATGGCATGGCCTGTTTTGATTATGTCGAGGGTGAGCTCGCCAAGAAAGTCCGCGGTCTATTGGCGGATGGCAAATAAGGACTGCCAATTCCGACAGTTACAACCGTTACGTAGTCGTGCGTCGCACCAGCATTTCCCCCCCCCGAGTATGCCACCATGTATTTGTTGAAAACTCTTTGTGTCGCCTGTTCGCTGGCGATCTGTTTTATGCATTCGGCTTGGGCTCAAGATCAAGGGAACTCCCGCGAGGAGTATATCCGAGCTCACTATACCAAGTTTGAGTATCAGGTGCCGATGCGAGATGGAACACGATTGTTTACCATTGTTTACCTGCCCAACGATGCTACTGCCGCAAAACGCTATCCAGTCTTGTTGATGCGGACGCCTTACAGCATCGGTCCCTATGGAGCAGATCAGTATCGACGTTCCCTGGGGCCCAATCAGGCATTCGAAGAATCGGGCTACATCTTTGCCTTTCAGGATGTACGCGGGTGTTATATGTCGGAGGGCGATTACGTTAACATGCGCCCCCAACAGCCGGAAAAAACTGGGACACAATTTGATGAAAGTAGTGATACCTACGATACCATCGAGTGGCTCAGCCACAAACTGGATTGTGATAATGCTCGGTTTGGAATGTGGGGGATTTCTTATCCCGGGTTCTATACTGCGGCCGGAGCCATAGATTCACATCCCGCACTAAAGTGTGTTTCACCACAAGCGCCCATTGGTGACTGGTTTTGGGATGACATGCATCGCAACGGAGCATTTAATGTCCAGCTGGCTGTAACATTTTTCTCTTCGTTTGGGCAAGTGCGTGAGACGCCGACAAGCAAGCGCGGCGAGCGGTTGGACTTGGGGACAGATGATTCGTATCAGTTCTTTCTGGAACTAGGCTCATTGGCGAATGTTAATGAGCGGCATTTCCATGAGAAGATTCCGTTTTGGAATGAGGTCTGTGAGCATCCCAACTACGATTATTTCTGGCAGTCGCGCAATCTGATCCCGCACCTGCGAAATGTTCGCTGTGCCAGCTTGGTAGTGGGAGGCTGGTTCGATACGGAAGATCTATACGGTCCGCTGAGAATCTACGATGCAATCGAAAAGAACAATCCACAGGTCCAAAATAACTTGGTGATGGGCCCCTGGTACCATGGCGGCTGGAATCAGGCGGCAGGAGATGAACTGGGCGATGCCAGCTTTGATTGGCCAACCGCAGAGTGGTATCGGAAGCAGGTTGAATTTCCCTTCTTCGAACATCATCTCAAGGGCCAGGACGCACCTGCACTCTCGGAAGCGACCGTGTTCGAGACGGGGGCTAACCGCTGGCGTCATTTCGATAGCTGGCCTCCCCGGAACGCCGAACTCACGCAACTGTATTTATCGAAAGATGGAACATTGCAACATGATCCACCAGCTGAAATTACTGAAGGTCCTGCCGTAGATAGCTATGTCAGTGACCCACGCAAGCCAGTTCCCTACACAACGGAGATCACCAGTCGTTGGTCGCGAAACTATATGGTGGAAGATCAAAGATTTGCTGCCAGGCGACCCGATGTACTGGTTTATCACACCGAACCGTTGGACCAGGATGTGACCATCGCTGGCCCTTTGAAGGCCGAGATTTGGTTCAGTACGAATCGAAGTGCTGCAGACGTAGTTGTGAAGTTGATAGACGAATTCCCAGGACGCTCGCCGAGTGGAGACGATGACGGCTTTCCCAGTGGCCGCCAGCAGTTGGTTCGCGGACAAGTCATGAGGGCCCGCTTCCGAGATGGATTTGAACATCCGAAACCCTTAGTGCCGAATCAGCCCGAAAAGATTGAATTTGAATTGCATGATGTACTGCATACTTTCAAACGCGGCCACCGAATCATGGTACAAGTGCAGAGTACGTGGTTTCCATTTGTGGATAGAAATCCGCAAAACTACGTAGCAAATATCTTTTCCGCGTCCGATGATGATTTCGAATCTGCGACGCACACTATCTACCGCAGCCCGCAGATGCCCAGCCTGATACGCTTCACGACCATTGATTATTGAATGTGATTTGCCTGGGGTACTTACGCTCTTGCGATTGTTCGAACAATATTGCTAGCTGCGGAAGCCCGTTGTTGTTTGCGCCAGAAAAGTCGGCAACAATGTGGACTTATTCAACAGTGCGTTCTCTCAGTTGCATCAAGGACGTTGGGCGGCGCGGCGATGACATTGACAACAAACAAGATCACGGAAATCGCGCCGGACCAGTCCTCACTCAATGCAGCACACAAGCTGATGAAGCCGAGCAAGTGGCCCTCGCTGGCTCAGCGTGGCGATTTGGTGTGGGGCGAATGCCAAGGCTCAGGCGCGAATCCCTACCGCACCGTCTTCGATAACGCCAACACAGGCTATAAATGCACATGCCCTTCGCGCAAGTATCCTTGCAAGCACGTGCTGGCATTGATGTGGATGTATGTGGAGGAACCAGCGCCCTTTGCTGACGGTGAAGTACCGCAATGGGTGAACGATTGGCTAGGACGCCGTCGAAATACCGGAAGCAGCTCTCCCCAGGATAAGCCTAAAGAAAAAAATGTTGCGGCAGGTAGCAAGAGTCTGGTCGAGGCAAAGCAGGCCGAACCTGGCAAGACCTTGGACCCGGAAGCAGAGGCAAAGCGGCAAGCGGCGGCGGAAAAGCGTATTAAGACTACGCAACATTCGATTGCTTCCGGAATCGATGAGTTGCAGCAGTGGCTGGAAGATCAAGTTCGTACTGGATTAACCGCATTCTTGAATGATCCAAACTCACGCTGCCGTACGATTGCAGCTCGCTTAGTAGACGCAAAAGCGCAGGCTTTGGCCAGTCGTCTCGACGAACTTCCATCGCGTTTAATGCGAACCCCTAGCGACGCGCGGCTGAATTCGCTGATTCAGGAACTCGGACAAATCGTACTGATCTGTCGAGCTTGGAAGGCAAATCAACATGACGGCGAGCTGTCTCGATTGGTGGGCAGCAGCGAAAATCGCGATTCGATACTCGAGTCTGCAACTGCTCTGCGCGTGTCAGCGACTTGGGAAGTGGTCGGCGAACAGGTAACAACCCGACGCGATGGCTTGGTCAGTCAAGCGACTTGGCTGATGAACTTGGACGAAGGAATTCAGTTCGCGCTGCTGCTGGACTTCTTTCCAGCGTCGCTCGGCAAACGAGGCAGTGCCTTTGCAATCGGCGAACAATTGGAAGCGGAACTTGCTTTCTATCCGGCTCGCCAGCCGTTGCGAGCTGTCATTGCCGAACGCAAGTCGAACAGCGGTCAAGACAACACTGCCAATGGTGAACGAGATTGGCCAGCTGCGCCTGTGCAACCGCTGGACACATACCGCGATGCACTGCGACTGGCGCCTTGGATCAGCGAGTTGCCGCTGCTATTGCCCAGCGGTCGCATCGGCCATGCCGGCTCGGCGTGCTGGTGGCAGTCCCAGGATCGGACCCTCACGCTGCCAATCGCGGGCACGCCTGCGAAACACATTGCGAGCATTCCCTCAAACAAGACCGTGGCGTTGTGGGACGGTATGAGGCTTACATTACTCTCGGCCCAGTCCGATTGGGGAAGGCTGTCGTATGCAGAATGACTTGCTGAATACCCTGGATGCATTGAAGGGCCAGTGGATGATCGGTGGCTCGGCACTAGAGAAGGCCCCAGCGACATGGCGCGCCGCCGCCCAGGACGATCCGCATCCTGACCTAGCGCTACTTGCGTTTGCCGGTCAAGCGATGCAGTTCGCCTTGCGAGCAAAACCCAGTTCCGAACTTGAGGCCATGCCGCCATTGCCACGACTGAACCTCCCAACGCCACCGCAGCCAGCAAGAGAACAAATTCGCAACTTGGTTCGCGTGATCAAGATCGCCGAATCACAGATCGTGGCGATGATTCATTTACTCGCTGCCCGTGGTTATGTTGTTCATCCGACAGACTACATGCCCAAGAGCTTCCAACACTTGCCGGACGTGTACGCACCGTGGTCTGCGTGGCAGCTCGCTGAAGAAGCAAGCAACCGGACCGGTCACGTTGACAAGATCACCGTTGAAAACTGGGGCCAGTGGATGCCAGCGGAGCGGCGGGCAGCGTTGCTGCTCTTACGTCGCACTCAGCCAGAGGAAGCTCGACAGCTGATCGCGGAACAGGCAACGTTACTTCCAGCAGACGAGCGACTGAAAGTAATCGAGTCCTTGGATGAGAGTCTGAGCACGGAAGATCAGTCGCTGCTGGAGGGATTTGCGAAGGATCGATCTGGTAAAGTTCGTGAATTGGTCGCGCGGTATTTGGCACGCATTGGAGCGGTGCAGGATGAGGAGCTGGAAATTGCCGAGTTCGCCGACTTCTTTTCTGTTTCCAAGAAAGCACCGCCAGGCGGATATAAAATCACGGCGAACCGACTGAAGACCAAGGCACAGCGCAAGCGGCGCGGCGAGCTAGCCGCAAAGCTCAGTTTTCTCAGTCTCGTACAGGGCCTAAATCTGACCAATGAAAACGAGTTGCTCATCGGCTGGGAGCACGTTGATGCAGAGGCGTCGGATGCATTGGTACGGATGGTGGCCACGACCGCTAGCCAGCAAGCAGCGGCGACATTGGCCTCGCGCATCTCGTCACTGGAAGGGATCTCAGCCGAGGCTTTTCAATTGTTGTTTGACCGATTAGGCAAGGAGAGTCGGCGCGACTTGCTGCCAATCGTATTGAAGAACGATGACGCTAGTTTCTCAGCCGCAGTTGTTTGTGCTCAAGGCCTGTGGGGCGAGATCCGGTTCGATCAAATTGGATCACTCCACGCCTTGCAAGAGTTGAAAAAGATGGCTGGTGAAACCGACTCCAAGCGAACTGTTCGACAGGAAACACTTCGTTCAGGTCTGTTCTCGCTGGGACTGCTAGCCGACCAAGCAGCGGCGACCGAGCTGTTGAAACTGTTCACCAATACCAACTTGTTTGCATCCGACCCGATGCTCGGACTGCTTAAACTGAACGCGTGCTTGCCACAGGAGAGCCTCAGTGACTGATGTCTTACGTGAACCCGTTGAGAAGACCTATGCAGACGATCTTGAGGCATTGATGTCTCAGGACGACCGTCCTAAACCCACCGGCTGGGTGCTGAGCCCCCAGGCGGTCGTCACCTACATCGTTGGTGGCCAAGTGGGAAAGCGTCAGATCGACGCCAAGTATGTTGGAGATCGACGCATCATTGAAACTGCGGTGGCAACACTGGCGACGGATCGAGCACTGCTGTTGCTGGGCGTGCCCGGAACTGCCAAGAGCTGGGTTTCAGAGCATTTGGCCGCCGCGATCAGCGGTGATTCCACCAAGATCATTCAGTGCACTGCGGGCACCGACGAAAACCAGATTCGCTACGGATGGAATTATGCCCAGCTGCTTGCCAAAGGGCCCAGCCGAGATGCATTGGTGCCAACGCCTCTGTTCCGAGCGATGGAGAGTGGCAGTCTATGTCGCTTGGAAGAATTGACGCGTATGGGCTCCGATGTCCAGGACACTTTAATCACCGTTCTTTCGGAAAAGATGTTGCCAATCCCTGAGTTGAATGACGCGGTTTATGCGCGGCGAGGCTTCAACGTGATCGCCACGGCCAATGATCGCGACAAAGGAGTCAACGAACTGTCGGCTGCGCTGAAACGCCGTTTCAACGTCGTTGTGTTGCCTTTGCCCAGCGATCTCGATCAAGAGATCCAGATTGTTACAAGACGCGTCGGCGAGATGGCGCAGTCTTTGGACCTCCCAGCGCCGAAGAATGTGGTCGAGGAAGTGAAGCGAGTCTTGGAGATCTTTCGCGAGCTGCGCAGTGGCGAAACCGCAGACGGCAAGACGACATTAAAAAGTCCTTCTGCGACACTCTCTACGGCTGAGGCGATCGCTGTGATGGTAAGTGGGTTTTCGCATGCCACCTATTTCAATGACGGTATTCTTTCGGCGG
>JAGQPR010000433.1 GCA_020426625.1 Planctomycetales bacterium
CGTTCACCAAGAGCTCGACGACATCCCCGTCTTCGTCGCAGCAATCGAACAGTTCAATCTCATACAGTTCCGCGCGTCCGTTTCGCAATTCGGCCGTCACTGCCAGGTCCGGGAGAAGCCCTGGCCTGCTGATCGACGCGTTATCTGCAACCGATTGCAGTCCTTGGGCCGTCTGCAGAGACGCCGTAGCGGTTACCAAATCGTTTCGTCGGAGCGCAGAACGCAGTTCTTGGGTTGCTCGAAGGTTTCGGTCAGCTCCAGTGACCGTCAGCGATCGAACTGTCTGTGCGTTGCCTGCTATATCGAAATGAATGAGCTGGTGCGCGAAATCCGTAGACGCATTGGCTGCTGCGGCAACATGCTGCCAGTTCTCGTGCCGCTGTTCTGCGCCCCCTTGCTGCAACCACAGTCCAGCGATTATCGCCGCGCCGCCTAAAGCCAATCCCCACAGCCATTTTTTCGCCGTCGGTGGGCGCGGTGAGTCCACTTCTTGGTCTGGCCATAGATCGTCGGAGATCTCCTCGTCTACCAACGGAATAATCAAATCGTCATGGGTAGACTGCGATTCTTCCAACGCTGGACCGCTGGCCGCCTGTGCCAGCGAAAGTTCGTGTTTCGCCATATCGGCTGCCCCTTTAGGTTCATGGTTGATGCGGAGTTTCGTGCTCGCTCAACTACAAACTCAGGTGCGTTACGCCGGTTTGATAAATAATCTCGCAACGAGATATCCAGGATAGGTAGTGAACGAGCTTGGCTCGTAGAGCTCCCCTAGACCTTTCGGCCGCAACTACAGCCAACTACAAGAAGGCACTGCTGCGTCGAAATTCAAAGTAGTAGCCGCGACCTATGGCCGTTTAATCAGGTACGAGCTTGACGTTTCAGCAAATTATGAGTTGACCTGAATGCTTTCATCACGCCTCCCGTTGTGTGCAGACTTTGCTAAACTTTGGCGCAGCGGATTTGTGACCAACAGATGCAAGCGAAGCTCCGATGGCAAAATTGACTGAATATTTGAAAACGGCTGAGGCTGCAGAAATTCTCGGTGTCGCGCAGAACACACTTCGTAAATGGGCGTCGAAGGGTGACATACCGATGCGCCGAAACCCAGCCAACGGTTATCGGCTGTTCAAACGTAGCGATTTGGAAGCGTTTTTGAAGAAAGCGGCGAAACCCGTAAAGGCAAAATAGCTAAAGATTCTCAGTTTCCGAGGGCTGAATCGATGACTCACCGTACCTATTTTATCGAAGCGATCCGACTGCTGTTCGTGCTGACGGTCGGTAGCGAAACGACGCGCATAAAAACACGTGGTGAGGCCGCTGTTTTTTCAGGCGAAACGCGATTGAACGCTTGGGACTTCTGGATGCGGTATCCAGACTATTTGGCTGATGAGTTGATCGAGCGTTACGATGTGACCGGCGAAGACGACATGCTCGCAAAGGCGGAAAAGATTTTTGTCGACAATGAACCTGATCAGCGGCGACTGGTTATGATTCGCTATCGCTTTGGTGCCTACGAGAAACACGACGACGCACTCGCAGTTCTCGTTTCGCGGGGGTTGATCGGTATTGGCGGGCGAAAGGATGTAGACCGGATACGGGAGACGGACTTTCTGATCTTTAAGGAAGCCTTCGACCTGTGTTCGCAAATCGTAAAAGATGAACCGGTCCTCATTTGGTATCGCGATCGTGCCGAACTGGTTCATCTGATTGCCGACCATCGCAGCGGTTACGCCCTCAAAAAACGTCAATACGAGCGAATTGAATACGCAACTACGCTCTTGGGCGGCGAAATTCCATCCATTGAAGCGGACGTGAAGATGCGTTTGGAACAGCGACTGAAAAGACCAGTGGGAGGATCGGCCGCATGAGCCAAAAGTCAGCGATCAAAGACTGGATCTCGGCGATAGCCGAGAATGCGAAGCTGGACGTCAGTAAAGTTGAGGACATTCTGGCGGAGTATCGAATTGAAGCAATGCCAGTCGCATCCACGCCCAAGCATCTGCTGTTGAACCGGCTTCGCTTTACGGGAACAAAGATCATTGCGGGCGTTGAGTCGCCGATTGATTTTCATTGGGACAAACTAGGCGTTGGACTGTGGGCGATCTTGTCCGGCGAAAACTTTCGAGGCAAGTCAACGATCATCCAAGTGATTCGTGGTTGCTTGCGAGGCAATCTGTCTCAATCGGTACAGGCGGATGTTTTTGCTTGGTTGCGAACGGTCGACCTTGATTTTCAGATCGACGAACAGGATTTCCAATTGCGACTGCACCTCGATGATTCGTTGTCGGGAACATTGACGCGCCACTACGATTCCGGTCGGACGCGAAAGGTCCATAGCTTCGAGGACGAGGAGGAGTTCGAAGCAGCGATGTCGAACTTCTTCATGAAACACTTTGACTTCGACAAGTTCGCTGTCTATCGAACACAGGACGAGAAGGGAGCGACAGTCCTACATGGCTGGCCAGCCTTGAGCGCCGCAATGTTCATCGGTACCAACTACGGAACGATCATTGGCGAACTATCTCCCGTCAGTGGCATTCCTGTTCGGCTGCTTCAAATGTTTCTCGGAATCCCGTGGGTGACGACACTGGCTTCGGCGAGTGCTGCTCTGAAAGAAGAACAGCGAAAGCAGTCTGCCAGTGACCAACTTAACAATGACGCAAAAGAATTCACCGAGCGCAGGCTAAACGAACTGCGGGATAGCCTCGCAGAGAAGCAATCGCAGCTTGCGAAAACAAACGAAACGAAGCAGTTGCAAGCGTCACTAGTTGCGTGCAGCGAATCACTTCAAGAAGCCGCCAATCGAGAGATTGACGTTCGTCGTCGAATTCGGCAGGCGACGATTGATCATGAGGACGCAAAGATTGCCGTCGACGAGGATCGAAAAGCATTGCGGTCGCACGAGGAAGAAAGCTCGGCGCAAACCGTATTCCGCGCCCTCGACCCAAAAAATTGTCCCAGATGCGAGTCCTCGATTTCACGAACACGAAAACTTAATGAGCAATCTTCGAATTGCTGTTCGGTTTGCGGTGGTAGGGTTCATTCCGACATCGACGAAGCTGAGATTAAGCGGCAATTGAGCTCGAATCTCTATGCGTCGAAAAAGGCGCAAGCTGAAGCGAGTAAGTGTCTGAAGGAACTGAACATCAAACTGGACGAAATCAAACAGACTGTTGCATCTGCCAGCAGCCAGCAACAGAAAGTTGCTCGGCAAATGACACGTCCAACGAGACGCTCCGGCTTGCTCACCGAGGTCGCCGAGTTGAATGCGAGAATCGACGAGCTAACGAAGACGATACCAGTAGCAAGTACTAAATCGACCAATGTTCAAGTTCTGAAGATTATTGAAAACGAAACCCGAGCACGGATGAAAGAACACCAAGACAATCTGCTCGAATTGATTTCGGCGAGAATACTCGACTATGCCCGACGATTCGGGATGACACAGCTCGACTCTGCAAAGTTGCTGGGTAATCTCAATCTTCCTGTAGTAAAGAGCGGAAGCGCGACGTCGTACGGTCAACTGACTGCGGGAGAGAAGTTGAGATTGAAGATTGCCACGCTGTTAGCGTTGGTCATCGTTGGTGAAGAGCAGAACGTCGGCCGCTATCCCGGATTGCTCGCCATCGATTCGCCAGCCGCCCAAGAAGTTGCTTTGAAGGACCTAGAGCAGATCATTTCCGGGCTGAGTGAAATTGCCAAAGAGATCGGACACCTACAGGTCATCGTTGGTTCAAGGTCTTCACCAGCTATCTGCGAACAGATTTCTGAGGCTAGATCCGTTCAAGCAATGGGTACTGATTACCTTTGGTAAGTGACGGAGCTGCAATGCATGTAATTGAGCGGCAAATCGTCATTTCACTTCAAAGTGGCCTTCAGCCTTCGTTGGATTCACTAGGTGGTTTCCAAGAACTCGCCGATTCGAGTGGTGATTTAGCAACATCTCGGTTGATGCCCGAAATACTTTCGATACTTGGCAGAGAAGTCGACCGACATTGGCCTCCCGATTGGCGTCACTTTGTCCTGAACGCGATGCAATCAGCTAATCATGGCCCAACGGCCCACGAATGCATTGAGATCCTTGACATGCATCCTGCTATCGCAGGTGACTTTGCAAACAGACTATTCGAAATCTATTGCGCGCAAGCGGCAGACAGCTCAGCGGATGCATTGGCTCGAACGGCCTTTCTTGAGGGTTGCATCCGGTTAACGATAAGCGACGAAGGGAATCGCTTTCGACTAATCGACGTATTGACGCGAACGGACGCAACCGGGCTCAGGCCATTCACCAAACGATTTATGAAGATTGTGGGCGTGTGCAATTGCCATTGGCCGCTCCCCGAACTCCTGCAAATACTACGACGTTTCCAATCAAGCGATGATTGCGTTGAAGAGGCAAATCTGGAATTGGGAATGCACCATTTTCGCCGCTTATTGCGTGACAGCTCAGGTTCTGAAGCACGAGAGGATCTAACGCAAGCGGAAGCATATTTTCGAATCGCTGGCGAATACGCAACCGTCCACGCCGAGGCGACGCTTTACCGGTTGGCTTGCCGCATGGTGCGTGACTTTTCCGAGGGTGAACTATCCAATTCGGCACGATTGATCGCCGAAGAAATTGGTGGTTCAGTGGCTGCTTTGCGTGCTTACCACCGAACGGTTGACGATCCCCCTTGGCTAGGTGCTCGCACGACGGAGCTCGTTCTCTGGGAAGAGTTGGGCCAAAGGCTTCATTCAGTCGATAGGGAGATCGATCGCGATGGGTGGTTCGATCCAAGGGAAGTGATCGAGAAATGGTTGATTCCCATTTTCAATGCCAGCCGTAGTCTGCTGAAACGAAGTGGAGTTGGCGGCGTTGAAGCACTCATTCAACCGCGTCTGATCGGAAGCATCGCCAGCAATCGATCACACATCGCGAACCTTCGTGAATGGTTGCACCGTAACCCCGACTCGCCGATTGCGGCAGATGTTTCAAAGCTGATCAGCCATGTAGAGTCTGAGTTGGGATCAGGTGATTCATCGACGGTGTTTTTTAGTCGCACGCAGCGAGCTAAACTGACCGGCCTTCTCGATCATGTATCTGAGCAAGATGAGTCGAAAAAACTTATTTCTCAGGTGATTAACGACGCAATGTCGCTTCACCTGCGAAATCTAAATTCCGTACAACAACGCGTCCTCATTCAGTGTGTTGAAGGGGTCGCAAAACATCCCGACTACCAATCTCCAGATGTCCGAACAATTTTTAATGCGACGCTTCTGTGGTTGCTCCAGTTTACTGCCTCTCGTTTGGACATGACGAAAGGGGACGCGCCGGAGATTGAGTACCTCTTCCGAACCAATGACGGCGTGCGAGCAAAGGAAGATAGACTTCAGAACGACTTTATGACATGGTTTCGTCCGTTTGCCGTTGGGTCGCAGATCGAAGTGACCAATGTCGGCGGCGGTCGTGCCGATGTTTATCTTCGATGCAACGCGGAACGTATTGTCGTCGAGGTCAAGAGAGAACACCGTGACTGTTCATTCAATGCCCTCGAAACCAACTACTCCGCCCAAACCTTCCAATACCAAAACACCGCGTCTCGACTTGGTTTTTTGCTCGTTCTCGATCAAACCGATCGTGGCGGCCAAGCACTCCATCTAGCCGATTCAATCCGTCCCATGCAACTCACGCCAAAGGATGAAACTGAACCACGATACATCGTCGTATGCAGAATTTCAGGAGATCGTTACACGCCAAGCGATCTCTCGAAACCACGAAAGAAGGGCATACGCTAGGAGGCGTCGTAGTTGGCCGGGTACACCTACCTTCTCGGCTTTTGGTGGGGTTCAGCCATCGGTCAATGCCAACCAAGTTTTGTCGTCCAGTTTCGGACAGGTGCGATCACCTGTCATTGCCGTCGCGGAGCCGCTTCATCACCGCTTCGCGGGCTTAGGGCTTGTCGGGTGAGCACGCGGGCTATCGATTCTGAGTGATTTGTGCCTTGCTGCTCTTCTGGCTGATCCGACTCAAAGCATCTCGCAGATGATCGAGTGCGCCCGATTGGAGGAAGCTGCTGGGAAGTGCCAAGCGGACAAGTGAGCCGTCGTAGGTGGTGGCGGCGATTTGGTGCTCGAGCAGTAGCCGCCTCAGTTGATGCGATGCTGTGGCCGGGCCGCGGTGGACGTGCGCCGGGCGAATGAGCAGGATGCGGCTTGCGTAATCTGACTCCGGTGAGACGACCGTCCAGCCAGCTTGGCGAACACAATCGATTACGTCGCGACGACTTTGTTCGGGAGAATCTTCACTCGCTGACTCCGACGCATCAACTGTGGCGGCATTGGCGGTCAATAGCGGAAGTATGGGAGCGGTCTCGCCAAACGGAAAATGCTCGCCGGTGATGAGCTCCTGCGAGTAGACCATCAAGGGATCGTCTACTGTTCCGTTCTTGAGCCAACGCGTAAGCGATGCAGTGATAAAGTCTCGCGAGCTGTTCCGACCTAAGATGCCCAGGCCCATGGGATTGTGGGCACACAGCCACTTGTGACAACCGGCTACCATAAAGTCGCAGTAGTCGCGGTCGAGTTCGAGCGGCACATGTCGAAACGCTTGCGCACCGTCAATAACACAGAATCGCATCTCCGACTGACGCCGAATACGAAATGCGATGTCCGGGGCAGGCAGATGCAGGCCTAAGTTGTCGACTAACGGGAGAAATAATCCGTCGCATTGCAAGCTGGCAAATTGCTCGGCCAATCGTTCGATCAGTTCCGATGGTGCCAGCCTTCCTTGCAGAATTTCCCTGCGCACGGCGACCTTGTGAATGCGATTTCCC
>JAGQPR010000434.1 GCA_020426625.1 Planctomycetales bacterium
CGGTGAAAAGCTATGGGAGTTGTTGGCTCAGCAAGAGAGCACCCGCCGATTGTTTGTCTCGGCACTCTGCCGCAGCCATAGTTTGCCCGTCGAAACCGGCTACCCCACCGCACCAGTGACCTATGAATGGGCGCAGGAGAAATTGCCTGAGACGATCGGCTACTTGATAGAGCACTTGGATGGTTTTCGCACCTCTATTTTCCTGACGGACATTCGCGATTTCAATTACGCTGGCTTGCGGGCTGACAACGGCCAGATAGTTGGCTGCCAAATGATGTTGCCAATGCCTGGACGCAATTCCACGACGGCGGATTTCTTCAACCCCCTTTCTTACCATGTCGAATCAATGATTGTTTCAGGGACGACCAACTACCCAATCCGTCGCACGCTGCTGACCAGCGGAATGGTGATTGGCGGTGTAGAGTCCTTGCATGCTGGTCAAGAACGTTTCG
This sequence comes from Planctomycetales bacterium, assembly GCA_020426625.1. Lineage (GTDB taxonomy): Bacteria > Planctomycetota > Planctomycetia > Pirellulales > Pirellulaceae > Aureliella. Next base: position 453 of record JAGQPR010000434.1, read on the forward strand.
AAACTGACGACATGGCTATCGCTTATCGCGGCCCACAGCAATCGATGTTCTGGCAAGAACCGCTGTGATGCAATGCTTCCGGCCCTTGGATGGGCTGCCTTGCCCCAAAGAAAGTACTGCGAAGTTGATTGTTGGGTGATTTGCGCTGAGCTGCCGCCACCAGAAAGCTGAGCAGCCCGAAACAGTGAATCGCCTTCCGGTCCTAGCCGGGGAATTTGCGTGGCAAGCTAGGGTGGATTCTTCCTGGGAGGGAGGTTTTGGCTATTCTTTGCTCGGTCCAGAATGAGGTTTACGCAACTATGCCTGCTTTACCATCAAAGCTGGACGCGACCCGTATAAAGTTGGTCGCGGCGGCCCAATTTCCGCACCAGTTTGCATTCTGGGTTATGATGGATCGTGTCGAAACCAAATCAAACTCCCATATGTCGTTCGTTCTACTTTGATTTCGGAAAAATGAAACAGGAAGAATTTTACAGGTCGCGTTCAGTTGTGATGCTCCGGTTAAGCGGGCCTTTATTGCGTAAGCCTCATTCTGTACCGGGCATAGAATAGTATTGGGAGAATTACTGTGCAGCCACTGACGCCAAGAGACTTGTTGATTCGAACAGAGCCCGCAGACGTCGCGGCGATTGGCGGTGAAGAAAATGCGCGAGAACAGTTTCCGACAGTAACGCTGGAGAGATTCCAAGCCCTCGAGCACGTGATTCGAGCGGTACCGATCAATGCTGAGCCATACCTTGAGTTGGCGAGAATCTATCATGCGGCCAGCCGCTGGGTGGACGCGCGGCGCATTTTGGATTTGGCCTATGCGAGGTTTTCCGACAACGAGGAAGTGTGTTTTCTTCGCGAAGAAGTTCAGCTCGCCAGATCACTGCAACTGTTTGGTGAAGCCAAGCTTGAGTACGAACAGGAGCCGACTGCAATCACCAAAGCTAGCTTGGAGCGATGCAAGGTGGAATTGAATGTGCTGAGAGAAACCGTCTGCCGAGCAAGGTTGGAGCGGCATCCCGACCAGGTTGACCTCAACATTCCTTTGGCAATTGCACTCGACAATTTGGGCAACAGTGAAGAAGCTGTTGAGAAGCTCAAGTCGGCAGCGCAACATCCCAGGCTCAGAGCAGCAGCCTCACTGCAAATGGGTTTCGTCCTGCAGCGCTTGAAACGAATTCCCGAGGCCCTATCCGCGTTTCGACGAGCGGCCCTGTTTCGCGTTCCGCCACCAGCTGCAGACATAAAATTGCAGGCCCTGCAAGCAGCTGCCGAATTGGCTCAAAAGTCAGGCATGGTAGACTCTGCCCGACGCTACTTTCAAATGCTCTGCGACTTGAAGCCGGACGAGCAGCGATATCGCGAGCAGTTCGAGCTACTGAAAGACCAGCCGCTTTAGAATTTATCCGGTCGAATTGTGGCGCTGTTCGTGCGAATGCACTTCCCAAGAACCAGTGCGTGGAATCTAGAGCTTCCTGGCAAGGCGGATTCTGCTGCGGTGATGGGGCCAGCGACTGACATTTGGCCTGCACAAGAATGCAAAAACCCAGGCCGTTTGAACGACCTGGGTTTGGATTCGCATTAGGCTGGTGGAAGATGCCTTGCCTCGGAACTAGCGATTAATCGACAGACCAAAGGTATACCCGGCCATCTGGATATCTTGGTCATGCAGATCGGTGTTGCCAAAGCCGGGGTTCGCGCCCCGCCAGATGCCCTTAGCAAAATCCAAGACGTCGATACCAGCACGAACATTGAAAGACCTGGTTACTTGGTAGGACGCTTCAGCGCGAGCTTCAAAACCAAAAACGAACTCGGTATTGCTGCTGTGTACGACACCTGTACCTGTGGTGTAGTCGATGGCAGCGACTGCGGCGTTGATCGCCGGAGCACCGCCGTACTCTGTGATAAAGGATCGTTGCTGGAACTCGCGTTGCTGGAAGTTCGACATTCCGAATGCTCGCAGTTCACTGGAGAGTGTCCAGCGATTGTAGTGAGTGAAATACCGTGCCCCGAGCTGGCCACCGACCATTTGGTTCTGGATTCTCGTTTCGTTCGAAATCAAGGTTTCCAGTTGTGTGGATGCTGTTGTTCCACCCGGCACCGTGATTTGGCCGATCGAGCGAGTGTAGCTTTGATTCAAAGCCAAGTCTTTGAGCGTGGTGTACTTAAACCCGATCATGGGTTCAAGGATCCCGCCGTAGCGGTAGGGTTCGCGACGCCAAGTCTTGTTGATTTCGAAGTTGGTCAACCCGACTACGTTTAGGCTGTCACCTAAAATGTACGCTCGTGTTTGCAGCTGCGGATCGTTGGCGTCAATAAATGGAATCACCGGTGTGTTGACTGGATCATTGACGTCGGCGGTGTTGACGCGGTTAATTCGCTCCGCATAAACGCGGTCGTATACGTTGGGTCCGCCCATGTTGCGGAAACTGAACAACCAACCCGAGCGATCGTCCGTCATCAAGCCAAAGTCATAGCGATTGCCCCAGCCAAAGTCGCCGGTCGACTTGGACTGTTCGGTCTCAGGCCGAGATGTCCACAAATTCGTTCGATCGTAGGACGCAAACCAACCGACGTTGGCTCGCTTCCGAGGTGACATCTCTGTCAGAGAGTCGATATCCACTGGAGCAAAAAACTGCCAGTCTGGATCAAATTCCAACGGATCAGCAAACGGGTGATAAACCTGTGCCAAAGCCGCAGGACCTGTTACAACGAGCGTAACAGCTGCGATAACTCGCCAAGCTAAATTGAGCAACGACATAACTACCTTCCACCGTAGCAAACGGAATCGCCCCCAGGCGCCCACGTTGTCAGCCAGAGCGGGCGCACGCACAAAATTCTGGTTGTGCGGGTAGTATCGGATGGACTGCGAAAAAGAATTGAGTCACTCTGGGTAAACCTTTCCGAAAATACCCGTTCTTTCGCAAGCTCCACTTCTACGGGAACACACTCGGCAATCTAGCGCAAATAGGCAGCCGCCCACTTGAATGCTAGCATTACCTATATCCCCAACCATGGCTTGATGACGCACCAAGTCAGCAGCATCACCAAACCAATTGCAACCAAGTTCAATGAAAAACCGGCGCGGACCATCTGGGAGGTCGTGATTCTCCCCGAACCGAATACTATCGCGTTGGGAGGTGTCGCCACCGGCAGCATGAATGCGCAGCTAGCTGCGACCGTTGCTGGGATTACCAACAAATAAGGATGTACGCCAATGCCTGGCCCGAGTGCGGCCAAAACCGGGACCAGCGAGGCTGTCGTAGCGGCGTTGGACGTCAACTCGGTCAAGAAGACGACGGTGGTTGTCGCCAGTAGTACCAAAACCAATGGAGGAAGCATGGCCAGCCCAACCGCTTGGCTTCCAATAAATTCGGCCACTCCGCCCGCTTGCACCGCAGCAGCTAGACTAAGGCCCCCACCGAACAGAAATAGTATTCCCCATGGCATTTTAGAGGCCGTGTGCCAATCCATGGTGAAGCGGAGCGGCTTACGGCACACGGGTGTCAAGAACAGTAACATGGCAGCTCCCATAGCGACGATCGTATCGGAGAGATGCGCCAATGGTTGGTAGCTTTCCCCAGACCATTCGAAGTGCCAGCGAACCAAGAGTGGCCGAAACAACCACAGGCTAACGGTGGTGACAAACACCACCAGCGTATTCCATTCACCTACGCTCATCTTACCCAAGCTGCGCAGCTCGCGATCGACCATGGATCGTCCACCCGTCAGCTCGATACCTTGAATGGGAAACAGCATTCGCGTCAAAATCCAGTACATAGTCGGTAGGAAAATGGCCGCGAAGGATACTCCTATGGGTAGCCAGCCAGCGAAGCTAAATTCAATCCGATACTCGGGTGCGATACTGTCTTTCAGAAATCCGACCAAGAAGGTGTTCGTAGGTGTGCCGATGATCGTCATGACCCCACCGACCGAGGCCGAATAGGCCACGGCTAGCAGCAAGCATGTCGCAAAACGCGACACGGCTGGTTTCAAATCCGGTTGCTCATCGCACTGGCGTTGTAGCAGTCCGATCACGCTCAAAGCAATGGGGAGCATCATGGCGGTAGTAGCCGTGTTGGAAACGAAGGCGCTTAGTACGGCTGTCACCAACATGAACCCAGCTACCATCGCGCGAGCTGAAGTACCCATCGTGCGCAGCGTCAACAGCGCGATGCGTCTTCCCAGTCCCCAGCGCTCCATGGACAGGGCTAAGATGAAGCCTCCGAAATACAGGAAGATCAATGGATCAGCGTAGGGAAAACATGCCTCATGCGCCGTGGTGGCTCCCAGCAGAGGAAACATGACGATAGGAAGCAGCGCGGTGACGCTGATCTCGACCGCTTCGGTCAACCACCAAATGCCCATCCAGACCATCACGCCCAAAGTCGCTCTGCCTGCCCAATCAAAGGGGCGAGTAACACCAGCGGCATCTGCATACTGAGTGGGCAGACAGGCCACGACAACTACGGCCAACAGCGGCCCGAGCAGCAGCCCGCTCCATTTCAGCCAACCATTCTCGCTAAGATGATCGGGTAGCATCGGCTTATTCATGTGAATCTAGAATCTAGTTGGACCGTGACAATTCGAGCGATTCGATTTCTCGCAAGCTCTGTTGGAGTACCGCCTTAGTCCCCTTGGCAGGTCGAACGCCCTAAAAGCGGCCAAAGACTGGCCCCCAACGCAGGTGTGGCGCTGACCAGCTAAGAACCGATCCTCGCAACCAAACGAGGGGTATGCCAGCGGAACTGCGCTTGAACTGATAGCTCCGTCGGGCGATAATACAGACTCCCACCTCAATATAACGCTCTCGCATCCCACCTGGTGAGCCGTGCCTGTGAAAATGTTGCCACTGTTGTTTGCTGCCCCGTCGTGGCCGTACAGGTTGTCGAGCGTTCCCGTTGATTGCCGCGGGCTGGCCATCTGTTTGGCCACCGCCTGGACTTTCCTGCTTGCCAGCAGCCAATCGATCGCCGAAGCCCCAGCTGTCGACAACTCGACTACAGACCAAACATCGCCTGAGAAGTTCTTTGTCGAGCGAGTCGCGCCGCTACTGCGCGAGCATTGCTTCGAATGTCACTCGCATGAAAGTGGTGACTCAAGCGGCAATTTGATGCTCGATTCATTGGCGGGGATGTTGGTTGGTGGCTCGCGCGGTGCCAGCATCGTCCCCTCTCAGCCCGACCAGAGTTTGCTGCTGCGAGCCGTGTTGTATGACGACAACGAATTGCAAATGCCGCCGTCCGAGAAGCTTGACGACGAAGCCATCGCGACCTTTCGCACTTGGTTGGCTGACGGCGCGGCAATGCCCGAGGCGTTGCGCGGAGATTTGTCTGGCACCGGCACAGCAGGCTCAGTCGATTCGCGGACATTGGCCGTGCAGGCTCACTGGGCCTACCAGCCCCCGCGCCGCTGGTCCTTGACTGACGCATCAGCGCCTTCCAATGAAAGTGCCTGTAACAGTGCAAACGCAATTGACGCGATCATCGAATCGAATCTCGCCAGCGCAGGTCTGTCACTGTCACCTCCCGCCGACCGTACCACCTTGCTGCGCCGGCTGAGCTACGATCTGACCGGCCTTCCACCCACGCAAGCTGAGACCGAGCAGTTTTTGAGTGACCCACGCGATGACCAGGCAGTGACCTCCGAGCTGATCGACCGATTGATCGCTAGCCCCAGTTTTGGCGAACGCTGCGCGCGTTTTTGGAGGGACGTCTCGCGCTATGCTGATAACAAAGGCTATGTTTTCCAGGAAGACCGAGAGTACCCTGGGGCGCACCAGTATCGTACGTGGTTGATCGAAGCCTTCAATCAAGATCTTCCCTACGATGTCTTTGTCACTCGGCAATTGGCCGCCGATCTGCTCGTGCCTGCAGTAGCCGCAGACGCCGAGGCAACACCTCCCGAAAAACCGCCTGCTCCCAAACTGGCCGTACCAACGAGCGTGGCCCTGGCTGCCACGATCGATAATAGTATTGCCAGCAATAGCGACTTACCTGCCTTGGGGTTCTTAACTTTAGGACGTCGATTTCTCAACAATCGCCATGACATTATCGACGACCGCCTGGACGTCGTCTCACGCGGGTTGATGGGAATGACGCTAGCTTGCGCGCGATGCCATGATCACAAGTACGATCCGCTGACCCAAGCCGACTACTACGCCATGTTCGGAGTGTTTCTCAACACCGATGAACCGGGTGGAGAACCATGGCCACATCGACTGGTCGATGCGGCCGAACCTCGTCAATCGTTCATTCTGATTCGTGGTAGCCCAGGAAGGCATGGTGACAAGGTGCCTCGCCGTTTTGTCAGCTTGCTATCCCCCGACGAAAAACCTTTCAACG
>JAGQPR010000435.1 GCA_020426625.1 Planctomycetales bacterium
CTTGTCGAGCGGAATCAGATGTGCGGTCGGAAGAATTTCGCGAAAATGAAACCACCGTCCGCGACAAGACACTTCCACGTTTGAACTATCAATTCCACCCACAGTAAACACCCAAGTTATTTTTCCTCAGATCCTTAGATTCTTATCTCTGTTTTCCATCAGCTGACGCTCACGGCTACATGCTGCCGCAGGTTCGCCGCTGAGAACAGATGCGTGCGGGGACAAGTCGCCGCACTCCAAGAGTTTCTACTACAGGAATGTCGTCCAAGGTTTGGAGAGTTGTCCGAAAAAGAAAACAGCTGGGAAGACACCAAGTAATTTTTCCCTAAACTGTGGCAAAAGAAAAAACCCTTGCTGGTTTGCAGCAAGGGTTTGCGAGTGATTGTTGTCGGCATTTAGCCAATTTGGGCTGGGCTATCGAGAAGCCAACCGATCTGTCTCTTCGTCAAAATTGAACGTCAGTTCAATGTTGTCGCCAGCAATCAAGCGAATCTTTTGGCGCTTGACTTGATCGCCTTGCTTGACTTCGATCTCGTAGTCGTCCCAGACGTCTCCAACCAGCAACTGGCTGGTGCGGAAAACGCGAGACTGGCCCGAAATCTTGGTCTGATTGCCTGCCAAAGTGACTTCGGCGTCTTCTGGAACGTTCAGAGTGACCGCAGTCTGAATCGGCTGTCGGCTGTTTTCGAAGGCAAACTGCAGTTGCTCAAATTGGCCTGCTGATACGACGACTTCCTTTTCATCAGTCATCTTGGTTCCGTCCGCCGCGTCGACCTCGGCTCGAACCATGAATCGGTAGCTCTTACCTGGAGTCAATCCCTTGCTGACAAACTGACGCACAGCTCCGGTGCTGGTCGTTAGGTTGTCGTTGACGAACACCCGGGCTTGGCTGGGAACAGAAACGGTGAGATGAACTGAGTCGTTTGCGCCCGATACGCTGGAAGCGACCGACATGGGGATTGGCTTGCTCGACGTAGCGTTTTGCGCCCCATAGTAAACACCGGAAGTGCTGTAGGTGCTGGAGCCCATGCTGCCATAGCTGGTCGTTCCGCCGGAGCTACCACCAGAATAGTAAGGCTGACTAACTGAGTAGCCGCCCGAGCTACCGTAGCTGGCTTAGTAGCCGCCGGAGCTCCCGTAGCTGGTCGAGTAACCGCCGGAGCTCCCGTAGCTGGTCGAGTAACCGCCGGAGCTGCCATAGCTGGCGGAGTATCCGCCGCTGCTGCCGTAACTGGAATAGCCGCTGCTACCGTAGTAGGCACTGCGGGCGTAGAATCGAGCTCGTTTAGCAGCAAAGTGATCGTGAATGCCGATAGCTACACGTCGCAAGAATCCGGGATTGCCGCTGCTGCCACCGTAGGAGCTGTAAGCTGCATAACCACCACTGCTACCGTAGCTAGCTGCATAACCGCCGCTGCTTCCATAGGAGGACACGTAGCCACCCGAGCTGCCATATCCCGCATAACCGCCACTGCTGCCCCATCCGGCGTAAACGTCCGAAAATGTAAGGCAAACGAGCGAAATGCCCGCCGCAAAACCAACTAGTTTGTACTTCATGTGTGCTTTAACTCCACGGCGCCAAGTTTAGGACTCGCCCGAATCGGCCCGATTCGGTCATAACTTCACCTAGCATATCCACTGAAAGTGTCTGATCAAGAAGGCTGGGTAGAATTTAACGACTGGCGAGATCCGGGTACTAATGCAGAACTGTAGCTTTGCATTCTGCGCCTTGCCAAAGGAAAACGTAGAAAAATGCAACTTCGCGGAACAGCAGTTAGCTATATCATCAACGTCATAGCAACTGCCGCCTGAGAATAAGGGAAACGCTGTAAAATCGATGCGCGGCCAGCTGTCATCCTGGACCGTCGCCTCAGCGAAATCCCCGAATACTTTGGATAAGCACCAAGGCACAAGTTTTCTGATACTTGAACAACCGAACAACCGTGGCCAAGCGGCGAGTTTGTGAGGAAACTTCTGCGTGGATAGCTACCCAGATAAAATTTGAGAGATCCAATGCCGACGCAGCTACCCAGAATTATTGCCGATGTACCTCTCAGTCAGGCGACGCTCGAACTGCTCGATGGAAAAGTTGAAATATTACCTTGGCAACATTTTGATCAGGGATTGGATGCGTCGATTGAAGGAATCTACACCTTCGGTCATCCTTCGCTTGACGGACGGCTGATGGATCTGACCCCCAACCTAAAGGTGATCAGTAACTATGGAGTAGGCGTGGATCACGTGGTATTGAAAGATGCGGCGGCGCGAGGGATCCCCGTAGGCAATACGCCTGGCGTCCTAGACGGAGCAACTGCCGACATGGGATTCTGCCTGATGATGGCGGCAGCCCGCAGGTTGACGGAAGGTGAACGCTTGGCTCGCAGCGAACAGTTCTTGAATTACAACCCAGCCCGCATGCTAGGCAAGGAGGTCCATGGCGCCAAGTTGGGAATCGTGGGTATGGGACGTATCGGCAGGCAAGTGGCCCGCCGAGCCCTGGGGTTCGATATGCAGGTCAGCTACCACAATCGAAATCGCAAACCGGAGATTGAGCAGGAACTAGGTGTTCAGTACCAATCCCTCGAGCAGCTGCTCTCGACCTGCGACTATGTCATGCTGTGTGTACCGTTGACAGAACAAACTGCAGGATTGATTGGCCCGTCACAGCTGCGTTTGATGCCCAGCGATTCCATCTTGGTCAATATCGCTCGTGGTGCAGTCGTAAATACCGAGGCGCTGACGCTGGCCTTGCAGGAAAAGTGGATACTCGCAGCAGCTCTCGACGTAACCGATCCGGAACCGTTGCCGCGTGGCCATCCGCTATTGAGTTTGGACAACGTTGTCATAGCGCCCCACCTGGGTAGTGCCACGGTGGCCACGCGTCAAAAGATGTCCGAATTGTCAGTGGCAAATTTGCTGGCTGGTCTGCAAGGGCGAACACTAGTGCATCAGGTTGTGTAGTCCGGTAGCTCGGCATCGCGGTCGGTATCGAGAATCATCTTTCGGCGATTCCTTTGCCGAGAGTTCATCGCTCAGTTTGCAAGCTCCTAAACTCCTTCCAGGAAATGAGTTCAATTTCTAATTCTTGGATTAGGCTGCCAATAGCTGGATCGGTAAAAATCACCCGGTCGCCGTTTCTGCGTGAAGAGCTGGAGGTGATACCCCTCAGTTCTTCGTTATCAATCCCGCAGTGGATGATCAATTCATTGAAACCGGGTTGCAGCGTACGTAGATAATTGAGGTATTGCTCGCGACGTGCTTCTTCCCCTTCGCCGCCGTAGAATTGCCCGACGTCATTGAGAACCGGTAAATGAGCTTGCTGGAGTTTTGCCAGTTGGCCGAGGCCCGCTGATGCCAGTGCCGGATAGACAGCTGCAATCAGCGGATTGTCGACGAAAAGAACTGGCAGGTCGTACTTCAATCCCAAGTCAACATACACTTCCAACAAATCGGGTCGGCTGAGCAAAGCTCCCATGTGTGTATCGAGATGAGAGAGAGGGATGCCAAATGCTAGTGCTCGTTCTATCTGAGCTGTCAATTCGGTCTTTACCTCAGAAGCAACGGCGTGTTCCGCAACTTGTTCAACTGCATCCCATAGGTACCCTTGAGGATCGACCAGCGAAGGCACCTGCGCTGGATTTGCCACCGGCCCCCAACGGTAGAGCTCCCATTCGGAGTTTAGTGTCAGATGAATTCCATAGTCCCCCTCCGGATTCTCGCGGCAGTATTTGGCAAATTCTGCGAACCAAGGGCAGGGCACCATGATGCTGCAAGAGGTCACAAGACCAGCCTCGAGCGCTTCGATGGTGCCAAGATTTACGGAATGCGACATGCCCGCATCGTCGGCATGCACGATCAAATATTTGCGTCGCCCCATACCATCGCGTGATTTCGCTTCTTCACGCAAGAATGTCGCCAGCCGCGCGAGTTGGTCGGTATTGATGTGATCAACATTTGCCGCTACCAGCTCTTTCCACAGACTCTCATTCTCCGGTGTGCCCCAAAATCGGACGCGGCGGCCAGCAGCATGGGCCTTGCCGACGACGTCATGCAGCCGTTGACGCTCTGCCAGCGGCATTTCGCCGACGCCTTGCCAGCTGAAGTGTATCCGCCAATTGTCGCTGATCAGCGGCATCACATCGGCGGTCAAGGTAGAATCCAGGTCTGCAATCCGCCCGTCCAGTCCGCACAACCGCTGCGGATCGCCTGCGACGGTAGCAAATGGTCGATTGCCACTGATGATTGCTTGCACCGGAGCAAGGGAGCTGTTGGCTGGCGACTGAAAGAGATCGGCGTATTCTTCAAGTTCGCGGCGGAGCAGCTCGTAAGTTGGCTCACCAGCCGACTTGAAATCGATTAACAATGTGAATTGTGTTCCCTCTCCATAGACAGAGCCTTTATTGCTTGCAACAAGTTGTCGCAGCGGAGCCAGGTAGAGTTTTGTTAGCGTCTGGCCAGGGCGTGTATCAGGTAGATTGTGCGCTACTCGAAGCTCGCCATCGATTGCATACACGTCGGCTTCGACGCTGCAGAATCCTTGCCTGAGCGCATCGAACAATGGATGTTCATGTTCGTAGTCATTGTGGGCATGGGCGCGGCGCAGCGGCTCGGCACTGCTGGTGATTGATGGCACCGAGTAGCCAAACAATATGGCCAGCAGCAGGACGTTCTGAAAAGTATTAAGCACTTCACGCTCCAGAATTGGAAAGCCTAAAAGGACAGGCCACATTCAATTAGCCGTTAGCCCCGATTCTCGAAAGGTTTTAGCATCGATCCAGCAAAACAAACGATCGCGCTGCCCTTGCATTGGGATGGAAGGCGAGGTCTGAGTAGACAAGTGTCGCTCGTCGAACCACCGTTGCCAATAGGCGATAGCTACTGCGAGGGAGGAAACTCTTCTTGTGGTGCACTGTACAGTCCGTGCCGATCAAGACAATAATGACGAGTCATGATTGAGCTGTTGATGCTGTAAGTAGTTCTCGGTGAGGGCGTTTGTGCTGCGAGACTTTCTCCAAGACCTGTTTGAAGGTCGACCGGTACAGGTGGGATACCCGCAACCATTGGCTACTGAAGCAAAGGCTGCGGCGGCTTCGTTCCTTGTTGAATTCGAGCAAAGTTATCGGCTTGAATTGCCTGGCGAAGCACCAGCATTCGATCCGCAAGTGGGCGTTTGGTCAGCGGAGGTATTCTATTTAGCTGCCTCTTTAGCCATCCATCGCGACGTTTCTGAGGTAACACTCCATACTCTGCTGAGTGCGCTGCCGCCCGACCGTAGCAACCCGGATGTTCACTACTCGGTGGACTTGACGATGCGATTCTTGCCGAGTCTGGTGAAACTGTCCAAATCAGCTGCAGCCGACGACCCTCTCGTCAAGCGATTAATGCAGTGGGCCGTCTGTTGGCCGCTCAGTTCCGTAGGTATTCTGGGTGTTAGCAAAGTTGACGCTTCGCCGCTGCGAACCTCGCCTGTCTTGATGCGTCTTTATGCTGATCGCGTGATATCATACGGTGACCAAACGCGACTTGAGGATCAATCGCTCGCCGAGGAGATTAGGAGAGCCCTTGGGGATTATCCTGAACTCTGTGTACGAGTTGCCGGACCCCTAGCCATCGGCCAGGCATAAGTGCCAAGCAGCATGACAAACCTGAATCCGTCCAATGACTCAGCTCAGTCGGCCGTCCGATCGTTAGCGCATCGGCTGAGAATCGAAGTGCTCGAACCTCTAAAGCAGAGTTTTGTCGGGAAAGACGAGATCATCGACTTGCTGGGTGTGGGGCTAGTTGCCCGTGAAAATCTATTCATGTTGGGGCCGCCCGGCACCGCCAAAAGCGCGTTGGTTCAGTCGCTGGCTCGACGGATCGCTGGCCGCGTGTTTGACTATTTGTTGACTCGCTTTACCGAGCCGAACGAAATTTTCGGTCCTTTTGACATCCGCAAACTGCGCGAAGGCGAACTGGAAACAAATACCAATGGCATGTTGCCTGAGGCGGATTTTGTTTTTCTCGACGAACTGCTGAACGCCAACAGCGCGATTTTGAATAGCCTGCTCTTGGTACTCAATGAGAGAGTATTCCGCCGCGGTCGTGAAACACGCGCGCTGCCGACATTGATGGTTGTGGGTGCGAGCAATCAATTGCCCGAAGACGAAGCGCTCGGAGCACTTTTCGATCGCTTCCTGATTCGGGTCAACTGCAGGAATGTAGCAGACGAAAACTTGGGGGAGGTGTTAGCGGCAGGCTGGCGGATGGACGCGAACAATGATGTGCAACCAGTAAGTATGACCGCAGAGGACTTGCGCGGCTTGCAACGTCTGGTTCCAAGCGTATCTCTTGATGGTCTTCGCAATCAGTATGTCGAACTGGTCGTGAAGCTCCGCAACGCAGGTGTGAAGATCTCTGACCGGCGGGCGGTCAAGTTGCAGCGATTGATTGCCGCTAGTGCGCTTCTGTGTGGTCGACTGCAGCCCAATCTGACGGATCTGTGGGTACTGAGATATATTTGGGATACCGAGGACGAGCAAGAGTTACTTGCCTCGCTTGTATCCCAGGCGCTCGAGTCGTCCAGTGAAGAGGACAAGGCAGTCGGGCACCCAAGATCGCTGGTTACCGAAGCACCCGATGGCGAACAACTGGCTGCTGATTTGGCGCAGGCTGCAAACATGCTGGCTGCTACGGATGCTGGTAGTCGCAGTGCTCTGCGCGATCGACTGACACAATTAACCGCTCGTTGCCAATGGGTGGTCGACTCGCAGCAGCGCTCATTCCTGGAGGCCAAGGT
>JAGQPR010000436.1 GCA_020426625.1 Planctomycetales bacterium
CGGATAGTTAATTGCCAATCGTGGCAGTTTTCGGTTACCACGTGAAAGGAAATGCGGACACACCACTTTGTTGCATTCCGAATCTGCCCCTGCGAGTGCTGTGTCCGCATCTCACGCTTTCAGCCCACACCCTATGCGAGTACGACCGAGACCGCAAACTACCTCCTCGATGGGCTGAAAATCGAACGGCATGCGGATTCGACAATCGCAACTCCTATTTGGAAACAAGCCACGTCTGCGATGCATGGCGGGTTTAACGTACTCGGCTGTGGCGGGGATTTCGGCCAGGACCACATGCAACATTTGCACAACATTGATCGCCTTTGGAGGCGTTTGCCAAACTGCGAAGTGGATTAAACTGAGCCTTGCCGTGAGAGGCATTTAGATTGATTCTTGGAACGCCCTGATTTCCCCGCGTTGGACCAATGAGAAAGCTGTGGTAGCGAAGCCCATGCGTCAGTTAGATACCCGCTTTGGGGAACTGGTTTTGAATCCAGCCAAAGATTCGGCGCGAACTAGTAAGATTCTGCTGCGCAGCGACGGTGGTGAGCGGCTATCCGAAGGTAAGCCAGTTTATGACCTTCGACGCGGGGTGCGCGCCACGGGATCCGAAACTGCGGTTTCCGTTAACTTCGGTCCCAGCGAATCCTTCGAAAGTTCTTTGCAATCTTCCGCTGTTTTTGGCTAGAATACAGCATGAGCAAAGTATCCCAGATTCTGCGAGCGGTTGAGCGCGGCGATTCCGCCGCTGCGGAGAAATTGTTGCCGGCGGTCTACGATCAGCTGCGCACTTTGGCGGCGGCGCGGTTGGCAAGCGAATCTGCCGGGCAAACATTGCAGCCAACAGCCCTGGTACACGAAGCATATATTCGCCTGGTGGAATCCGACCAGGAGAAACTTTGGGATTCTCGAGGTCATTTCTTTGCGGCGGCCGCCGAGGCGATGCGCCGCATTCTGATCGATCGGGCCAGGCGCAAATCGCGGCCGAAACATGGTGGAGACAGACAGCGGGTAGACCTGGAGTCGAATTGCTTCGTTGCAGACGGTGCACAACGCCTGGTCGCTTTGGATGAGGCCTTGGAGCGTTTTGAGAAGATCGAGCCTGAAAAGGCCAAGTTGGTCAAGCTCCGATATTTTGCCGGAATGACGCTCGAGGAGGCTGCGGCCGTGCTGGGCGTTTCCAGAATTACCGCCTCGCGTCACTGGGCCTATGCGAAGACATGGCTGTACTGCGCGCTAGAGGATCAGGCGCGCTAGAGGATCAGACGCTCTAGAGGATCAGGCTGGTACATAGCCGGCACTTACTGCAGCGATGATCAGACAAGCCAGTGCAAGTTGGCTTTGACGATTCCCGGCACTGGCCGTTCGTAGCTGCAAGCTGCCTGGTGAGCGGAGGCAGGGATGGCTTGGCCATTTCCTGCGTGCGTTCCATAGGTCGCATTTACTCTAGCACTGGAATGACTTCTCCGCCGCCTCTGGTTCCTAGCGCGCCCCAGACGCCGTAGGGACTGGGACCGCCCCAGGCATCTTCGGCGGCGACAGTAAGATTACCTGAATCGATGTTATCACTAATAAACCGGACGGATCCGTCCGCCATCGTCACATTAACCCCTCCGGCATGCTGACTGGTCGGCGGCAGGATCAAGGGCTCCCCGTCGCCCCAAGAAATCGTGTGCGTGCACGATGGCGAATTGGGTGGCAGAATCGTATTGAATCCAACATAGCTATTACGGCCGTCGTGCCAGACCTTGCCACTACAACCTTGATGCCTAGTACCCGGCACCAAGTATTGGCCATTGGAGATCGTACGGCACAGTAGCGGATTGAGGTGTACGTTAGGTACCATGGCCAGCGTCGATTTGAAATGCACTTTTTCTCCTGGCTGAACCGCAGCGTTTCCATCGGCACTCTTATAGTCGGCGGATGCGACGACGCGTTCGCTGTACATGATCGTGTTGCTCGTACCATCCGCGATTTCGGCATGGGATGTATGACCATCGTTCGCCGGAAACCAACCGTATCCGTGAGAGAAGATACCGCTAGTGTCTGAACTGGACCATAGACCGTCCCCGCCGAGTGAAACTCCCTTTCCAATTGCCCTGCCGTTGCCGCCCATGCACATCGAATAGGAGCTGCTGCTATCCGATCCGCCTTCCAACGGATCTGAAGGACAAAGAAACATGCTGGACGTTTGGTTCCAGACGTCCCATCGTGCCCAACCGGCGGGCCCCCCGCGAGGAATCCCGTTGGACGGGTCGCCAGCTTCGATTTGGGAGGAGAGGTTTTGTTGCTCGGCGAATGCTAGGATAGCCACGAACCCGCTCCTTCTTCCTCGGTTCCCGGGCGCAAATCGCGTGCCACCTGACATGTAGGGAAACTTTTTGGTTGCACTCTCATAATTTTGTGCTGCCAAGCCGAGTTGCTTGAGATTATTGGAGCATTGCAGGCGCCGCGCCGCTTCACGGGCAGCCTGCACAGCGGGCAGCAGCAATGCAATGAGTATTACAATGACCGCGATGACAACAAGCAACTCAACTAGCGTGAATCCCGCCTTGCGTAGGCTATACTTTGACATCGTTTTTTCTCCGGGTATTTCCTGCTTGGATACTTAGTAACGCGAGTTTCGCGGTTTGCTCGTATCACAAAAATCGCAATTCGAAAAAAATAGTCGGACCGCAGAGACTCAAGTTGGCCGCAGCTTCGCTGAATCGATGACACAGTCATTGAGGCAGCCATTGGCGGGTTCCATGGTACGGCGATGTCTCGGCTAGAAAACCTGGCCATTTGAGCCCAGCGGGCGATACCTAAAAACCTGTGCCCCGGGGTAATCGCGGGCGGACGCGTGAACAAGAAACGCCACCATGGGTGGAAAGCATCGCGCGCATCATCTTCCGAAAAATATCAGACAGCTGATACGAAATGCTTCGCAAACTCGCATTATCTGTTAACCCCAGTTGCTAGGAGCATGCCGTGCACAGACCGACCCCATCCGTTGACGCAATTTTCGTTGAAGCCCTCGAAGAGACCGATCCAAAGCTTAGGCAAGCCTATCTCGACCAAGCCTGTGGTGACGATGCTGCACTTCGGGAGCGGATCGAACGGCTCTTAAAGGCGTACGACCAGGCGGCGAGCTTTCTGGAAGGGCAAGCCAGTGGACTGCATGTTGCCGCAGCAACGTTGGATATCAATTCGGCATCGCTGGATGCCGGTCTGGCTCGAACATTCCATTCCGACCAAGCTGTAGTGATGGGAGCTGCAGGACGCAGTGTCTTGAAGACGTTAAATAAGAAATTGGGCTCGGTACCTAACGTGACGCTCAGGGTCCCGGCGCATGAAAGGAGTCCGGTCGTTCGCCCACGTTCGACGGAAATGCCGGTTCAAAAGGACGATAGTCGCTACCAGATCGAAGGTGAAATCGCGCGTGGTGGAATGGGAGTCATCATCAAAGGCCGAGATACGGACCTTGGACGGGAACTCGCTATCAAGGTATTGCTCGATTCGCACAAGTCGAATCCGAATATGATCGAACGCTTCGTCGAAGAGGCACAGATTGGCGGCCAACTTCAGCATCCTGGCATCGTGCCCGTCTACGAACTGGGGCAATTCAGCGATGAACGCCCCTTCTTCACTATGAAACTGGTCAAAGGCGAAACGCTAGCAGCGATTTTGGCTCATCGAAGCAGCCCCGGCGAAGAGCAGCCCAAGCTGCTTGGTATCTTTGAACAGATTTGTCAGACGATGGCTTACGCACATAGCAAGGGTGTTATTCACCGCGATCTCAAGCCTGCGAATATCATGGTTGGTGCTTTTGGTGAAGTTCAAGTCATGGACTGGGGGCTGTCCAAAGTTCTTAATACGGGTGGAGTAGCTGATGAGAAGCGATCTTTGAATAAGCAACGCGATGTGAGTGTCATCAAAACACTTCGAAGCACCGGCAGTGGTGATTTAAGAAGCGGCGGCATAGGTAGTGGCAGCGCAGGTAGCAGTGGCTCAGATACGCAGCATGGAAGCATCATGGGAACGCTCGCGTATATGCCTCCTGAACAAGCGCTGGGCGAAGTCGAAAGCCTTGACGAGAGAGTCGATGTCTTTGGTCTGGGCGCGATTCTGGCGGAGATTCTCACCGGCAAACCACCTTACGTTTCAAAGGATGACAGCAAGCTCTGGCGGATGGCCACTCAGGGACGTTTGGAAGATTGTTTTGAAAGGCTCGACTCCAGCGGAGCGGACTCAGCTTTGATCGCGATCGCGAAGACAGCGCTCTCCGCGGAGCCCAACGATCGCACCCGCAACGCAGGTGTACTGGCATCGAGAGTATCGAAGTATCTGAACGACGTGCAGGTTCGCCTTCGGAGCATCGAACTATCCAACGCGCGCGCTCAGACGCGACGCAAGATGTACCTAGCAATCGCGGGCCTACTTCTTGTCGTCGCCAGCGGGGCGGCGATTACTTATTCGCAATTTCGAGCGCTCAAATTGGCAAGACTTGCTCAAGCAGAAGTGCTCATGAAACAGGAGCACGCTCGACTGCGAACCATTCCGGACGCCAAGCGATTGGTCACCGACGGACACTTCGTCCCCGCATTCCGTTTAGCTCGTGAAGCACATCAGATTATTGCAGACGAACCTTCGTTGCTGGATTTTTGGGACCGCCAGGCCAATGAAGTTAAGTTGGATAGTGTTCCGCATAGTGCCGTGGTGTCCATTCGTGATGTGAATGACGCTGAAGATGACTGGCTAGATATTGGTAGGACACCGATTCAAGATCCACGAGTTCCCAAGTACGAAGTGCGTTGGAGAATATCGCTCGAGGGTTACGCACCACGTGAATTCAACGCTCGGGCGGCGGATATGCAACAAGCCATTCAACTGTTGCCCAGCGCGGAAGTTCCCAAGGGAATGGTGTACATTCAAGGTGGCGAACTACAGGAGAGCCCTACCGAACCCGCGATCCGATTGGGGGACGCCTTTCTAGATCAATACGAGGTCACCAATGCAGAGTTTCAGAAATTCGTGAACGATGGAGGCTACCTGAATCGCAACTTTTGGCTTCATGCAATCATGAAGGACGGGAAGGAACTGTCTTGGGAGGACGCACAAGGCGAGTTTCTTGACAAGACCGGTAAGCCGAGCCCATCCACTTGGAGCGATGGTCACTTCCCGGCAGGGGAAGAGAACTATCCTGTCGGGGGTGTCAGCTGGTATGAGGCCTGCGCGTACGCTAAGTATGTCGGCAAAGAAGTTCCCACCGTGCATCATTGGGGGTGGGCCGCTGATTTCGGCACGAGCCAAGGTGCGCATAATATTGGCAATTTCTGGACGACAGGCCCAATGCCGATCGGAAGTTTTCCTCCCAGCGCGCGATTTGAGACCTACGACCTGGGCGGAAATGTTGATGAGTGGTGCAGCGACGTCATCAATGATACCGACGGACGAAGTATGAGAGGCCGCTCGTGGAAGGACACCGGCTGGCAGGTGCACGTCATCAATTCCAAACCGTCGTTGGATCGCGAGGAAGTGAATGGATTTCGCTGCATAAAGTACATCGATCGACCGCAGCCAAAGACGCTTGCAGCCGTGAATGCAACGCCGCAGCGCCCGCATGGACCTGATAAGAGCGCCGACCAAATCGCCCAGTACAAGAAATTCTATGAATACGAGCGAGAGCCGCTCAATGAAATGAAAGTATCGAAGGAAATCATCGACGGAGGACACGTTCACGAGGTCGTTCGCATCGACACCGACTATGGACCTGCCGGCCAGCAGTTTGACATTCATCTTTGGTTTCCACACGAAACAAAGTCGCCCCACCTCACCTTGGTCTACTTTCCAGGCAGTAATGTGGTTGCACCCAATCTTCCGGCTATTGAAGCGTCTGAAAGAATCATCGCATGGCTGGAAAAAGGTTGGAGCGTGTGCTGGCCCGTGTACAACCAAACGTTTGAGCGCAATCAGGGGTTTGTTCTCAAGGACCTCACGGGG
This sequence comes from Planctomycetales bacterium, assembly GCA_020426625.1. GTDB lineage: Bacteria > Planctomycetota > Planctomycetia > Pirellulales > Pirellulaceae > Aureliella. Next base: position 5,983 of record JAGQPR010000436.1, read on the forward strand.
CTTCGCGGACGCGATGAGATCACGAGAATTGTCCGCGACCTTAGACGGAGCGTCGATTATCTGGAGACGCGACAAGATGTCGACAGCCAGAGACTAGCTTATTTCGGGATTAGCTGGGGCGGTACGTTCGGCCCATTGTACTGCGTTATGGAGCCGCGCTTTAAGGCCGCCGTCTTATGTGCCGCCGGTTATCCCGCAGTTTCCGGCTTACGGGATGAATTTCATCCTGGGAATTTCGTGCCCCACATGTCGACGCCGGTACTCGTGATCAATGGAGCCCTAGATCCGACTCATCCCTACGAGAGCAACCAAAAACCATTCTTCGAAGCGTTAGGACGAACCGTCGGAAAACTAGATAAGGAAGTGTTCTATGTCCCGGATGCGGCTCACGGAATTCCAACAGAAATCTCGGTCTCGGTCGGCGATAAATTCCTGCGCTCGCGCCTTTGAAATCGGTTGCGCGTGCCACACGAGGCGTTCATTCGGCAATAGAATGCATCACATCGGCGCTGCGTCCGCTAGCGGCCCGGTGTCCAAGTAAGCGTCCAGTCAACCAATTCCAGATACCTAGCAGCCGTTCATAATTCACGCGAAGGCGGGAAACCAGTCCCTTGCGACGACTCCTGGGTCCACCGCGTCCACCGCATGGAGTCAGAACAATTCCGTTGGTTCCCGCCATCCAGCCAAGCGTTACACGAGGGGCTATCCATCGACTATCTCACGCAACAAGGACTCGCCAGTCTATTGGACATCTGGAGCAAGTTTGCTTCCAAGAAGCGAATCGCCTAGTGCGGA
>JAGQPR010000437.1 GCA_020426625.1 Planctomycetales bacterium
TGTTTCACTTTCCCGAAATTCTTCCGACCGCACATCTGATTCCGCTCGAGGTAAAGGCACAAAGTCGCGTTCAAGGACCAGGGGGAAATGCGATAGCAATTTATTTTTGTCCCTCACCTCCGTCCTCTCCCATACTTTTTGCTGCGCGGCGTTGTTGACTAACCTGGGGTTGGGAGAGGCAGATGAAAAGTGCCCAAGTTGTTTTTCTCCAGGTCCATAGCTAAGCGTGGGCAGAATCCGGCTTGATAGACCGCCCCTTATGCGAAAAGCCGTTTCTGCCGGCCTTCGATTCCGGCAGTGACTTGGCTTAAGGACCAATCTGGGCAATAATTAAGCTTCGGAGGCGTCCTTGGACGCCCAAGAGGCAAGAGCAGTTCGGGGATGGGTATCAGTTAGGCCCCATAATTTTGTCATTTCGATTGCCTTCGATTGACACGGTGATGGCAAGTGGAATGCTTGCCCCGACTCAGCCATCCGCAGTCAGGAGTCTTTGGCTCTTTGCATAGATGGCCCAGCTTGCACTACCCACCATTTCCCACCTTCGACACGGTTTAGACGACGTCATGCAGAATTACGCTCGGCTCGGCACATTTGGTATCTTAGCCCTCATTGCGCTTCGCCTGGGAATTGGTTGGCATTTTTACATGGAAGGTGCCAGCAAGATTCGCGGCGGAGATTTTTCTTCGGTGGGTTTCGTCAATGGTGCTAAGGGCCCGTTGGCAGACCAATTTCAATCGCTGGTTTGGGATCACGACGGTAGTCTGCGTTTGGATCAAGCCAAAATCAACGGATTGTTTACGGATGCCGCCAACAACGCCGCTAAGCACTTTGGATTTAGTGAGGAGCAGCAGAAACAATTAAGCCGAATGGTCATGCGTTATGCCGGCCAGGACAGCAAAAAGCAGTACGTTGGCAAGCTGAATGAAGTTTTTGCAGAGTCCGAGGAAGACATCTTCAAGTATTGGCAGAATGTTGAGCGGTTGCAGGAAATGGATCAAGCAAATGCTTGGAATGACGTGGCCAGTCTGCGAGGCCAGAAGGAAAAGATCGAGACCGATCGCATGTCCAGCGTCAAATCGGCACTCGCCTCAATCGATGCAATTTGGAAACAGTATGAAGGGCAGATCAATTCGATAGCGACTCCAGAACAATTCAAAAAGTCTGGCTTTTACCGCTTCAGCCGTCCTGGCGAGGGCCCGTTGAGCACGAGCACTGTTGATCGGATCATTCCTTATTTTGACTTGACTATCGGCGGACTATTGATTGTTGGCCTGTTCACGCCGCTCGCTGGTTGGGCCGCTGCTCTATTTCTGCTCAGCGTAGTCTTGTCGCAAATGCCAGGCTTCCCTGGCACTCAGCCAACCTATTTCCAAGCGGTAGAAGCGTTGGCTTGTGTGGCTTTGGCGACTTGCGGGGCAGGTCGATTTGCTGGACTTGATTTCATTTTGTGGGCTCGTCGCCAGAACCAACGGGCGGCCGTCACATCGTAACTGTTGCCACATAGAAGCGAACTTCCCGTGGCAGCTGCTTTGCAATGGTTCATTACCACCAGTCAGTAGGCAGCTAACTTTTTACCTAACCAACACGATCCAAATAGAACCTGACACTCTAAAGCTGAGGGATATAAGATGCAGTCGCTGAGCAACGAAGACAAGCAGATCGGCCAGGACAATTTCCACGAAGCGGTCGGCGTAACACGCCGTGATTTTATCAAAGGCGTGGCCTCGGCGGGCGTCGTCTCTGGTGCTGGACTGGGAGCCATGTATTTCGGCTACGGCCAAGTTGCTGACCCTGTGCGAGTCGGCGTGATCGGAGTCGGTGACGAAGGCAATGTGTTGCTCGGTGGTTGCACACCTGAGTACGTGGACGTCGTCGCCATTGCCGACATTCGCCCCAGCAGTATTCACCGCGCATTCCATGGGGACTGGGCCAGTGATGCTGCGCTTGCCGCACGGCCTGGCTTGATCAAACAGTATGGCTATAGCTCTGAGAAGGAAGCTAGAAACCACATCAAGGTTTACACGCCAGAAAACGGAAGCATTGAAGCGCTGCTGGATGATGACAATGTTGAAGCGGTAATTATTGCCCTCCCGCTGTTCTTGCACGCACCCATCGCCATCCAAGCGATGATGCGCGGCAAGCATGTGCTGACCGAGAAGCTGATGGCGCACAACGTCGGTCAGTGCAAGGCCATGGCGCGAGCCGCTCGCGAGATGAAATCCAAGGATGGACATGATATCCACTTGGCCACGGGCCATCAGCGTCATTACAGCGTTTTGTACGACAACGCCGTACACATGCTCCAATTCGGTCTGCTCGGACAATTGCACCACATCCGGGCTCAATGGCATCGCGGCAACATGCCCGGACGGGACAGTTGGCAAATGCCATTGCCGGGCGGCGAAGTGGTAACGATCGACGGCAAGAAGCGGACGATCAACAAGATCGCCGACCAACTAGCTCGCTACCGCAGCGAACTGGACAAGGCCACCGATCCTTTGCTTATCACTCAGCTGGATAAAAAGGTTCGTCAGTGGGAGCAATGGGACGCGGACAAGGAAATTGATGCTGGCAAGCATGGCTACGAAAAGATGGATTTGTCCAACGGACGGGTTCGCAGTGCAATGGAGGAGCTTTGCCGCTGGCGACTGTGGGAACGTACCGGTGGTGGGTTGATGGCCGAGCTCGGCAGCCACCAGTTGGACGCTTCGACGATTTTCTGTTCGGCACTTCGCAAGGACGGCCAGAAAGCGCATCCACTTTCTGTACACGCCGTCGGCGGTCGCCACATATTCCCCATGGACCGCGATGCTGAAGACCATGTTTATTGCATGTACGAGTTCCCTGGACCAAGCTACGATCCAAAATTCGATGTTGGCTATTACAGTCCGGAACTGAATTACCCGGCAAAGGATAAGGGCGTCGCGTCTTATGACGAAGATCCCAATAAGAAGATCGTCGTGACCTACTCGACGATCAATGGAAATGGATTTGGCGGTTACGGCGAAGTTGTAATGGGAACCAAGGGTACGCTGGTTCTCGATCGTGAAAAAGAAAGCATGCTTTACAAGGATTCGGCCACCTCAACGAAGATCAGTGTCAAACAAGACAAGGGCGGATACAGTTTGGACACGCAGGCCAGCGGTAGCTATTCGGCTGCATCGGCATCGAAGGCCGCCACCGGCGACGACGTCAGTCGAGGCTATACTGAAGAAATTGAACATTGGGCCTGGTGCATTCGCAATCCGGACCCAGCCAACAAGCCGCGATGCTATCCGGAGGTTGCCATGGCGGACGCAGTCATAGCCCTAACAACAAACGTTGCTATGGCCAAGGGCGCCCGCGGCGAGGGTGGCTTCATTCAGTTTAAGGAAAGTTGGTTCGAACGCGATTCTGACGAGACGCCTGATGGCAGCGATGTCAATCGGGAGCTGGACAGCCTGAAGAAATGGAAGATCGTGTAGTCGCGCCAGTCCCTGCGTCTGGGCGTCGCCGTGGAGCCTGCCGCATCTGAAAAGTTTGATACCAACAACCGCGAAGCGGCAGAACATCAAAGCCTGGGGTTAGCGAGTACGAGGGCCACGAGTTCACGCGTAACCCCAGGGCGTACGTCCAGATTCGGAATGTTCAACCGTCGCGGGCATTAAGAAGGTAAATCGCACAGCGTCCCAGGGTTCGCAATCGCGACCCTGGGCTCTGTTGTCAAACGCCTTAGGCGTAAGCATGCGCGGCAGCCCAGACGAGCGATGTCAAAGCCAAGGTGGTCGACGAACTGCACGCATATCAACCGACAGAAACGATGCCGACGCCACTCTTGATCAAACTCCCGCAGATCGCAAGTTTTCCGCGGCATCTTCGGGAGCCAGCGGGTTGATGTAGCAATCGCTGCCCCATTCAAATCCCGCGACTTTGGTCAACCTGGGAAACAGCTCTAACCGCCAGTGGAAGTATTCGCCACCTTCTTGGCACCCAGGAACAGTGTGAATCACAAAATTGTAGGCGGCTTGCGGATAGCATTTCTCAATTCTTCGTACCATGCGGTGGGTTAACCAAGCGACTTGCTTCAGTTTTCCATCGTCAAGAGTTTCAAAGTGGCTCTCGTGAACGACCGGAACGATCGTAATTAGCGCGGGTAGTCGGCTGGCAAACGGGCAGAATGCCAGGAAGTCTGTGGTCTGCTCGACGATGCGATCCTCCTGCTGGATTTCATCATCGACCATGCGGCAGAACAGACAAGCATCCTCCTTCTGCTTGAATAACTGCATACGCTCAGTCGCACGCAATACGTCTGGCGGCAGTAAATCGGTCGCAATCAGTTGGGAATGTGTGTGAACCAGTGAAGCTCCCGCATCTTGGCCGACGTTTTTAAATACTACTGCGTAACACGCCTTCCTTTCATGCAGCCAATAACGCAAGCGATCGCGATAGGCGCGGAAGACTAGGTGTACCTCCTCCAAGGCCAACTGCGAAATGGAATTCAGGTGCAGAGGGCTTTCGACGATTACCTCGTGGCCGCCGTTCAATTCGCGACGTTTAAACAAGTCTATGCGATCTACGCTGCCGTTCGGCTCCTCGTCTGCCGCGCTGGAGATTATGGGGCGACCTTGTACTGCCGGGAACTTGTTTGGCACTACTCGCACAGACCATTTGTCACTGGGCCTGGCATCGGCGCGAACATACTTGGCCACTGCTTCAGGTGTCGAAGATTCGCAGCCCCAGCAAAATGGGCACTGAACTATTTCGTTCGGCACGTCCACATAATGCACAAAATCAAAAGGGCGTTCTGTACGTTGCGGCGCAATGATTACCCAGCGATCGGCAAGCCAATCGTGTCTGAGTTCGCTAGTCGTTGCGTCATTGCGCGCTATTGACATAACTCTAACCTGGCCCTTTGGTGTCAATAATGCAAGCCATCATGCTCCTCTCAGCTGTCCGTCCATTGTATAACGAAAAAGCTTCATATACTCGGAGGCACTGTGCTTCCACGACCAATCAGCTTGCATTCCGTTAATTACAATTTGGCGCCATCGGTCGCGATTAAAGCTATAGGTGTCAATCGCTCGATTCAAGACGCTTTCTAACCCATCTTGAGAATAGTCATTGAAATGAAATCCATTGGCTACCGATTTGCTGACGTTTTCCTCGGAGGAATCTAACACGGTATCCGCTAAGCCGCCTGTAGTGTGCACAAGAGGCACACATCCGTATTTCAGACTGTACAACTGGTTCAACCCGCAAGGTTCGTAGCGACTAGGCATCAGGAACATATCGCTCCCGGCTTCAATTTGGTGCGCTAGCGTTTCGGAAAACTCGAACCTGGCTCCCAATTTATCAGGACGCTGACTGGCCAAAGCTTGCAGCTGTTCTTCGTATCTAGGATCACCAGTCCCCAACACGGCCCATTGAACGTCTCGATTTGCCACCCAGCGCTCAAGGACAGGAATAATCAAGTCCCAGCCCTTTTGGTCAGCCAGTCGGCTAACGATTCCAATCAACGGCGCATCAGGGGCAAGCGTCATGCCAAGCTCCGCCTGCAAAGCCTTTTTGCAGGCCGCCTTTCCAGTTTCCCAATCCGCTGCCGAGTAGCATTGCGACAGATGGCTATCGATCTGTGGATCCCACTTTTGATAGTCTACGCCGTTGACAATGCCGACCAGATGCTCGCCTCGACCTTTAAGAATATCTTCCAACCCACAACCCAGTCCCGGCTCGGTGATTTCCTTTGCGTAAGTCGGACTAACCGTACTGACATTGTCCGCGAAAACGATCCCTGTTTTCATCAGGTTTAGATCACCGTGAAATTCCATTTGCTGGTGGTTGAAGTATCGCCAATCGAGACCAGTGAGCGGCATATCCAGGTGCCAGAATCTCCCTTGGTAAGCCAAATTGTGGATCGTCATGATCGTCTTCGCCCGTTGCATCCACGGGTAATGTCCGAAACGTGTCCTGACGTACGCGGGAACCAACCCCGCTTGCCAGTCGTGGCAATGGACAATGTCGATGTCCAAATTCAAGCGATCGATGGCTTCGACCACAGATCGGCAGAAAAACGAAAACCGCTCGCAATTGTCCTTGTACTCACCCTGGGGGCCAGCGTAGAGCCCATCCCGGTCGAAGTATCGCGGCTGGTCGATCAAGTAAACATCGACGTTGCTGCCAGGATAATGGGACTTGAGGAGTCGGCAAGCAACATGATTCCCAGCCAAGTAGACCGTGAACGTAATGTCCGTGGATTCAATCCGCATCCCACTGCGCATTACCTGACGATACGCCGGCAGAAAGCAACTGCATTTGCAACCGATTTGTTCCAAGGCAGCAGGTAATGCACCGCAGACATCGGCGAGCCCACCCGTTTTGGCAAAGGGAACCATTTCGCTTGAAATCGTGGCGATGTGCATAATCGAATTCACATTTCTCGGTGCTCAGCTTGCAAGGGTGACGGCATTTAACACGCCGTCTGCAGTCCAAATCGCGTTATCAAAATTGTGCTCGCGTCTATTTTCGCTCCCGCTCGGATAACGGCGAGTTGCATGGGTCTAAGCCGCTTGGAAAGCGATTCCTACGGGCACTCCCGCCGTAAGTCGGACTCCAAAAAGTCGCCCCTTGGGCTTGCTCGATGCAGCCCTGAGCCTTTTGGGAGTAGGCTTGACGACTGTCGTGCATCGTCAGCCGGAAGTAAGGAACCTGGTGTCACAAAGCGTAATTCCGATGCCACATCAGCCTCTAGCGCGCTAGCGTGCGGTTCCGTCAAAAACCGCGTG
>JAGQPR010000438.1 GCA_020426625.1 Planctomycetales bacterium
GAATTGTTTCCAGCGGTGGCGCAAGCGCAGTGTGTTCAGAGAATTTCGCTTGATCTCGAAAGAAACTCGAGAACGACATGTACGGAACGAAACCTGCGGTGGTGGCAACCGCTAGTGTCCAACGCTGCGGATAGCACAGCACCACTGTGGCGACGAGTGTCGAAAGCGTAAGCAGGCTTGACGAATGCGTAAGAGTTGCAAGACTCGCTAGTAAAAACAGAGCAATATGGGGTGATATCTTGTTTCGATTTCCACAAGTCATCAAGTAGAGAGAAGATAAAACCAGAAACTGATATAGCGCATACGAACGTGCCATTTGAACGACAAGCAACTGACTACATGAGGCCAAGAACGGAAGCATGACAAGCCAAGTCTGCAGTGTTTTAACGTGACAAGAGAGATAGAGGTAAAGAACCACCAAACTAGCCGCTCCAAATAGAACGGAGATTACGCGATAGGTCGTATCGGAGTGTGTGGCATCTCCAAGAATTGCTTTCTGAAGAATAAAAAAGAGGGGCGGGTGTCCGCGAGCGGCGCGTTCAGCAATTAACGTCGACCACGGTTGTTTTAACACGCGGATCGTTGTCATTTCATCTTGCCAGAGGCCGTGGTATTCCAGTGGGATTGCGCTGAACACGAAGAAACAAGCCAGGAGAAAGAAGAGATCGTAAGCTCTATGCCGAGACGGTGTCGTTGACTTCTGAGGTACCATCACACGCACTGTATTCAGAGACGATTCCATGGGTTAGTTGCTTTCTCAAGTACCACCGAATCATCAGCAAGTCAACGAAGGCAGTTACCGCCCGTCGGGCAATTCCATATTTGCTTTGTCCAGCGTTTCGTTTGCGGTGGCGCACTGGAACTACGCAGAAAGGGACTTTCCGCGCTTCAAACATGGTTGGGAGGAATCGGTGAAATCCATCGAAGGGTAGTAGGAGCGGCATTAGCTCGCGTTTGAAAACACGCATTGAGCAGCCAGAATCGCTGTTACTTGACTTCGTCAAATAACAGCGAATCCTGTTTGCGACGTACGAAAAGAGCCTCTTGGGTAGGGAGTCGTATCTCTTGACTCGAATCCCGAATACAGCATCGTTGCTTCGAGCGATTTCCTGCAGCAACAACTTTAGATCAGACGCATAGAATTGGCCATCGCCGTCTAAAGTAGCAATTAGTTCACCTCGAGAAACGGCAAAACCAAGCCAAAGAGCAGCAGATTGTCCGCGATGACTCTCAGTAGATACGATTCGCAATTGCGGCGTTTTTTCAAGACAATCTATGAGTGCGGGTAACGTACCATCCGTAGAACCGTCGTCTACAACAATGAATTCGGTATTGCTGCCTCGTACTCCAAACTCTTGGTGAAGTTCTTCAAGTACAAATCTAACGTTTGCCTTCTCATCAAACACGGGAACAATGATAGACAGATCAACCGCATGTTCTGTTTTCGGACTATAGCTGCGACGCATGGCCGTCATCTCTACCAGCGCGACTTTGATGGATCTTCAAATCGATCTCGAATGACATTTCACTAACGGAACCATCAGCGTACAGGGCAAACCAACCGCCCGAATGAAATGATCCAAAAGATTCTGGCGAACGATGATGCGACGATCGATAAGGTCGCACGGATGCTACGCGACGAACGTCGTGGTCGTCACCTATTAACGCCGCCTGATCGTTGCCAAAATCCCTGTCATCAGCATGTACTGCTAATTCGGTGGAAACACACTTTTCACCGACCATATAAGTTGTCGATAGTCCGTCGGTAATTTGTGCGATCCGAATTGCGCTGCCTTGAAAAAAAAGTCCATTGGCAAAATCACGGTGAGACCAGACATATTGATTCAGAACGGGTCCCGAATCACTTTCTGGTCCAGGAAGACTCCTAAGAGTTCTGGCGCCACCGCAGGCGGCATAGTCTGCCTTGAAACTTAATTGTGGCACGGGGCAATTGCGCAGCGGAACCGTACCGAGGTAGGGACCGAGTTGCGAGACTGGACTGCTGGGACACGCGAACTGAGCATGAAAAACTTTCAGATTGCTTCGCAACTTGCTTGGCTCACCACCTACAAGGTCTCGTTCCATGTAGGGCAATACCTGTGAGACCCAGCCCCCTGGCTGCCTATGACCGTAACCGCGATTCGGATCGCCTACCCAAGTGAAGCCCCAGCCGCCGCCTGGTAACGTCTTATGTCCCGATTCGGCGTTCAGAATCGCAATTCCAATCTGACGTAAGTTGTTAGCGCAGTATACCGCACGAGCGCTTTCGCGAGCGGCCTGCACGGCGGGCAGTATTAAACCAATCAAGATTGTTATTATGCCAACAACAGCCAACAACTCGACAAGAGTAACAGCCGATCGACGTTGCGATCTCCAACAGGTGAAACTCAGCGGTTTGCCACTGTTGCCGACCAGGATTTCCGCCGATCTATTGCACCGCGAGAATCCGTATTCAACTTTTGACTGCAATGTTAACGAATTCACTGCTTGGATTTCCTTACTGCAAGAAGAATTGCAGTACCGCAAATTGCTAGCCCAACCAACAAGAAATAGTAGCCCGCACCTGTTTTCTGCTTCGAATAAAGCTCCCCAGGTTCACTGTCGGCGAATTCACGCAGAGAAGCAGCTAGTTTTGCTTCAGATTCGTCATAATCGCGTCGCCCTCCATCTGCCCGGATGAAATAGCTTTCCGTCTCAACTCCCGAATAGTCGACGACGTATGAATCGGAGGGTATTGGAAGTTCGATTTCTGTCCGAGTGCATGTGAAATTCCAATCCTCGACATAAAGATTGCTTTGAATAAGTACGGAGCCATTAGAATCAAAACGGGTCGAATCCACCGACAACAACCTCGGCTGACCATCCGTGCTTTCATAGGCCAACCTATTTCGGGTACTAGGACGATTGTTTCGATCCCGCGAAATACTGATCGGCCTCCATTCGAATTTTTTGGCAAGTACAACAGCCTGTTCCCCAAGTTCGATTCGGATGATTTCCCCATACTCGGAATCACGAACAATTGGGAACTGAAAACTTCCCAGGCCAGCAATATTTGTAAACAACCTAGTAGCGAGTGGATCAACCCAGGCTAGAAACCAACCTGAAACTGCATCCGACTGCACTTGCGTTTCTCCCTCTCGCCTAATCCCAACCGAATAAAGGCCTTCGTTTCTTTGCAGGTTCGGCTTCCAGACGCTTTTGCCGATACCGTCCAATAGGTTGCATGCCATATAATCCATATCCAAGAACATTCCTAGTTCACTATGGCGGCAGAATCGCCCGTTTACATCGAGCTCCGTCTGGGGTGTGTTTGTCGAGCCGCCGAATGCAGAGCTCGCGACTGAAGAAGCCTTGTTCGATTGGGAATAACGAAATCGGCAGCTTACTTGGTGTATACGCGTTTCGTTCCAAATCTCCACAAGCTGCTTTGGCGAAATATCTTCGCCCAGGACAACTCCGGGCACGAAAAGAACCAGCAAAGTCCACACGTACACAACCCCTCGCATAATAATTGTCATCGCGCATCTTTTCCGTAGTTGGTGGTAAGGTGTCTCGATTGGTTATCCTCGCACATGCCATCACCCAATTCTTGGGGAATTGGCTCGTGGCTTGCATTGGCATTTCGAACTAGTCTGACGCGTTTTTTGAGAGGTGATTGTGATTATGTATCTTCGCCGCAGACGCTTACTTCGTCATCTCGAAGAAAGAAGCAGTCTGACTGGCACAATGTTGCTTCACCAACTGCGTTCTGAGGGCACTCGGGATTGCAATCATCGCAAAGGAAGTGAGAAGTCCATTGTACAGGTGCTTTCGGAAGACAAACTCCTGGTAGGCCGCCGTTACGTATGTATCCAACCATACAATCATCGAAAGGCCAAGTCTGATAACACTGACCACTATTACCCTTTGCACAATTTGTAACTTTGCACTTCCACGTACATTCCGCGGAAGTCCTGCTTACGAACGCAAGTGTCGTCAATCCAACGATTGCAACAGCGAGGCACCAGTAACCAATAACTCTAAACATTGTTATCTCCATTGGACGCAATTACCGTAACTGTTCAGTAAAAACCAAATATAAATCGATCAGTTCCTCCTTTCCGTTATTCATGACAAAAGTCAAAGGAATGGAAATGGTTTCGTCAGCCAGACTTCCGGCTTCCCGTACGACTCGCAATTCGACTCGTTGCGTGCGTGCATTGAACGCTATGTTATCGAGCCGAACCTTTGGGAATTCAGAAAGATCGCATGAAACTCTCGCAATGTTCTGACAATCTGGGCCGAAGATCTGAACGCTTGTTTGCAGCGTGTCACGATCAGATTCCAGATGATCGTCAACCACCCACAACCCTGACGAACCTAAAACACGCAAGTCGATCAGCGATTCTGCGATGGTTCTACCGTAGTCATCCACTCCCCGAAGTATGATTGGCGATTCGAATGTCCTCGCGTCGCCTGCGATCGAGACTGTCATCTTTGATCTGGAACGCTGTTCGTCAACGTTTCTCAGCACCACTTGACACCCCTCAGGGCTCTCGACGCAATGCAGTTTTGTTACAGGCGACCGATATTTGATTTCGATTGAGTCTGAGTTGGAACCGGCGATTAACTGAAGCTTATTGATTGGCGATTGGATCAAATCATGGAATTGAAAATCGATTTCGATCGGTACACCAGGGACGCTGCTCGAACCTTCACCGGAAAACATGGGCGTCAGGGTAACACTGCCGTTGCTCCCGAAGGTTTTGGCGATTTGCGCCGTGCTCAACGTCACCAAAACCTCAACCCTGTCCCCAGCCGCTATGGTTTTGCTCTCGAAGATCGGCGTGGAGCACGAACAAGACGGCATAAACGAACTGAGCGATAGGGGCTCGTTGTACGGATTTAGAACTGGGATGGTTACTTGCTGAGCAACTCGCGGAGCAACATTGGCAAGTTTGATTGAGAAGACCTCCGGAAACGACGTACGAATACACCCAACTATCAGGGTTATCGTTGTAAAAACCCAACAGGCACTCCTAGGAAACATAGAAGCGCGCGATAATTGTGGCCTACGAAAGAAAACACAAATTGACATTAGTATCTTCCTAATAGTGAAGAGAGAGAAATTCGGCCGACCCCACGTTTGGGAGTCCCTGAATCTGAGACGCAACACATACGATCTCCCCTCAACGACAACTTGCAATCCTGGCATTCGAAAGCGTCGGCGTGAAAGCCCAGACGTGGCTCTCGCCATCGCTCCGCCTCATGTACGCCACGCCATTTTGGCTCTTAAATAGTCACAACAAAGTCACGCGAATGAAATTCTCATAGCTTTCTCCTGTACTGGCTGAAAAGGATATGGCAATTTGCAATCGTTGCTCGCGTGGAGAACTAGCCTCACCAGTGCGGTCGATTGCGACACAAGCAACCAATAGAGAGCGACCTTCTGACGCGAATTCACGCAAGGTAACGTCGGTGCATTCGCAACTGGTTTTGACTTCAACGATTTGATTGGCCGAAGTAACTCCAGGCAAATCCAGCGGAAACGCAACACGCGTTGTTTCCCCTGCAGGTACGACGCCACAATCCCAGACAATACCGTCGCTCGACACTGGTACTAACGACTCACTCGATGTAGCGTTGCCACTAGCCCGACTTGCCTGATCGCAACCAGCAATAGCGGCGACACTCGCGAGCAACGCGAACAAGACGATTCGCGAAGCACTCAACAACGTCCGTACTGCTGGCCAGAAATCACAAGCGCAAATCTTATTGCCTTCACTCTTCAGACCCGATCGATAGGAGATAGGCACCTCGATGATCCACCATGTCTGCTCCGCGACAACTCGATTCAACTCTCGGTAACGCTCAGACGATTGACTGAGAGTTGCAACTGACGGGAGCTTTTTTCGATCAAACAACCTGCAACAGGCTGCCGGGATGGTCAGTCTCAAGCGGTGCCGTACGAACAGGACCTGAGACAACAGATCTATCGCCAAGTAGTTCCAATTGCAACCGCGATCGCGACGACCGGCCATCAAGCATCGCGAACCACACACTACGTCGAAACCACTATCACCGCAGTAGTCTGACCGCACACTGTTGAGCTTGTGAGCTTGTGAGCTTGTGAGCTTGTGAGCTTGTGAGCTTGTGAGCTTGTGCATTTCGATTTTCTCCGGCTGGATAAGAAAGTGAGCGATACCAACCCAGGGCGTTTGATCGATGACTTTGAATAGAGCAGTATCTAACGGCATTACAAGAAAAAACCACCAAGAAATGCCAAATATTTTTCCTGCCGGGGGGTTCGACCACCACCCGCCTATTTCTGCTTCGCATAGGTCACTAGTGCCTACCAGCAACTGCCTGAGTATGTCTTCCAAGTACGCCGCCACGTCCAGGTCGTTACGAACGGCGCTGCTGACGATCGTCAGCAAGTTCGCCGTTCGATAGCCCGAACCAACGCTGCCCAAGAACAACCAGTTCTTGCGACCAAGAGCAACTTGTTTCATCAACTGCTCACAGTGGTTGTTATCAATTGGAACATGACCGTCGAACACGTGCTTTTGCAGGCCGTCCCATTGATTCAGGATGTAACTGCGTGCTTCAGCGATCTTGTCCGTACTGAGCACATCGTGCATCTGTGTGTCCAAGAAAGCAAGTAGCACACGGACACTCCAGTCTGGTTGGAAGCCTTCATTGCCTGGAAAGCGATTTGAGGAATTCTGGGAAACTTTGCGTAGGAGACCATAGCTTTTTAATAAAACAGAAAA
>JAGQPR010000439.1 GCA_020426625.1 Planctomycetales bacterium
GATGCCTGAAAAGCACGATGATCGGAGAGCAAGGGCGTTATGTCGCGGAAGAGGATCCCCGGCTTCGGGAAGTCAGGAACGTCACGGATGAATTCTTTCAGGTTGATCCCGGTCATCGATTTGGCTGCTGCAAATAGGAATTGGGCGTTTGGAAGAGAAACCGAAACGCTGATCGCGGGTGTGTGGAGAAACCAGCGTACACCCATCCCTCTCAACGAAACGCGGGCAGCGCCAATCGGAGAAATTTCCAGCGACGGATACGTGCCATCAAAATAGCAGCATTTAGTGCTAGTAGATAGTCGATTTGATGGTCTGCACCAGAGAGTGAACGCCCGAACGTATGTATTTCGCAGTTCCCAGGTTCTCACCGACACCTGGTAAAGCCAAGGACACGAAGATGATGGCTAGCATGAAGTACATGACCAGCGCGGGATCCGTATTTGTACTGAACCTGGGTATAAGACTGTATCCCCAAGAAGAGGGGATTTTGACCTTGGTCAGCTCCCGTACTCGTTCAAACCCGATGTTCGTGAAATCATCGTTGCTTCGGTATTGCGACCGAACTCGCAGCTGCCAATGTTCTTTGCGGAACCAGAGTTCAACAAGACTGTTTGATCGCAATCTTCCAGCGGCTTTGCACGGCAGGCGTATCGTAAAGCCATCGCGCGAGGTATCCAAGACTTTGACGTCGTAATACCGATTGCGAATTCGCAGCCGAGCAGTTGAAAACTCGGGCGCAATCGAACACCGAAACGCCTTTCGTTCATTCGTACCGACCACACCAATTCTCCTGCCAACTTAGACTGTTCCATAATAAATCTAGCATTGCTTTGTGCCCTAGGTCGAACGAGCCAAGTCAAGCGATCGGCGTTTCTTGATTCATTGCATAAATCTGTGCCGATTAGTGGGTTTGTACGTTTTGTGCTGAATATTTGCCCAGACGGTTCCGATAACACTCGAACAAGGGAGATCGTCAATTCGCGTGCGTTTCACGCTAGCAAAGTTTGGCCGGTAGATTTTCGACAAGGGATACAAATGCCAGCCATCGCAGGGCTCGCTAGCTGTGGAAGAGTACTCTCGGACCTCCTGCGTACCGGACTGGTGCTATCGGGCGTTCTATTGACGCCGATGGTCAACAGGCTGCACGCGCAGAACCGATACGCACAGCCTACCTCGAGCCAATATCAACATCCTGCGGTCGTTGGTCCAAGCACCAGCAACCAACATCCGGGTTCAGAGTCCTACCGATTTCCGCCCGCTGTTGCTGGTCAAGTTTCGCCTGCAGCAATACCGAACACTGCATTGCCACATCAGCCACGTGCCATCAGCTCGTTGACGCCGCCGCCAACTGCCCGGCAAGTGCTCCAGAGCTATCCTGCTGCGATTCAACAGGCACTTAATTCGGCCAATCAAAATGGCATTGGAGAAGCGGGATTTTCTCCGATCGCCTATCTTCATGCCTACCCCCAAGACCTGCTTAGTGGGGGAGCCACGGGAGATTTGTTGGACTCCGCTGCAGATGACTCCGTCTTAAACTCTATGGGGCCAGCCGCAGGTGGCAACCGCACTGGTGCGAATACCCCTGCAAATCAAATACCCGGTGCAGGCCACGGCACCGATGCAGCCAGTCGTGAGGGTGTGCCGGACGGTGTCGATCCGCACGCAGAAGTGTTTGCCGAGGGCTGTTACCCATCCGCCATGACGTGTGCCAAGTGCCACAAGAAGATTTATGACGAGTGGAGAGTGAGCGCACACGCTTATGCAGCCGTCTCGCCGATGTTCCACAAGTTTGAGCAGGCCATCACTCAGCTCAGCACGGGGACGGTGGGCACTTTTTGCATGCGATGTCACGCACCTGTGGCCATGCAGATGAATTTCCCTCGTGACGGATCGGTACTTGACGCTCCACAGGTGATACGTGAAGGCGTGACCTGCGTGGCTTGTCATCGCGTTATTGAAGCCTATGGTCGAGTCCACGGGGAACGCCGTATTGAACCTGGCCCCTTGCAGGCCCCCGTTTATGGAAGCATCGGCGGTGATGGCGTGGCCAAGGCCATTGCGGAAAAAGATGACTATAAAATCAAAATCGACCCTAACGACAAGTCACCGGGACAAGAAATTCACTTACAAGCTTTTCGCTTCGAACAATTATCAAGCAGCGGATTCTGCCAAGCTTGCCATCAAGTTGCCGTGCATCCCGGCATCGCGCTGGAGGTGGTCTGGGCCCAATATCGCGCCAGTCCTGCATGCAAGAAGGGTATCAGTTGCCAGGACTGCCACATGGGGCGAGTCCCCGGCAAAGCCCAAGGTTATACCGTTGGGGCAGCCGCGGAGATGAGTGGTAAAAGCGTGTCTCAGGATCGCAAGCACTCGAACCATATATTCTACGGACCAGGCAACTCGATTGCCCATCCTGGTATTTTTCCACACAATGAAAAAGCGTTGCGCTGGAACACGGATCAGTGGTTATCTTTTGACTGGCGTGCCGGTTGGGGAACGAAGGAATTTGAGAAAGCCCTGGCAGACAAGCAGATTCAAGTTCAATTCCCCAAGTTCTGGGACTCAGCGGATGAGCGAATGGATGCCCGCAAGGTCTTGGACGAAAACTTCGAACTGTTGGGGATCAAACGCGCTTCGGCTATCTCGGTCATGGAAGCGGGGTCGCAGATCGAAGGACCGTTTTATGCAACGCGACCAACACTGGGACAAGATCTGAAATTACATTTCAACGTCAAGAACGCCAGCGAGGGACATAACAATCCAAGCGGTTCTCTTGGCGCTCAGCCGCAATTGTGGCTGAATGTCGTCTTAACCGGCCCCAATGGTCAGTGGCTGTGGGAGTCTGGCTACCTCGATGGAAATGGAGACTTGGCCAACCAACATTCACTGCAAGTCACCCAAGGCGTTATTCCACCCGATACCCAGTTGTTCAACCTACAAACACAATTCATTACAACTGGAGTAAAAGGACCTGACCGAGAAATGTATTTGCCGGTCAACGTCGATATCGACCAACTGCCATTCTTGAGACCGGGCAACATCCCCGTATCAGTGCTCAATCATCCGCCCTTTATTCGGATGGAGCAGAAATCGATACCACCACTTGGCATGAAGAAAGCCAGGTACGAAATCCCCGGGAACCTGCTATGCCAGCCCGGCACATATAGAATCAGCGTTCGCATGCGAAGCCGGATGGAGCCTATCTATTTCATGCGGTTCTGTAATGCGACTCCGGAAATGGAACGACGGATGCTTGAACAGACGATCGATCTACACCCGTATGCGGTCGAGTTTAACATTCCCTCGTACCGATAAGTGTTTGCAGATATCACAAATCATTTTGTTGGTGCTTAACCTAGCGACCGTAATCCGACTCTTGACGGCTGAACCAAAGAACACTCCCAAACCTACCCATCAATGCGCACACGACGTAATAAACTTCTGGTAACCCCAACAGCCCTGCTGGGCCTGATGCTGGGTAGCTATTGGTTCGTGCGCGTATTAACGGCAGACGACACTCACTTGACACAGCAGTCTATTACACTTGGATTGCCGACGCAGATCGAGGAAACGGAATTCGAAGCTGCTTGGAGAATTTCCGGAGAAAAAGTAAATTTGTTGGCGATGCCCGGGCCTGGCAATGCAATGGCTTGGGCAGCGTGGAATGAGGATGGCGATGCCACCAGTGCGTTAACATCAACCGGACAGGCAGCCAATCAGTCGTTCCCACAATTCGATCTAGGCGAACTTGCCGTTCCAGACTTTGATGCTAGCGGCAATGCGATCTATGGCCCCAAGCAAACCTCGTCTCCCAGCGGTGGCCAACAGGGTGTGGGGCCAAAGACTTCCAGTGCTTTCCCGCCATCAAATCAATCAACTTCGCTTACTGAGTTGTCTCCGCCGCCAGCCAAGGCGCCCGGAGCAGTTCAAGTCGGTGAACTGCCAAGCCCGCAGCAGCAGCCCTCACGCGGATCTACGTTTGACCCGCTGGACGCTTTGCCTCCTTCAATGCTCGGTGAATTAGCCTTACCGCCGTCAGATTCATCTCGGAACCAGCCGGGTTTCTCGGTACCCAATTCTGCCTTACCGGATAGTTCGTCCGCCAAAGGCTTAGCTCCTCAGAAATCAACTGCAGGACCGGCCGCTTCACCTGGACAATCAGGGCCCACACCACAATCACCGCCAACTACTACCGGAGACAACTCCGAAAAGAAATATGACGGGCCGATGTTCTTCGAGCCCTATGGCGACGTAAAGGGACCACCGATAGATGTGCTGGCGCAGCAAGTTCCTTATGACGAAAGTGCCTTTCTGCCCACACTCCGTGGCGGTACAACAACGGATGCGGAGTTGGAAAAGGCGATCTATCGTGGCAAGTTTTCAGTGCCCGTGCAGCGGCCGTTGTTGGAACTTGGACGTCCACTTTACACCAGTGGTATTTACCCTCCTGGCAAAGACTGGTTCGGGCGATACAACCTGGTGATGCCTCACTTCATGGTCTACGGCGATTTTCGCACTGGTGTTGGAGTCAACCGAAACGCGGCTGGCGATGCCCACAACATTGCTACACGCCTGAATCTCGATATGGACCTGGAAATCACGGCGACGGAGCGAATCCACGCTTTCATCTCGCCACTGGATCGCGCAGGCGACTACACAAGGCTTGATTTTACAAACCGATTCGAATTCGTCGATCGAACAGACCTGAGACTTGACACCCTGTTTTTCGAAGGTGACTTGGGTGCAATTCTAGCCGGCGGGAACGACACCGATGCAACGTTTGATCTGCCTTTCAGCTTCGGTTTCTTGCCGCTCTTCTACCAGAACGGAATTTGGGCAGCCGACAACGTAATTGGTGCCGCCGTTGCACTGCCAGCGAAGCATAGCCGACTGTTGAATTGGTCCAATTACGATGCCACATTTTTCTGGGCGTCCGACCAAATTAACTCCGATGCATTTCCGGGCGACAACAACGCAGCCGAGTTTTTTGGCACTGCGTGGTTCATCGAAGCCTACGACGGATACATCGAAACCGATTATGCATTCGTACATGATGATTCGGGCCAGCATCGAAGCTACCACAACTTTTCATTTGCCTTCTCGCGCCGATACTTGCACCGAGTGTCAAACACGGTACGGATTATCACGAATTTCAACCAGAGCCTGCCAAGGGATCAACGCACGGCAGAAGGGCATTTGCTGTTGATTGAGAATTCGTTGATCAGTTCGTTTCCCAACACCTTTGTCCCCTACTTCAATTTTTTCTATGGCCAGGGGCGAACTCAGAGCCTGGCCCGCGCTGGAAACGCGGGTGGCGTGTTGAACAATACCGGTATCAATTTTGAGACCGACGGCCTCACGGGCTATCCCACGCTGGACGCAACTGGCGTCAACACAACAGGCGGAGCGGTCGGCCTAAACATGCTCGGCGACAGCTTCTCGAATCAAGTCATCCTTGAATTCGCTGCACTGGCAGCAAACGGCAGCGCTCCGTTTCGCAACGCACCTGGTGATCAGTTTGCATTTGGTGCACGCTACCAGAAGCCGCTCAACCAAACGGCTATTTTTCGCGCGGATGCCATGTACGGCTTTCTACGCAATGCACAGGACATCCATGGCTCACGCGTCGAGATGCGCTGGAAATTCTAGTGCTCTCGACACACGCAAGTCCCGGACAGCCGATAGCGAATCGCAAACAGAAGGAATTACGGTTGGCAACTTGACTAATCCTAGCAGGGATTAGCCCCGCATGGATTTTGAACCTGCCGCCATCTTTCAGCTCTAACCTAGCCCGGCTTAATTTCACTTCGGAGCTTGGCTAGCAAATTTGCTGCATACTCGATTTCCGCCTTCTGTCGCTCCGGCTCTTGAGGGATCTCCCTTTCGATGGTTAGCGGCCCTGTGTAGCCAATTGCCTTCAACGTTCTTAGGTAGGCTTCGATGTCAACTTGCCCTTGCCCGAGTGGCATTTCCTGCCCCCATGTGTTGCCAGGCTGGTCACTCCAAGTCGCATCTTTGCAATGCACGCTGCGAACGTAGGGACCAAGCTGCTCTAGAGCTGGAATGGGTTCACCCGTACCGTAAAGGATCATGTTGGCAGGATCAAAGTTGATAAACAGGTTGTCGCATTTCGTATCACCAATGAAGGCTAGCAAAGCATCGGCGGTTTCTTGACCGGTTTCCAAGTGTACGCTTTGATCATTCTGCAAAGCGTGGTCGCAGAGCGACCTTGTGACTTCGACAATTTGCTGGTAGCTCGGATCGTTTCGATCATGTGGCACAAATCCAAGATGCAGCGCGATTACACCACAACCGAGCAGCCGAGCAAAATCGGCGATTTCCCGCATTTCCTGTAGACGCTCGACTCGTGTGGCCTCCGGAACCAAGCCGACCGTATTTGCAACAGTTGGGATGTCGGCGTAGCTTTCGCCTTCAAACCCACCAAATACTGCAGTCAATTCGATATTCAGGTCGTCAAGTTTGGCCAAGAATCGCTCCGCGTTGTCCGGTGAACGCGAACCACGGTGAGGGGCATGCAACTGAATGGTGCGGATTCCCAACTCTTGCGCAACCTCCAATTTTACTCCCAGACCAGCATCAATACTTGTGAATACTCCAATTTCCCAAACTGCCATTCTTGGATCCTTATTTTTTGTTAGTTCTTTAGGGGCAGCACACTAGTGGACTGTTACAGCCTAATTTTAGGGTAGTGGGATTCGCCAGAATTC
>JAGQPR010000043.1 GCA_020426625.1 Planctomycetales bacterium
CAATCCAGGGTTGCAATGCTCGTCCATCACCGTCCGGTAGTAGTTCGTAGGGTACATACCAGAGTTTCTCGAAAGGCGCAAGGATGATTCGCTCGGACTGTGTCAACATGTTGCGAACTTCTTCTGGAAACAGCAACTGGCATAAGCCTTGAGCGGTCTCATGCCATTTGGCATCTGCTGATAAGACAGTGGCTGGCAGTGGACGCCCCTGCGTGCGGAGAAGCCCAATTTCCAAATACAACGACTGCAGCTCAGCGGATGCATTCTGCGTGGCTGGGACCTGCCATGTCTTGGTTTCAGCAGGGCTGATGGCGATCCCGAAAAGCGTTTGTCCACTAGCTGCAAAGCCCAAGAGTACATCCGCTGCGTGCAAGTTGGCTTGAATGCGGTCCAGCGAGGCCGCCGGAGGCACGACGCGTTCGAGCGGCAGGCGGCGACAACACAGTGACGCGAGCTGATTTTCATGCTGTTCATAGAGAGCAGACAACTCGGTGGCGATCTTCTTGGCATTGCTGGACAGCTTGCGTTCGTCCAAGGGCAGTGGTTCGAGCTGGAGTTGTCTCTCCAAGTCGGCAATGGCCGCCTGAATTTCGGAGAAACTAGGAATTGCCTGTCGTGCTCGCTCGACCGACTGACGATTGGTGGCGTTGTTCTCTTGCGGGTCGCGCCGCACAGCGTCGCGCCACGCCACTAGCCGCCCCCCCAAGACCAAGGATTCATAAAATCGCTGGCGCTGGACGCGATCCATTAACGTGAGCAATTCACTGGTGTCAGCGCCCCGGACGACAGCCAATTCCAAGAGCCGCTGGTATGCGGGCATACTCGCCGTAGTGATGGTGGCCAACGTCTCCAAGGGTCGCAACTGCCATTGCAGCGGACCGGGTTCGGCTAGCAACTGAGTCAATGTGGTTGATGCCACTTGCTGGGTAATGGCGCCACTGGCCAAGAGATCCAGCGTCATTTGTATTTGAAAAACTTCAGGCACCGCCGCGCCCGTGGTCGCATTTCCGTGCACCGCGGCCAAAGATTCGAGCAATGCACTACGTCCAAGTCCACCGCGATTGCGAGCGTAGGCCATACCAGCTTGAACAAAACCCAACTGGGCGAACTGCCGCGGTAACATGACATCACGTCTGGCCAAGATTGCAGTAGCCTGAGTAGCTAGTTTGTCCGCACGAGCAATCTCACCCGCGTAGAATGCTAACTCAGTTGTTCCCACCAGCGCAGCTGAGAAAGCAATCGTACTTCGTTTGGCTGCCCAATTTGCGAAAACTTGCAATGGATCGAGCAAGTCCACTCGTCCACTAGCCAAGGCACAAGCAGCGAGTTCATTGGTAACTTCCGATAACACTAGATGCTGTTCGAATTGTGCAGCCAGCAAGCTCGCATCCTGAAGATTCTGCAGCGCGGCGTGGAAATTTCCCTGGCGCGAGTCGAGCAGTGCGAGCACGTGCAATGCCAGAGGTGACAAGAAGTAGTCATACTGATTAGCAACCAACGTTCCCGCTCTCACAGCAGCAATTGAATTGGCGGCCCCACCTGTACCAGCTAGCTCACTCAGCCCACGCAGCACGCTCCAACTTGCGACTATCCAAGGCGCCGCGATGCGAGGATTATGTGCAAAGAACCTTTCCAGTGGTTCCGCCAGAGGCGAATAACGAGCCAGGGGGCCCAGCAATTGCCAGCGGCGCATCAGTGCAATTGCCGTCGTGTGCAATACCTCAGCCACATCCAGCCGCGTTACGAGGCTAACAGGAGCTACGACAGCGCCCTGAGGTCCGACCTGCGCCTGAGTTGGATCGACGGAAATCTGAATGCCTTCGGGAATTCCCAGTAATTGAATCGGTTGGGATCGCTGGAACCAATTGATACCCTTGACCGCTTCGCGATTGGGCAACTGTTCGGCCACCGTTTCCAATTGGTCGGGCCAGGCGGGATGGGCTAAAACCAACATGAGCGCAGCATCGTATTGTTCCAATGCCGCCGCGATGTTTCCCTGCTGGTAATAGCATTCGCCGAGCATTACCAGAGGCGGCACGCTGTCGATCCACCGCTGATCGCCAATCCGCCGCGCTCGGCTTAGCGCAGTTTCGAATCCCTCCGCAGCATCCTGCATATGGGCCGCGCCGAATAACTCCCTAGCCACGTAGTATTCGGCTCGCGGCAGTTCACTGAGCGCCTGAGCGAACCCATGAGAAACGCAACAGGACAAAAACCAGCAAACAGTTAAGAAGAGTTGCCGAAGGAGTTTTGCTGTCATTGTAAAAAACCGAACCTAGATTCTTGACATATCAGATGGGCCTGGACCTTTCATTCTACTCATTCTGAGGACCACAAACTCCTTGAAAACAGAGAATATTCGTTCAACCGTCGCTCTCCGAGAGACCGATAGAACCGTTAGATTTTATTGTTGGGCCTGCAAATGCGGCAAAACCGTGTATCGATGGAACTCGAGGAGAATCTCCGATGACTGAGACCAAGCGTTCGACAGCTTGGAAGTACGCCTTCCTGGGGCTGTTGCTGGCCGGTGGACTTGCTCCATCAGTAGGCTGCCAAGTTTCGGTTGCAGGGCAAACCCTCCCGAGCCCCTACTACTTGTATGACGATGTTCAGTACTTCC
The DNA here is from genome assembly GCA_020426625.1 of Planctomycetales bacterium. GTDB lineage: Bacteria > Planctomycetota > Planctomycetia > Pirellulales > Pirellulaceae > Aureliella. The sequence continues at coordinate 2,621 of JAGQPR010000043.1, forward strand.
CAGCTGGGAATGAGAACAAGATTGCCAATGAAACCGCAGCAGTTCGCGCCGCACGTGCCGATGCCGCAGCGGTTCGTTAATGCTCCGCAGCCATTGGTAAACTATTTCGAAAAATACCGTAGTTCGCTCGTCCCATCGAGCGAACTTTTTTCGTCGATGCCACTACTGGTACCAGCTATCCCAGGTGGCATCTAGCGAAGCGATTGCCTGCGGCAGGGGGAGGGCTTTCCAACCGCCTTCGTCAACTGACATGATTCCTAGCTGCACCAGACTGCGGGCAGTATCTTCCACGTCAAAATCGATATCGATACCTGTGGCGTCGCGCAGTAGCTTTTCGCTCTCGACGTCGATTTCGTAAAGCGTCAAATCCGGACGATTGTCCATCAGGATAGCGGTTACGAAGTACGCCATGACCGCTTCACACGCTTCCTGCTGCTCACCTTCGTCCAGCAATCGAAAGAGCACACCCGCGTTATTGTCCAGATTCTGATAGTAGAGACTCTGGGTCATGCTCAACATGTGTCGCCGTTTGGTGTTGATGCGGTAAGTGAACATCGACTTGAACCCAAAACCAATAGCCAAGGCGACTAAGACGATTAGGGCCACCGTCTTGAATACGCCCACGAATGTCAGCACCACCAGATACCGCAGGAACCGCCAGAGCGTCATGGCCGCAGCATAAACGCTTGGCACGACTATTTTGGAATGATCGATCCAGCTCATCTGAATACCAGTGGCAGGTAGCATCATGTCGACGTCCTGCTGGGGCACATTCTTGAACATCCGCAGGTAGACGCGCCGGGGATCAAACTTGTTGGAAGGAAAATGATGGTCCACCCAGAAGATCACCACCAATCGCTGGTAGAGGGGCACATCGACCAATTCCTTGCGCATCCATTTTCGCCAATTCCGCCACTCTCGCTGCCCGATCACACAACCTCGTGCATAGACTTCTAACTTGCGTATCGCAGAAAACTCGACTCGCATCCGCACGCCCCATTGGCTCGCCGCCTTGATGGCGCGCTGGATTTCGGCTGGTGCCAGACGATGATAGTTGGCTCGACCGAGCGCATCTTGTGTCCGCTCGAGCAACTCGGCAGAGAGCTGACGACGCAATTCGTCGGTAGGCACCGTCATCAGCACTCGATCGCTGTCCGGGTCCAACGCGGCGTAGTTCAACATCAATTGCTCGTGCCGCTGCCTGTACAAATGGTGCAGAAGAGCGAGAATTAGGTTGGCAAACTTTTGGAATTCAGGCCGCTGATCGTCCGACAGTACCGGATGTCGCGACAGGTACTCAACCAAGTCGCTTGCGTGCAAGGGTACGAAGTTTTCGCGCTGCCCAAATGGCAGGTCGAATTTCGACTTGCTGGCAGCTGATCGCATGTGCTGTATTCCAGTGGGGGTTGGTCTAGTGAGTGCTTGGCCAATAATTAACAATAAGCACCAACGCACAAGTCTTCTGATACATGAACACCCGTCACTAACGCTATAGCGGCTAATTATGAGGAAAAACTTCTGCGGATGCTTACATGGGCCGATTTTAGGCTAATCTGCCGACCCGGCGCTTTTGATCAGTTCCGTGAGGGAAAACGGATCGCCCATTCCGGGCCCTAGGATGCACTACAAGTTCGTCGTCAGATGCGCATCGTCGCCTCCAGTCGGTCACTTCAAGTCTACTCATTTACCGTTGGCTGCAAACAATGAAAAAATGGGCACATTCCATTCGGGCCGTTGCATTTGACATGGATGGCTTGATCGTCAACACGGAAGAACTTTATACCGTTGTTTGCGACACAATCCTCGATCGACGAGGTCGAAAATTCACACCACACTTGAAACGGCAAATGATGGGATTGCCTGGCCCGGCAGCGTGGCAGATGTTGATCGACCATGAGGGACTTTCCGATTCTATTGCTACTCTAGCTCACGAATCCGATCAACTTTTTTCCAATCTCTTGCGGACGGATCTACGCACGCTACCTGGACTTGGCGAGCTGCTCGAACATCTCGATGAACTACGATTACCGCGATGCATTGCCACCAGCAGCAGCCACGAATTCGCGCGCCGGGTTCTGGAAACTGTCGGTTTGATCGATCGTTTCGATTTTGTCGTTACCGCTGAAGACGTTGCCCACGGCAAGCCAGCACCGGATATCTACCGTGCGGCCGCGCGACGCATGGGAGTTGCACCTGAGCAAATGATGGTGCTGGAAGACAGTCAGCATGGTGCGACTGCTGGCGTTGCAGCTGGGGCCTTCACGGTCGCCGTACCCGGTGAACATAGTGCGGACCACGATTTTTCATCGGTGCAGCTGAAAGCCAATACCTTGGCTGATCAAGTCATTCTTGCTGCCTTAGGTGTAAATATGCAACAAGGCGGAATCACCTGATCCCGCCCTGTGGCTTTTCGCGCTCAAAAGCTTGAAACTAGACCATATCCTTCAGCTTCTTCAGCGGACGAACCTTGACCGTGACGGAGGCAGGCTTGGGATCTGCCCACATCATCTCACCCGTAGCGGGGTTGCGAACTTCGCGCCTGGGCAGTGCCGGTTTGTCCACGGCAACGACTTTGCATAGATTCGGAATCGTGAAAACACGTGGCCCCTTCTTGCCGATGTCTTGTGCAATTTCATCACTTAGAGCATCGAAGAAATCAGCCACTTGCTTCTTGGTAAGGCCTGTCTTTTCGGACAAACGCGCGTAGATTTCTGTCTTCGTCGACGGCTTCTTCTTAGCTGCGGCTTTCGCCATACTTGCAATCCCTTTCAAAATGAAACGACGGCTGAACACGTAGAGTTCTGACTGTGGAGACGATTAAAGAGTCCGCAGCGTAAATTTCAACGGGGTGCCACTAGAAAAAACGCGTTTTTCTCAGTGTTTTCAGGCTTTTTTTGCCTTCGAGGCTCTGCAATGCCCCTTTGAACGCCATTTGTGGCCGGGGAACACAACGAAGTGGTCTTCCCAGGCCGAGGGCTAAGAGCTGGCAAGAGGCTTCTGTTCGCAATGGCTCGAACAGGAATAGACGACGTGTGGCAGAGAGCAATACCATGGTCCCGCTTCAAAGATTCGGGACATGTAGCCATGTTCACCAGCTAACCAACAAACTGCTGACAGTCGCCCAACCGGTTGACGCCTAAGAAACCGATTTTACAACTGTGATAGCAGTTGGTCATTGGCTTCCAGCAACTCATCAGAATCAGACAGCAAGGTCTGCTCCAACTCCCCCCCTAGCTGCAACGTCATAGCGGGTGCAACCGCTGCCATGGCGGAATCGACCGCCTCTGCCGAAAGCGAGCTCGGCGCGTAGGAAGAGCCCAACACACCTTGTAGCGTCGGAGAGGAATTGGCTGACGAGAGCATGGAGTCGCTCGGCTGGCTGTTAACGAAAGCCACGCCAGTTTGGATCGAATCGATCGCTGGAACGGCTGAGCTTGCCTCCCCTTCAGCTTGCAAGGTGGATTCCCCTTCGCCGGCTGCTGTAGACGTGCCGCTCGACACCAAACCCACATCCGCAATGCTGCCGACAACCTTGACTAATCTGGTACCACCGCTTTGCCCTACCACGTAAGTGCGTGGATCGGTGCCAATGGTGTACGACGCAGTCAGGTTCTGTTGACTAGCGTTGACTGCACTGACTGCCAATGACAAAGAAGAAGTATTCAAGCTAGTGTTAACATTCTGCAATTGGGACCAATCGCCTCGCTGCGCCAACCAGGCCTGCGACCCATCGGCGTTGATAGCAACCGTTAGGCTATTGCGAGCCGTTGAACCTAAGAAATCCCGAATGTCGAAAAACTCTGGTCGTAGACCGCCCGAGACAATTAAGTCAGAGACCATATCTCCATCGGTGGCGGCTGAGCTAATGGCAATACTGCTACCGGAATCGTGGAGGAATGGCAAAGCCGCTCGCTGCAATGTGTAGTTGCCTGGGGCCAAGCTATCAAATGCATAGCTGCCATCGGACGCCACATGCGTTGAGTAGGAAACTGGTGCCCCAGTAATGTCCGTCCCGAATAAATCCAATTGAACCCCCGCGATGCCGTATGCCGCGCCATCGAGTCCCGCCGGAACTATCCTTCCGGTCAAATTGCGTGGTATGTAATTGTTTACGTCGATAGCAACTGTAGCCGTATCCGTTAGACCGGTACCGTCATCGATCGTGTATGTAAACGAAAAACTGGCTTCGTGTGTAGTGCTCGGCGGCGTGTAAATGATGAACGAACCATCGCTGGAGATAGACACCGTGCCATTTCCAGTCGGCGGTTGCGAAACCGCAATGATCTGCAGCGTCTCACCGCTATCGACGTTGTTGTCGTTGTCTAGCACCATGAGTGATGTGGTGGGCTCGCTCGCCGCGACGACAAAAGTGTCATTCACCGCGTCAGGGGCATCATTGACAGGGTTGACGGTGAACGTCACGAGGCCATCGGCAGTTGCTCCCCCGCTGTCACGCAATGTATAGGTAAATATCTCCGTTCCCGCGAAGTTCGGGGCAGGACGGTACTGGATGCTGAGTCCGTCGGACGAGACCGAGGCTGTACCACCAAATGATGGCGTGCCCACTCCCGATACGCTCAGCGTTTCAGTGCTGTCGTTGGTCGTGTCATTGGCCAACACGTCATACGTTGCCAGTGCGGTATCTTCGTTGATGGTAAACGAATCGTTCTGCGGTGTCGGCGGTGGGTTGGACAGTTCGACACTCACCGAAACAGTCGCTGTGTCCGTTCCGCCACGTCCATCACTCAGCGTATAGGTAAACGTTTCCGTGCCTTGGAATCCATTGGCTGGCGTGTATCTGAGCGTAAGACCACTGGGCCCAAGGACAACGGTACCGCCAGCTGACCCCGCGCTGACACTCACAACTGTCAGAGTATCTGCCGAACTCTCGTCGACGCCCGAAGTATCGTTGGCTAAGACTTCCAGGACGTTTTGCGAACTGTTACGAAATACACTGAAGGTATCGTTTAGAGCCAAGGGAGGATCGTTCACATCCGTAACTTGGACGGTCACCGTCGCTGTACGAGACACGCCATCCTGATTCTCCACAGTGTATGTAAATGATTCTGCACCGCTAAAATCAGCGGCAGGAGTATAGCCCAAGGTCTTGCCATCAGTGGCAATTGTCACCGCACCGCCACCACTGGCTGTACCCACATCAGTGATGGTCAGTACAGCCCCTCCCGTAACCGTATCATTGCTCAATACATTCAGCGTATGAGTGCCAGAATCCTCGTCAAAGTTGAATGAGTCGTTCACCAATTCGAAATTAGCACCTACAGCAAAATTGCTGGTCCCAAAGTCAACGCGCGAGAGCGGAACCTCTGTTGTCTCATCGAACAATAAAATGTGGTGCTGTGGAATCACATCTGCAGCGTCGGTCCGCAAATTGGGATTACCCGGCGCTTTAGCCAAGAATGTCACCTCGGCGACAACATGCTCGTCTCCATCCAACGTATTGATCGAGAACGCTCCCAATTCATCTACCAATCCTGCAGTCGTGGTGCTGCCTGAACGAGTGTTGTCATAAGGTGAATTGTAGGTAATGGGATTGGTCGCAATCGGCTCGATGATATTCGAATCGAAGGTCACGTCCGCGTAGGCTGCAAACACGCCAGTCGCAGCCACACCGCTGCGTAAATCCTGGGTAATGAACTGAATCTTAAAGGTTTCTCCAGTGGCGATCGTTGAGATCGGAGCACCGCTCATGTCCACCGCATTCAAGATTATCTTGACCAGCGGTTCTTCGATGACATTAATTGTGATGTCCTGGTCAAACTCGTTACCAGCTGCGTCGGTCAATGTCAAAGTAATGACGTGGTTACCCAGCTGCGCCGAATTGGGTGTCCAAGCCAATACACCGTCTTGCGAGCCAACGGTCATACCACTGGGGGCGGCTGTTAGGCTGTAGGTCAACCCCTGCCCTTCCTCAACGTGCTGCAAGTCTACGGACAGTTGCGTGTCCACAATGGCACTGGAGGGAATACCTGCTGTCGAGACGGCAAGAGGTGGTGTGCTATCCAGGATAACAGCCAAACTGGGAGACTCTCCGCTCGTTTGACCGTTGCTGGTTTGAGTTGCTGTGAACAAAGTCGAACCCTGGCCGAGCGCGATAACGTTGGATACAGTCACTTCAGTTACCGTGCCCGTTGCGATCGCGCTGCCGACGACATTGCCTCCCGATCGAATCTGGACGGTAGAACCGGCGGACGTTCCAGAGACACTGAATACCAACGTTTGCGCGCTGGTGATGTTGTCCGAATTATTGCCAGTGTCGCTGGCTGCCAACAAGTCGATTGCAGTAGGCACTGACTGAGCCACGATCACCGTGACCAACTGATTATCGTCCGGGCTGCTGGTCGTAGGAGTCGTTGTTTGCCGAACTGACGCAATGAATTGCAATTCGCCAACAAAACCGGCTGGCGGTGTAACAGTGGCGACACCTGTGCTGCTATCAACTGTCAAGCCAAACGTGGTGGTCCCCAGCGGCGAAACGCTGTAGGTAACCGTATCACCCTCCGCATCTTGCGACGTGAGATTTACGTTCACGGGCGTATTGGCGGCTGTCTGCACATCAGGTACGGGATTAAGAAATGGAGCACCATTGGCCGAGTCCGCAACAACCGTTGCCTGAAAGGCTTGAGAGGTACTGTTACCTTCGCTATCTGTTATCGTAACCGTGATTGTGGCTGTTCCTGTGCTGGTGCCCGTAGCCTTGAGCATCACCACGCCGTTTTCCGTGTCGTTAAATACGGTCGCAGAATTGATGACGACGTTGTTGGTCGGACGATCGGATGCGTTGGTAGACGTGTTGCTAATCGCTTCGCGAACAGGCTCGCCTTCCACCAACTGACCAAACACACTGTGGTTAAAATCCAAGAATCGCTGTGCGCCTTCAGTGATAAAGAACTGGGAATCGTTGGTATCGTCCGAAGACTTGGCAAACGAAAGTACACCGGTCCGGTTGTGCTGCAGGTCCAAATGAAATTGGTCATCAAAATCGCCCAGGGTAGACCCGCCCGAGCCCGTACCAGTTGGATCGCCCCCTTGAATCACAAAGTTGTTAATCACGCGGTGAAAAGTAACACCGTCGTAGAAACCATCGTTGGCTAATTCAACCACTCTCCCCACAGGCACAGGAGCACGGTCTTGAAATAGCTCGAAAACCATGTCCCCAAAGCCCTGAGTGGAGAGCCGCAGACTCGGGTTGCCGGACAAAACCTGCGCCGTCAAGAGGCTGGGGTTGCTTGAAGTCACGGAGATTGTCAACGGATTGCCGTTGGGGTCATAGGCATCAATGGGAATGTGTAGAGGCGAACCGATACCCACGCTAACGTCCGATAAAGCCGCCATTGACGGCGTCGACGACTGTGGGATGGTCAGTTCCGCGCGGGCTGCGAGTGTCGCCAACGTTTGTACGCCGGTCAACCGCGTTCCATCAGGAAACTCCCAGGTGGGATACTCAGTGATGTTTTCAGTGATCCCAACGTCGTTGGGCGTGCGATCCGGATTGGTCACTTCGATGAAAGGAAGGTATTTGTAGCCGTCTTGAAAAAGTTGCTTTTGTTCTGTGCAGAATGGACACCAAGCAGCTCCAAAAAACCGAGTTCCTGAATCGGCAAGGGCTTTGGCAAAAGCCACCAAATCATTCGCATCCTCGCCCTCTGCCGATAACTCGCCCTCTCCTGCCAAAACGCTACCGCTGGTTGAACCACTCGGTCCAGCCGAATAACTCGACCCCAAAAGAGGGAGCACCCCATCAGCGGCAAGCAGTTGCCGAGATTCCAGCGGCTCAACCAAGATTGAGCGGCGGCTGCAAACGCCCCGGTCAGAAGAAGTAAATAACTGGCGGAGCCATTGAGAAAATCGGTTTCTTTTTTCTCGACGCGTCATTATGCGCTTCACTCACTGATGGGAAATATTGGAAACCACGGACCTGTCCATTCCAGACTACTCAGGGAACTGAGCCGCTAGCAGTCAAGACTTCCCTGTTTTCGGTTCGTCGGCATTTGAATGCCCTAAATTTCAGCCTAAACCATCCATTTAGAACCTATCCTTCCCAGGCGGCCTGGATTGACGACGAGCGGGTCGCGACTGCCAACGGAAAAATCAATCGCTTTAGGCTCAATTTCTACGTTTGCAGAGATTGGGGGAGGAGCAAGATTTTAGCCGAATTGTTGGTAATTTTACCAAATTGCAAACGGATTCCACCGGACTGCCTGAGTCAGTTGGTGCTAGGGACGACTGAATCAGTATTGAATAGGAGGATTTTGTCTGCCAATGCGCAACGCACGTTCGCGTGTTTGACGAGAAAAAATGCTCTTAAGTTCCATCGCAGGACGCACAAAACAACGCGCTGACACAATCACAGGCGTGGTAACCTGAATGAAGCGCAACATCATCTCAAGGATTTGCGGGGGACCTTAAGTTTGCAGGTCCTATCAGCCGCAGGGCGTATGCCGCCGCAGCCGTCGGATATTGTTCAGCCAGCGCTCGTCTTTCAAATTGGCTCGTCGAATGGCTAATCCGACAAGTCGCCTTCCGTAAGCATCCTGAACCCCTTCTTGGCCAAGACATCCAAGGCCAAGTCAGTGTTATCGACCATTATCGCCACCGCCGCACCGGAATCCTTGCGAGAAAGCAATGGATACGTCTGAACGATATTGACTTCTGCTTGTAAGAGTGCGGAGCAAACTTGCAAAAGTGGCTGCGAATTCTCGGGCAATTCGATGCCAATCAAGTCGCTTTCGATGATGGCCAAGCCGGCTCGCTCCAAGATTTCTCGCCCTCTTTCGGGATTGCTTACTAGAAAACGCACGAAAGCGCATTCGGCGGAATCATTAATAGACAGAGCTACGATCCGAATTCCAGTACCTTCAAAGCGTTTTACCACTTCCAAAAGCTGTCCAACGCGATTCTCAAGGAATACCGTGAACTGGCGTATGGTGGGATAATCACGGCCGCGAGCCGTCATAAAATCCGTCACCGCTCCTTCGCCTGTACTCATAGTATTTCCTTGCTGTCAAACATTGCGCGGCATGCACGCCCGGCATTCACGTATTTTGCTCAGAGAGAATGGACCTGCAAATCTCTGAGTAGCCACTAGATTCCGACCTGCTCTGCTATCGCAAATCGCGTACGGAAGCCCGATTTTCTCAGAACGAAGCCAACCCTGCAATTGGACGTCGCTCGGTCGAACCCAGCCACCCAGTTTGATTTCAACCTTGGATATGCGGAAAGCAACGCGGTCACTCCTATTGTAGCCATCCAGATCCTTGTGCCAAATCTGAAAAGACTCTTGGAATCGAACACGCATCGAAACTAGTGTTCAATTTCGTTACCCTAGGATGAAATCCAAGCCAACATCGCAGGCGACGGGTTTCCGTCGCCCGTCGACTCAAACGACCGCCCATACAAAGCTGCTACACGATGAGACACCGGCATGAATCGCCAAACCATTCATCATAACCTTGAGATTCGGGTTCGATACCACGAAACGGACGGGCAAGGGCGCGTCCACCATGCCCAGTATCTGAATTACTTTGAACGTGGGCGGGTCGAATTGCTGCGTTCGCTTGGTTACAGCTATCGCGAGTTTGAAGCATCGGGCCTGATGCTAGTGGTAGCAGAAATGCAAGTGCAATATTTAGGTGCCGCAGAGTTCGATGACTTGCTAACGTTGACGACCAGCGTTGTAAGCAGTCGGCGGGTTCGCATTACGCACTCTTATGCAATACACAAAGCCTCTGAAAATGGTCAGCCTGCACAGGAGATTATCCGCGCTACGAGCGTCATTGCCTGCGTGAATCGACTAGGCAAGTTGCAGGCACTGCCCAACTACCTACGCCACTAGTACTAATGCTCTTTCAACATTAGCCACAACATTAGGGAGTGGGGTAAGCATCTTGCTTGCCATGAGCATCTACCGGGAATTGACAAGCTGGAAGCTCATCCCACGCAATCACCGCACCCTAGATTCTAATCGTTCGTTACTTCAACCGTTTGGCTACTTCTTCAGCTCGCTGGACGACTCGCAGGATATTACCACTCATGATCTTATGGATATCTTTTTCCGAGTACCCGCGATCTAAGAGTACTTGAGTCAACACAGGGTACTTGGAAACGTCTTCGATTTGAGCTGGCACGGTACCGATTCCGTCAAAGTCGCTACCGAGACCAACGTGATTGATGCCAGCCACTTTCACAATGTGATCGATGTGGTCAACAACATCATGCACCGAACCTGGATCGATAGGGTTCCGCAGTCGCATGGCAGCCATTTCGCGATCAATGGCCTCTTGATCGTCACCGTACTTTTTCCTCAGCTCGCGAATCTCGTCAAACATTTTCTGTGTCCGACGTGCTGCTGCGGGCACGATGAACCCGGAATAAAAATTAACCATCACCACTCCACCGTTATCCAGCAGTTGTATCAGAATATCGTCAGGCACATTTCGCGGATGGTCGGCGACTCCGCGAGCTGAAGAATGGGAAAAGATGACGGGGGCGTGGCTCGCGTCCAAGGCAGCTTGCATGGTCTGTGGTGACACATGCGATAGATCCACCAGCATCCCCAGACGATTCATCTCGTAAACGACTTCTTTTCCAAACTCACTCAACCCGCCGCTACGTGGTTCATCACTGCAAGAATCAGCCCAGTCCAAACTGTCACTATGCGTCAGCGTCATGTATCTGGCGCCCATAGCATGCAAACGGCGGAGCTTTTCCAATGAATTTTCAATCGCATGGCCACCTTCGACGCCAATAAGAGATGCGATCTTGCCAGACTGACGGATGCGCAGAATGTCTTCATAAGATAGTGCTAGTTCAAACGTTTCGGGATATCGAGCCATCATCGCTTTGACGATGTCGATTTGTTCGAGCGTCATCTGATGAGAGACGCCGGATTCCACTGTGTTGGATGGCACATATACCGACCAATACTGCGCACCAACTCCTCCGGCATGCAGTCTGGGAATATCGGTGTGATTCGTCGTTTGCGGCTGAGAAATGTCAAACTTGTCAAAAGATCGTGATGCCTCGGTACGAATAAACCAGGGCAAGTCGTTGTGTCCATCGAATATATAGCTGCGTCCGTGAATTTGACGGGCAAGCTCGGAAATGACCACTTGCCCACGGTGGACGGTGGTCGATGTCGTCCGCTCCGACACTTGCGCATTACTCATTTGCGTAGCCCAAACCGGGATCAAACACACTATTGCCAGACGGCATAGAATTCTGCGATTGAGAACGCGACAAAGCTGCGTGGTCAAATTGAAAAACGGACAATTAACAGTTGCAAACATAATGGACCTCGGAGGCTGCAAGCGGAAACTGGATTTGGTAAGCTTTCTGATGATTGTCGGTAGCTTCGAACTTTTCTCGAATTGGATTTCGCTCCTACTTTTCCCGATCGCAACCGAAACAAACAAGACGTAATCAACGAGCGCCCCATGCAAGACCTGGAAACGGAACCACAACCGCTGATGCCTCGGATCAGCATGAGGTGGTTTTTTATTGTCGTTGCCATTGTAGCAGTCGCACTGGTGATTGTACGTACGGCCAGCTATGGTGCCGCACTTTTCGCCGCCATTGCATTTACTGCAGTTTTCTTGGCATTGTTCGCTCTCTTGTCAGGCGTTTCCTTTCTTTTCGCTTACTTGCTGGGAGCCACCGAACGGGCGATTTCCAAGCAAGGACTAGTTACTGAATCGCCTTTTTCGGACAACAAACTGCCTGACCAGATTGTTCCTCCCCGCAATCTCGACATCAACTAATTGGACTGATCGCATCCATGGTTTCTTTCAGTCGCTACCCGTGGGCTCAGCGCTCTTGCACCTCATGTTTTCTGCTAACAATCGGGCTTTTGCTATTAAATTCGTCGGCCCAGCTTTACGCTCAGAGCTCGTTAGGAACGAGCAGCGGAACTCTCAGCTTTTCCACGCGTAGTGTGCGAGGTAGTGATCCGCTGCAGGTGAAGGCCGAGCTTTTTCTGCCAGGCTACGCGCTGATTGGAAATTCGCAAGTTACAATCACCTGCCCCAAGGGTCCCAGCAAAGCAGATCGCAACCTGGAAGTTGTGCTGTACACAGCGAGTTCATCAGGCGGAGCGCTGGCCTACCATCAGCGGGTACTATTGGCCGAAGGTAGCTCAAGTGTGCAACTCATCATACCACATCAATTGGACGGAGATTACAACCGACAATATGGTGTCTGGTCCGTCAAAGTGTTCGAGAATGGTCGCAGCATCGACGACAAGAACGGATTGCCCGCTGGCGTTTCCTCTCGGTTTGCCATGATAGGAAGAACAACGCAGAACGTCTCGTCATTGTACGCCTGTATCCTGGCGTCGTCGGAAACAGAATCAGTGACAGGCCAGCTTGTCAATGCGCTTACACCCCAAGTTCAGATCAACAACTCAATGGGATTTGGAGGGCGAGGTTACGCGGCCGCAGGATACGGAGGCGGCGGTTACGGTGGCGGCGGTTACGGTGTGGGAAATGCGAACGTCCAAGTAAATGTAGCAACGGTTCGACTTAGCGAAGCCAGCAACGACTGGAGGCAATACCTGCCCTACAGCTATTGGTTCTTGTCGATGAACGCGCTGCGAGAAGCGGTCGAAACGCAACCCGAAGTAGCTCGCGCGCTAACTGAGTACGTAGCTGCCGGAGGTCGACTGGTTGTACACTCGGCGTGGGAAGCAGAGGATCGCCAGCTGATCGAAAAACTGCTGTTTGGAGACCAGTTGCAGTTGACTCGATCCTACTCCTGGGCATCGCTCCGCACGCCGGTCGCTCCCTGGTGGCAGATCGACGCCCGGCGGAAATCGCAGACGGTCGTGGTTGCGCCAAGTGGTCAAGAAAACAATGCTCCGGGAACAACGCGGCAACCAGATTCAGCCGACAACGAAGCGACAATTGACGTTGGTGGACTCCGCAACGATCTGGCGATAGCCGCTGAAACCTGGGTCAAGGCCTCATTTGGTAGCTACTGGGATACCTATTTGGATATTGGGGATGTTCTCGGCGACGTCGATGCACTCGACTATTATGTTCAGGATCGACGCGACCAATTGCTCAAGGCTGTGGCCACCGACGAAGTTTCGCAGCTGAATTACTTAAACGGTAGAGTGCTCATTTCGCGCAAATCGTTCCATGAGCTGCCCGCAGGACTGAAAGATGAGGCAACCGAATTCGATGGGCAAGAAATTGGCATGGTGGCCGGGGAAGAATTCGACGGCAATTGGAGTTGGCGGAATCTGATTACTGCCGTTGGCAAGCCGCCTGTCTGGACATTCTGTTTCGCAGTCGCCATGTTTGGCCTGCTGCTTGGACCGGGCTTGCTATTCTTCACGGCCTGGCTCGGTCGCCGCAGCCTGATGATTTTTTTCGTTCCCTTGCTTGCACTGGTAGCGACATTTGCCATTATCGGCTATGGCATCCTTCATGAAGGCTTCCAAACTCATATCCGCACCGTTTCGGTGCAGTCCATCGATCCTGGCACGGGAAATGGATTCGTTTGGTCGAGGCAGAGCTACTTCAGTGGACTGCCGCCAAAGTCAGGGCTGCCATTTCGTTCCAACACCTATGTCCGTCCAGTTCACCCGGAAGGCCAACAAAGCAGTTACCCACGCTACGACGATCCTAGCAAATACGTCGGTAGCGATATCCTGCTGGGCGACGCACAAGTTTGGCAGGGCTGGCTGCGGCCTCGCCAGCACCAACAGTTATTGGTCGGGCATCCGGTGGACAGTGCGCCAGCAGTGCTAGCCATGTCCAAACTCGAGTCCGGTGAACTGCGTACCAAGAACCTGACCAACGCCACTATGTTGACGGTAGTCATTCGAGGAGCCGATGAAGACTACTACTATTTCGCGGATCTCAAGGCTGGCGAAACAGTAGATCTTCCGGCCATCGACGTCTCACTGGTCGAGTCCAATATTGCGAGGGCGATGAGTGATATCAAGCCGCAGGCTCCACCGGAATTAGACTCCGGCGGCTCACTGCTGGGATTCGTTCGGCAAAGCAACGTCGTCGGCGGAGAGGAACTGGATGTCATCAATCACGCCTTTCGCAAGCACATGTCGGATCAACTGGACATCGAACCTTTTGGGTTTGCGGTTCTACAGAAGGAATCGGACTTGGTAGAAATTCCCATCGAGGGGCTGCGCGGCGATAACTTACACTTGGTCGTAGGAGTGCAACCATGGTAGCCACCGTCCACACCAGCCCCATGATTCAACTCAGGCGTTTGTTTCGCTTCTTTGGTAACACCAAAGCCGTCAACGACGTCTCCTTTGAAGTTCTACCCGGCCAGGTATTCGGCTACATCGGCCCCAACGGCGCTGGCAAGACGACCAGCATGCGCATCCTGTCGACGCTGGATCTGCCGGACTACGGCGACGCTTTGGTAGATGGCTTCTCGGTCGTCAATGATCCTGATCGAGTCCGCAAACGCTTGGGCTTCATGCCCGACAATTTCGGAACGTACCCCAATATGAACTGCGTCGAGTATCTGGATTTCTTTGCGCGTTCCTACGGTATCGTGGGCCGCGATCGAACTAAAGCGCTGCGGCACACCCTGGCTTACACCGGTTTAGACAAGATCGCGGAAAAATCGATACGCGGCTTGTCCAAGGGCATGAGGCAGCGGTTGTGTTTAGGTCGGGCGATGATTCATGACCCGTCCGTGCTGATTCTGGACGAGCCGGCAAACGGCTTGGATCCACGAGCTCGCATCGAACTGCGACACATGATCCGCGGCTTGGCAGCCATGGGGAAAACGTTGCTCGTCTCCTCGCATATCCTCACAGAACTCGGCGAGATGTGCGATGCGATTGGTATCATCGAACGCGGACAGCTGATCATTAGCGGCACAGTAGCCGACATCAAGGCCCAATTGAGGCCTCATATTGATGTGCTCGTGCGGCTGATCGCCAAAGGCGAAGACTTGGGGCTGTGGCTGGCTGACAAGCCAGGAATCTCGCATATTCAGGCCAGCGACTTGGTCGTCCGCTTTCAATTCGCCAGCGACCAGCCTCAGGAGCAAGCTCAGCTGTTGCAGGCGATTGTTCAAGCAAGCTTTCCAGTGCTTGAGTATTCTTCGGAGAGCCGATCGCTGGAAGACGTCTTCTTGCAGATAACCACCGGAGCTGTCCAATGAGTCAAAGCTCGTTAACGGGTGCATCAGCGACGGAAGTCACGCTACAGCATCGCATTTGTGAGGACCCGAGCAAGTTATGGGAGCGGTTGTGGCTATGGGTCACCGACCGAATCAATCCCATCGTCGTCAAGGAAGTGCGTCAATCGCTCAAAAGTCGGCAGTTCACGATCAGCTTTGGGCTGACATTGCTGGCGGCAATCAGTTGGACACTTTTCGCCGTGTCCATTATGGTGCCTCGAATCTACTATGTACCTGCTGGCCTGCCGCTGCTGACAGGTTTTTTTTGCATTTTGAACTTGCCGCTAATGGTTATTATTCCCTTCGGCGCGTTTCGCTCGCTAGCATCGGAAACCGAGGATAGCACGTTTGAACTGCTGAGCATTTCGGCACTGTCCTCCATTCAGATCATCTATGGGAAAATGGCGTCTGCGGGCGTGCAAATCGTGCTATTCCTGTCTGCCCTGGCTCCATGCATCGTACTCACCTACCTACTGCGCGGTGTGTCGCTGTTCACGATCCTATTTGTCCTTAGTCTAACCCTGCTTTTTTCGGTACTCGAAACAGCACTTGCTCTACTGTTCGCTTCGATGTCTCGTAGCAGAATGATTCAGAACCTCACAAGTGTTCTGGCTTTGGCTGGTTTGCTAATTGGATTTTTTGCGTGGTGTAGCTTGATTATTTCCATATTGCAGGAAGACTTTCTCGACCAAGCGATCATGTCCGAGCCGGGCATCACCCTGGCTTGGACATTCGCAATTGCCACGATTGCGGGCTTGTTAGGCTCGCTGATTTTAAGAACCGCCTCGGCAGCCATCGATTTTCCGAGTGAAAACAATTCGACCACGATCAGGCTAAGGGTTTTTGGTCTGGTCAGCCTCTCATTTTTCTGGGCGATGTACGGCATCGCAGCCATCAAAGAATCAGCAGCACTGCTTGTTTTGGGTATTGCGATTTTTATCCTGTTGATGTTTGTCGGTTCGCTTGTCAGTGGAGAACGGGGCATTATCTCACCCCGTGCGCAGCGCGGCTTGCCCAAGACCTTTCTGGGGCGAGTTTTCTTGACCTGGTTTTATCCAGGGGCCGGGTTAGGCTACGTTCTTATCGTTTGTCTTTTTGGTGCGTTCACGGGAACTGCCGCAGCGTTTTCTTTATATTTCGGTTCTGAATTGCGGAACAATGTCAGTGCGGTGCTGGGCTGCTATCTCCTGCTGTGCTATCTGGCAATCTACCTGGGCATCAACCGATTGATCATGCTCCTATTGCCCAAAGAATTGTCGGGAAGATTGGTAGGGTCTTTTGCTCTGCTGGTGGTTATCTTGCTGCTTTCGCATTTATTGCCGTTGCTGGTCGCGTTTTACGCTGCCAATTATCGCAATATCGACTACACGGCAATCCAATCCTTCAACATATTCTGGACGCTCTACGAACTTGACCGAGCGGACCTCAACGCGGCCCAAGTTGTTTTGACAATTACCGCAATAGCGGTTTTTGGAGCAAATCTTATACTCTGCACCCGGGATGTCTTGCTAGTTCGGGTTGCCTTGCCCAGTCGCGTCAGGGAAGATGACACTCCGGTCGCTCCTGAAGCGGTCGCCCAGCCCGTTGATCCGTTTGCCTAGTGTACACTGCGTTTCGGGAGAATGAGCCGTTTAAAACCCCTGTGTCCAGGCGTCGCAATGCCAGTAGCGATGCTTCCAACAAGGTCAACAAGAATTCTCAGAGCGTCACACGAATCTGCAATAACCAAGATTGAGAGTACTATCGCCTAATGAACCACTATTCGCCGGAAGATCGACCCGAAGCCTCCGAACAGCCTATTCGCGCGCGTGTACCGGACCACGTTTCTGGTGGCGCGTTTAGCACGGGGGTGATTGTCATGACGGCACAGACCGAGTTCATTCTCGACTTCGTACAAAACTTAGGCCGCCCGCACCAAATCGTGGCCAGGGTAGTCATGACGCATAATGTCTTGCCACAGCTAGTTGATGCGTTGCAGAGGAACATCGAACTGTATCGCAGCCGCTGGGGTGAATTGCCGCGACCTCCGGTAGGCGAAATCAGACAGTTGACGCAGGACGGCAGTCGCTCCGAACCATCAGCTGTACCTCAGGAAAGCATTCCGCAAGAACTCCCCCGCAACGCCAGTGGCGCGCCTGCGGCAACTGGCCATGCCACAACTGGGGCTTCGGGGGGCGGTTCGGCACAGACGGGCGAGTCTGCAAGCGCCAGCGGCGGTGCCACTCCGGACTCAGAAAGCGACCCTCCTCCTCGTCCACCTACCCCTGCTTCGACAGCCAGACAAGCCACGGCTCAAGAAGTCTATGATGATTTGAAAATTCGTGACGAATTGTTGAGTGGCTGCTACGCCAACGCGGTCATGATTGGGCACGGCCCTCACGAGTTCAGCTTTGACTTCATTACTAACTTCTATCCCAATTCGGCAGTTAGCGCCCGAGTGTTTCTGGCTGCCGGACAGATTCCGAGACTGTACGACAGCCTGAAAGGCACCTGGGACCAGCTCAGGCGTCGAATGCAACCGCCACCTGGGGGCGGATTTGAACCACCTACTGACTTTACCTAGTGAAAATGCGGATCGTCCTAGCAAGCCAATCTCCCAGACGCAGGGAATTGCTCACCGCTGCAGGCTATGAATTCGACGTCGTGGTTCCCAGCGACGGTGCCGAATGCGGCATATGCTCAAGAGAGTCGACTCCGGAACTAGTGGCTCGCATGGCATTACAGAAGGCACAGGATGTGCGGTCTCGCATCGAGGGCAGCGCCATTGTCGTTGCCTGTGATACGTTAGCGGACATAATGGGCCGGGTTCTGGGCAAACCGGAAAACAGGCAACATGCCGAGGAAATGTTGCGGCTACTGAGCGGTCGACAGCACAGCGTCTATAGCGGGCTGTGCATTCTGCAGCTGCCCGGTGGGCGGCCGATGCTCGAAGTTGCCAAAAGCGTGCTCGTCATGGAAAACCTAACAGAGGAGCAGATTGAAAGTTACCTAGACAGCGAGCAGTGGGTCGGTAAATCGGGTGCTTTCGGCTATCAAGATGGACATCCGTGGCTTAGGCTCATATCCGGCACCAGCGAAAATGTAGTTGGATTGCCCATGGATCTGCTACAACGCATGCTAAAGAGCCTGAAGAATTAGCAATACGGCGTTGGCCGCAGTTCTCCTCAGCCGGAGGGCGCGGTTCCAGAATATGTTATTTGAATCCTACGGAGCGATTTACTCTGCACTGTGCAACTGAGTTGCCTTATTCGACTACACGGAAATCAATCTTGGAATGACCGAATTTGTGTCCATTCAAGTCTTCGATGGTTAACTTCAGCTGGTAGCTACCAGGAGAAATCGATTTGGGAGTCCAGATTCTATAGACGATAAAGTAATCGCGTCGAGGATTATTGCAGCGGTATTGGTCCGCATCCAGCTGTTGGTCTTCGATGCGGTTTCCCTGCGAATCGACGATTTCGTAGGTGCCCTTTAAGTGAGTCTCATAGCCATTGGCGTTGGGAAGCGGCAAGCTCACAAAGTTGTCAACTTCTAAATAGAGGAGCAATGGCTGGTCGGGTCGAAACACATTCTCTTCGAACTTGGTGACGGCTCCGTAGCTCTCGACGTCGGTACAGAAAGCGACATTGTGGACTTCCAAATCGCTGGCCGCCGCCAAATGCTGCAGAGCCTTGCGCTGGCTTTTCAGGGCGAGTGTAAATCGCTTGCGAGCCGTCGGATGTCCGTTGGGATCGGTTGAATCGTGCCAAGCCTGCATGCTATATCTAAGGTAATCCTGCATGTCGGTACCCATTCCTTGAACAGGGATCATTGCACCCTCCAGGTCATTCACCGACAGCTCCAGTAATCTGAGCGTTTTCTCCATGTTGATGCGCAACTCAGGTGTCGTCGTATCCTGGATTTCAGCTTCCAAGTTTTGGATTGCTTCGCGAACGTGTGCCTGCCAGTCCAAACTCGATCCTTCCGCTACAATCTCTTCTGCTCTCAAATCGGTCTCCGCAGCTAACCTGCGTGCTGCGCTGGCTGGCATTACCTCGCCGGACGCCGTTGGATCAGCATCAACACCGTCTACAGACGTCTGGGTCCGCTGAATTGACGTCTGGTGATGCGCAACCGATACTTGCTTCTCTTTGGATGCAGCAGATTGATATACCTGCTCAGGCTCTTCATCGGTCTCATCATTCAGTCGGAACACTACAGGCTGGGCATCTTCGCCTTCCGTCGGATCGTGCTCAGGCTGCCCCTGCCTGCGACGCACCTGGGCCAGCTGCTCCACAGCCGCCATCTGTCGGTGTAACAAACTGTCAGCAAGAGGCGCTGTTTCCAGCTTGGCCCCCTGCTCTTCTCCGCCCACTTCTTCCTGATCGCCGGACCTCAGTTTCGAGAGTTTGGCCTGGGCCACTTTGGGTTCGACCCCTGCGGACTCAAGTTCGTCTTGCGGCGATCGCATGCCTGGACGCCTGCGTGCCAGGGCGTGGCGCTGTTCCATTTCATCTTCGGCTGCCAGTATCTCGCCTTCTGCGGGCCCCACTTCGCGGAAGGCAGCTGTCGTTGCCTGCCAGGTGGATCGGCAACCGGTAAGTACCAACGAGGATGCCAAGGCAACAACTATTGAACGGCCTATTATTGAATGACACGATAAGTGGGGGCCAGTGGACCGCGTTTGGGTCCTCGGGTTCCAGTCCATGGGTTTTCCTGTCGCCTGAAACGTGATCTCGCTGACAAGTGCTCCATCAACATTAAGACTTTGGGCTTTCATGCCGTAGGATAAGCTTCTGACTTGCTTGCCAATTCTGAGGGAAGATGCACGTGCCAGCCAGATACCTACCTCCTTCTTAACACTGACGGAGCGCTGCGCAGCTTCCGTGCTGTAGAGGTGTGGCGTGATATTACGGATTAAGGCACCGCAAGGCAAGGCAATCTAGGCAACTAAGACCTCAAGCTCATTTGAAAGAATTGCCAGCACTTTGAGCAAGGTTGAGCTCATTTAGGCAGGGAGACAGACTTTCCGTCCTGCCGGTTTCCTAGGCGGGCGTGCGTAATGCCGTCAATACCATAGCTAATCAAACGCACTGATCCGTCGCATTGGGATATGTTACAGCCCTTACTGTGAGACGAACCGAAAGTCCGCCCGACACCCGCCGTGTCATCGCGAGCAGGAGGGGAAATGACCCAACGATTCAAGTCTAGATCAACCCCAGACAACAGGCTCTGATCATAGCCAAGATCCTTTCCATCGAAATAGTGCTCGTTCGAGACGTGTTTTTCGCCGATCAGGTAAGTAGACGACAGCCCATCCACTACCTGGGAGGGACGCACTGCGCTGCGTTGAAAAGAGACTCCTGTCGCTCTTGATACGTCCGTCCAATGATACGTTTTACTGTCTCCTTCGGAAATCGATCGCGGTCCTCGCATCGTTTGTGTAATGAAGTCTCCCTCGCATATCGCGAAATCGGTGCGTGCAATTTCCGTTAATGGCGTCGTATTGATCGGCTGGAACACTTGGCTGTGCGGTCCCCAATCCCCTGCCGGTCGACTTGGACACCGAAATGCAGAAAAACTCAGTTTCGTCCAGCCTGCTCGAACCATGTCCGCATTTTGCCCGTCGTCTTTCTCCAGACTAATTTCGACGAACGGCAACATCTGAAAAGCCCAACCTCCTGGCTGACTCGGCCCTACGCCCCGATCAAGTTGCCCAACCCAATGAAACCCCCATCCGTTACTGGGAAAATGGCGATGCGTGGCAACGAAATGACTCGAAGCGATAGCAAGCTGTCGAAGCCGATTTTGGCATTCCATTCGTCGCGCTGACTCGCGAGTCGATTGAACCGCGATGGACGTCAACGCAATCAGGATCGCAGCGACAGCAATCACGACAAGCAACTCAACAAGTGTAACGCCAGAACGCGAACGCATGACGCTTGCTGGATGATCAAACACAACGCTGCTTAACGCCTCTGGCTTGTTCATAGACTCACGGCCTTCCTTTCGTGGTAACACGATGCGGGCTCTTGGCTGGCTGCTTCACATGCCTTCTCCACAAAACTGCAAGGAGACAGAAAGTTAGCAAGGAACTGACGACAGCCAGGAGAATCCAGAACCATGCATTTGGTGCTTGTGGCTCGGCCGCAGCCACCGGCATTGGCGAAATGCAGTTATCTCGAACTGCGATTCCAGCGGGTATCTTCGGCAAGTATTCGTCAGGCTTCAACGGCGCTACAAAATCCAAGCTGTCGAAACTAGCCTCGTACTGCGCCAAAATGCGTGCACCACGACCAATTACGGAACGAGTTGCGCCAGTCGGAAGTGCGCTGCGCGACTGATTGTCGTATTGGTACGTGATACGAAACACGGCGTCACTACCCTTAAATAGTTCCATTCCAACGCAGTGAAAAGTAGGTTCGAGCGCGTAAAAGACCGTATCCGTAAATCCGTTCCTTGCTGGTGCATCAACAGAAATAGCCCGTGTCCCACCAAATGTGCCGTCTGTACTAATTTTGGTAGCATGAACCAATGCATTTTTGAGGAAAGAATCTGACGATTCGTTGGTATCCTTGAAATAGAGCTCTCGCAATGCATGGAAGTAGACGCCACTCGGTATGCCGTTCAGGGTACGCTCGTCATCGCAAGTGATTGAAGCCATCAGTGCATCATTCTTGCCGAACCTTGAAAGATAGATCACTTTGGTGCCATTCGAACCACCAATGCTCACTGAAGTCCCGTCCCCGCTTGAGCTATGGGTGCTTTCCCAGCCATGCGTTCCGTCGTATCTTACCCTAAAGTCGATCGTCCGAATCTCCCAAGCCCATTTCATACCCTCAGTTGGTTTTGCGGTTCCATAGTTCTTCGGGACCATAATCCGCTCTCGAATCGTACAGCGAGCGTCGAGCATCTTTCCAGCTATCGGAGCTTGTAGTTCTTCTACCTTCTCATTCAGATAGAGGATTTGCTCTTTCGCAGTGAGTTTTTCGAAGGCTTCTAAATTGGTGGGCTGTGAACGGACCTCACGTGAGATGCAGATACATGCAATCCAAAACAATCCGCAACCCACGTTTGCAAGCCGAATGATCATGTGGGCACTCGCAGGATAAAAAAATTCAAATTGGCAGTGGAAAAGCGGTGGAGGTCGCTTTGAGTTAGGCAAACTCTAGCTGATGAGCTGAGCACGCCACCTGCACGAATTCCACCGTCTAAATCTAAATCATGTTGCAGCTGAGCACAGGCTGCAAAAGGCGAGTTCGGCTGAATACCTGCCCGAAAACTCGCGCAATACCGCAAGATGAAAGTAGAATTGCGCGAGCACTCTCGTTCGTTGGTAGATTTTCACCTGCCGCACGCCTTACAACACGCTGTCAATAATGCTCACTCTCCGGGCGGGGCACATCCTTCATGTAGAGTAGGATTAAACACGCCAATCACCGGGTTTCCAGGCGATCCGTTCGCCACGGCGGCGTTTCCGAAATTGGGAATTACACACGGAGTTGAACAGCCGTATTTATCATAGATGTTGCACTGCACCTGCCTGCTCGTAGGTCCCAGGACATTGCCTGGGTTTTGGTCCCATTTCCATATACCCGCTTTGTAGCCGGTATTAGTGACATCATTGTGGATACATAACTGAGTACCCAAAGCCATGGGATCTCCAAAGTTTAGCTGTGTCCCATCTGCAATTGTTACGGTGTGATCCTTGTAGTGACACCAATAGGTACAACTGGCATACACGCTCGACATGATACATGCCCCAGCACATAGGGTCCCCAAAATTGGTAGCAGGAACTTCACGATACTCTCCTTTGCAACTTGACAATCGGAACACAAGAAACACGATTCACCGATGCATAAGCACTGGCAGTACCAGTTGAACACTAAATGCTGGGAAGCCACCTATCGCGAGTTCAGCCAGCACAGTCACTTGCGCGGACTCAGCTGCTGCGCTCGCCTGACCGGCATACGTTACCGCTAGCTGCGGACGATCGGCTTCGATAACTTCTAAGCTCAGTTCCTCACGTGACGAACTGGCGTTGATGAGCTTTAGTTCGCAACCCACGGGGAGTGCCAAGCCTTGATAAATCGTTACCACTTCCGTTCTTTGGATTCCCGACTCAAATACCAATAAGGGAGGATCCATGGTCACAGGAGCTGTCACCTGTGCCGTCACTGGAATACGAATGTCGGCAGTCTTGGACTCGCCCAGATGCACATAGTTGATTTTAAAAACCATCTCTCCCTGGACTTGCTCGCTGTCGCTACGCGGCGCGATGAGTACCGCAACAGTACCGGCGTCGAAATCTTCATTCCAGTTGATCGTCGCGCTTTCGCACCAGGAAGGAATGGTGACAACTTCGACTCGTGCAGATTCGACTTGAGACGACATACTGATTGTTGCAAGATGTTTTTCAAAAGGAATCAATTCGAAATGGCATGCGGAGGAGTCAATGACCACAGGCTCAAAGAACTGTCCTGACAGGCCCACGGTCGTTTGTTGCCGTAGGCCGTTCAATGAATACGCAATATTCAGTGTTCGTAACACGCGCCTGTACCCGTCAACTGCTGGACCTGCTCCATTACGTTTTAACTTTATCGGTACTGAAACAGTTTGCCCTCGCTCAATGCCAATTGCATTCAAAGGAACTTCGACGCAACTACAATCTGCCTCCAAAAGAACGGTGATTGGAATTGTCTGTGGATTGGTTATCTCCAATGTTCGTTCCGGTGAGTCAAATAACTCTGCAGTCCCAAAGTCCAGCTGATCAATCTCAATTAGAATTCCTTGCGAGGAGAATGACGACGGACGAAAAGCGAGCGGCAAGAAGCCGCTTGCGACCGCGAGACCTGCCATGGCCATGGTCGCTACCCATTTCGAAGAAACGGTCTTCATTGAATGTGCTCCCCACAATAACGCACAAACACCTACCACACTGGCGAGTGCAAGCTTTTCCGAGGGGGGGGGCAAGCAAATTCTTCAGAATTTTGACAAATTTCTGGTTCGAGACGAATCGATCGCGAAGACCGATTGGTGTGTACGCTGCCCTCTATTCGGAATCCAGGCTTCTACGCAGAGAATAAAATTCCAAGCGATTCAATTCATTGACTTGTGCAGGAGAAACACCATAAATTTCTACACCTCCAGCGATGGTTGCAACTGGACGGCCGATAGTTTGTGAGAAAGTAGTGCTACCAGATAATTCTAACTGACGCGCCGTCGTTGGAAGGATCAACGTCAATCGTTCTGGAAGTAGTTCTTGCTGTAGTGGCAACCGTTCGTAGACCGAAAGGAGCGGCTCAATCCAGCGAGTTTGAAAAACGATGATTGTTTCGCCAGCGTCTAGGCGAGCGTCAATGAATTCACGTGCCGCCCACCATCCTTGGTACCAATCCACAGTGTTAGCGCCGACGCGCTCGGCCGTCATGTAAGTTCCGCCGGAGATCTCATTGGTATAGGCTTGAAAAAAAGGAAAATACGCCAACGGCGCCGAAATAATGGATAGCCCACATATTCCAGCCAGTAAATAGCGAGAACGCGAAAGTAGGAAATCCAAACCTATCGCAGCTACGATTAACAACTGGCCTAAGAAAATAACGGCATAGCGAAAGTGATCATTCATTCCGGTCTGCGAGCTAATTAGAAGAAAAAAGACGCTTGGAATCAGAATTAGCCCCAAGCAAGATTCCCAGCGTTTGAACAATCTAAACAGACCCAATGGCAACAAACACAATATGCCGATTGGAAGCTTATGAGCGTAGCCAAACGCATAGAAATACCAGATACCACGTCGTCTGATTTTGCCCCACCGATAGGCAGGGTGCTCTTGTTCAAAGTCTCTCTTCTGCAAATCGATTCCCGCAACGAATGGCGTTGGAACCGGAATGGGCAGATAAGCGTAAACACGATCAGCAAACCGATTCGCGTAGGGCGAGTCTCGTTGACCGACATCTTTACCACCAAGCAATTGCGACTGGAATTTGAACGCGCCCAACGCCGCAAAGGAATCCTGAAACCGGTAACACATGTTCAAGAATATTAGGCCGGTTGCCACGATCAGCAGTGAATGCGGAATGATGGATAGAAAAAGACGTGATCGTGAGCATTTTTGCTGCTCGGCGGCGTCACAAGAATTCCGAGCAACCACCGCCAAGGCCGACCAGATTGGCAAGAGTAGAAATAGCACTAGGCATGACGATTTGATCGACACAGCCAAGCCCATAGAAATCCCTGCCGCTAAGCTGTTAGTAAAATTGGGGTACCGTACCCAATCGAGTATCATTGATGTCGCCCAAATTACTGCAGTACAAGACGCCACATCAAATGAAATTAAAGGTCCATAGGCCAGTACCAACGGAGAAAGTGCCCAAAACAGGGAAGCCAATAGGGCAACGCGACACTTCGACATTTGCAAACTTAGTCGAAATACGCCCAGCGTTCCGAAGACGGAAAAAAGTGAGCAGATCCATCGCGAGAAGACTAGTTGCCATTCGGCAGCAGATCCGTGTTCGCGCCAAAAATCAAGCCCCGCTTCAAATTCGGGACGTCTTGCCTCTAAGTTGACCTTAGGAACCCTGAATCCTGCTAACTGAGCGGGCAACGCAGCAACCACTTTAATTGGCGGCGGGTTGACGCTGTACAAATCGTATCTTCCGCTTTGAAGGTACGAGAGTCCCGCGACGAGATTCGGAAACTCGTCTGGCGTCGGACTTAGCTGGGTCGCTACTACAGCTAACCCAACTATCTGCACAACGACAATTAGAGCTAACAGCCTGATGACTACATACTTCTGATCGAGCATGTCCCATAAGCTACACATACTTACAGCTTTGGAGCTGAGTCGTGGTAGTTCGGTGAACAGCCAGCTGCGAATACTTGACGCATGGACTATGCCAGTAAAGCAGTTCTCATATTCCACGTCGAGTCGCTTTGCTGAATTTAACTGAAAGGACAATTGTATTGGTTTCCTACCGGTCGCGGAGTCGCTGCTGCAATTCGGCTAAGCGAATCGTCAGTGTTTCGACGTCTAGCGAATGCAATTCGGCGTCACTCGAAGGTGACATCCCAAGCACTTCTTCCAGCATCTGAACCTTGCCCGCCACCTTGCCTTTCTCTAACCCGAGTTGCTTACCTTCCTCTCGGCCTTCCTCCCTTCCTTCCTCTCGTCCCTCCTCTCGAGCACCGCAAAGAGCCCATTCGTAGTCGCGTTGGGCCTTCTCGCGTTGGTCGTACATCTGCTTATCCTCCGTCTTGGCGGAAATGATTTCGATCGTTTTGATAGCTGTTTCGAATTCGAGCCCGGGTA
>JAGQPR010000440.1 GCA_020426625.1 Planctomycetales bacterium
CCCGAGCAGGCTCTTGCGATCATCTTGGCAGGTGTAGACTACGCTCACTCACTGGGGATCTCTCCTCATTCTGATTTCGAAAAGATTGCACCCATTTGGTCAGGCATCAACGCAGGGCGATTGCCCCGCGAGTTCTGTCTTGGATTGAACGGCCGACCTTGCTACGTTGCTGGGCCCTTTGATGACGAAGCCAAGCAGAATCGCATTCTTGGCGCCTTGTTCCAGTCCGTGGGTGAAGGGAATTTCGACTTTATTTCTCCCGGCATGCAGCGCTTGGATACAATCTGGCACGATCGATTTCTACCGGAAGTTGAGTTACTGACCGAATAGAAAACCAAGCTTGGTAAATCATGACGATGTCGAGTTTCCGGGGCATGCCCAAAGAAGCGTTCACCTTTCTTCGCGAACTGAAGAAGAACAACGACCGCGAGTGGTTTGCCACAAACAAACAAAGATATGAAAAGCAGGTTCTGGAACCAGCATTGTCGTTGATCCACGACCTGCAAAAGCCCATGGATAAGATTGCTCCGCTGATTTCCGTAGAGCCCAAACGGGTCGGCGGTTCACTGATGAGAGTCTACCGCGACACTCGCTTTTCAAGTGATAAGACTCCCTACAAAACGAACATCGGCATCCATTTTCGACATCGAGCAGGCAAGGACGTTCACGCGCCTGCGATCTACATTCACTTAAGTCCCGAAGAAAGCTTCTTTGGCGCGGGCACATGGCGGCCAGCCGCAGATGCATTGAAATTGATCCGCAACTATCTCGCAGACAACCCGGCCGTTTGGAAGAAGGTTCGCCAAAACAAAGTGTTGAATCAGCAATTCAAATTCCACGACGATCGACTGAAATCAGCACCGCGTGGCTTTGATAAAACACACCCGTTAATCGACGACCTCAGGCTGAAGAGCTTCATTGTGACTAAGGATCTGACAACGGCGGAGATCCAAAGTCCTGAATTGGTGCCGTTGATCGTGTCCTTGACCCGCCAGGCTCGTCCATTGATGATTGCGTTGTGCCAGGCACTTGGGCAACCCTACGTGTAGGACTCGTCTGCCTGCATTTGGATTTCCCAGCAGCTATTGCCCAACTGTCAAGTATTGGGAATTCAGTTCCGCGTCGTAATCCTTCCGCAAGGTTAGCCGCTGTGCGATAGCACGCGGTTTTTGACGGGATCGCACGCCAGTGATTTGGGACTGATGTGGTATAGGAATTACGATTTGTGAACACTAGCTTTACTAGTGCTTGCCAGACATGACCGGTGGCACAAGAAAGCATTCATCGTTATGCTGCGGGGCGTTCTGAAGAGCCTGTTCTCTAGTCAAGCCCGGTCGCAGCTCGTCCACACGAGTTACAGAATGAATATCCAGTGGGTGGGCCATTGGCTCGATGCCGTCAGTTGCAACTTGACCCAGTTGATCGACAAACGTTACGATGCGGCCCATTTCCGATGTAAACGCTTGCAGCTGTTCATCGGAAAATTCTAGGCGGGCCAGTACTGCAACTTTTCTAACGTCATCAGTTGACAGTTCCACAACACACCTCAAAGGAAACGTACATGTCAAGCCGTTTATTGTGGCGGCAAGTCAACGTCAGACTTTGGCAGTCGGTAGGGCGAAAGGCTTCTGTTTGACTACTTTGCGAATCACGCCGCTGCGAATGCACTGCGTGCAGACCCGCAGTTTCTTGTGTTCGCCGCTGGGGAGCTCAATCTTCACGTTCTGCAGATTCGGCTTAAACTTACGTCGCGTGATGCCGGTGATCTTTGTTCCCACACCGCCCAAATACTTGGCCTTACCACGCAACTCGACACTATTTCCAACAGACGCTTGCTTGCCACAAACGGCGCACTGACGGGCCATTGCCGGCTCCCCAAATCTATCAAATTTTGACCTGAGTGGACTGAGAACGTCGCTGTCCACCGAGAAACAACCAATTAGCCTGGGAAGTATATCTGTTTTGACTAGCAACACAACACCAAACGCCATCAACCAGGAGAGGGGGGCGGATTGCCAATCCTTGAGGCATTGAAGCGTTTTCTGGGGCTGCACGCGGTTCGCCGCTCGGCCCCAGATCGTAGGCTGACACAACCACCGCATGTACACCAAGGGCTCGGCGGGGGCCAGCGACCAGACGATCGCTGGCAACTGCTGGAAGAAATCTGCTGTGGCCAGACAACCGCTGTCTACGCGGCCCGTACCCAAGGCAATTTAACGCCATTGGCTGTGAAACTGCTATTGCGGATTACCGAACCCAACCGGAATCGCTTCGCTCACGAAATTCAGATGTTGCGCAAGTTGACCGGACTAGCGACCAGCCAGCTGCACAGCTCGGGAGTCTTAGCGGATGGAACGCCATTCATCGCCATGCCGCTGGTAAAGGGAATTACGCTGCAGAGCTACTCAGCCCAGTCGGGAGCATTGCCGGTGGACCAGTGCCTAAGAATCTTGCTGCCGTTATGTGATGTGCTTTCGCAGCTACACAGCTTGGGGATTACGCACGGCGACCTCAAGCCAGGCAATGTCATGGTTGACGTTGTCGAAGACAGATTAGAAAGCTTGACCATCATCGATTTCGGCTTGGCAAGCGAGGCGGGAATTGTTGGACATTCTGATTCGAAACCTAGCACACTATCGGATGGGGTGCCAAGTCGGTCAATTTCTGGCACACCCCTCTTTATCTCTCCGGAAGCTGCTGGAGGAGAATTCCGTGATGAACGAAGTGACATTTATTCTTTCGGATGTACGGCTTACTTTCTGCTGACCGGTGCCCCACCGTTTATCGGCCGTACGCCAATCGAGATTTGTTGGAAACACAAGTACGCGGAAATACCCCAGTTGACAAGTCATGGCACTCGCACAATTCCTATGGCAATGGCCAAGCTAATTGGTGACTGTCTGGCCAAGAATCCTGATCACCGGCCTCAATCGGCGACTGAAGTGCATCGGCGTTTGACTGCGATCAACGCATAACAAGCCAGCTAGTTATTGCTGCCACGTTTTTCCTCTCGTTGTACCCGAGCAACTTGACGCTCCGCCATCGTTACTTTTCATTGAAACCCCAACTGACCTGCAACCAAGAAATCCAAAGCGATAAGAGTTACCGCACTCCAAGTAGAAATACAGCTAACGGCTCGAGCTCGTCCAACAAGCCGCTTACTGACCTTGAAAGAGAAGCCTTGCGCTAATCAGTGCGTCGCAGGCAAGTACCGCGTCGACCAAGACGGGTGGAATCGATGCAATGCGTCTGTATCTACGTATCTACGTGGAACCGTGAAAAATTGATCATCGCTTGGTCAACTTTTTGGGGAATATGTATCCATCTCTGGCCTCATTAGTTAGATTCGCCCATCATAATGTCTCAAATACCTAAATTGTCTTTCCTCAGTTCCCAAAGGTTAAAGTAATGACCGTTCGCACGGCAATTCTAAGTGTTGCTACAGCATGGCTTCTCTCAATCTCATCTCATGCTTTGGCCGACGATTTAAGCAAATTCATCCCACCTGCCGTGGCAGCGATCGAACAATTTCCTGTACCCGAGATGGCAGAGCCACGCACCGATGTCGCAGCGTTTGAATACGAAGATGTAGGGCCCAAGATCCCCAACTACTTGCCCAATCAACAGTGGGGTACCCAGGGGGACATTATCACGAAAATGCAAAAGCCTTTGCCTCCCGAGGAATCTATCAAGCACTATCGCGTGCCGAAGAACTTTCATCTCGAGCTGTTTTTGGACGAGTCAGATCTGCAAGGCAAGCCAATATCAATGAATTGGGACGAAAGCGGTAGGTTGTGGATTTCGGAAACGGTCGATTATCCCAACGAATTGATGCCTCCGTCGGAGGGAAGGGACCGCATTCGCATTTGCGAAGATACCAACCAAGACGGGCGTGCCGACAAGTTCACGGTATTCGCTGAAAACTTGAGCATCCCAACCGGAATCGAATTTTGTCGCGATGGGATTGTCATTCAAGCTGGCGTTGAGACTCTCTTCCTGCGCGACACGGACGGCGATGGCAAAGCCGACCAGCGCGAAGTCTTGATAACTGGCTGGGCGATGAACGACACGCACGGTGGAGTCAGTAACTTTCAGTACGGACTCGATAATCGCTATTGGGCCATGCAGGGTTACAACGACTCAAAACCTAAGTACGCTGGTGGCGAGCATCCTGGTTTCCGCCAAGGACCGTGGAATTTCACTATTGGCGGATCACCGGCGCATCCTGAAGTTACCAACGTCGAGTTTATTCGTTCAACGAACAACAATAGTTGGGGATTGGGCAGTAGCGAAGAGGGATTGGTGTTTGCTTCAACTGCGAACGGAGTCCCAAGCGTTTTTGTTCCAATTCCAAACCGCTATTATGAAAGCGTTCGAGGGTGGACACCACAACTTGTCGCGGAGCGTATTTCTCGCGATTTTTTGTTCGACCCAATCACTGAGAACGTCCGACAAGTCGACTGGCACGGCGGCTACACGGCAGGAGCTGGTCACGCGCTTTATACAGCTCGCACCTACCCGAAGAGCTGGTGGAATCGAGTTGCCTTTGTTTGCGGTCCAACCGGCCACTTGGTCGGAACTTATGTGCTGGAGCGTGATGGTGCGAATTATAAATCAGATAATCCGTTTAACTTGGTGGCCAGTAACGACGAGTGGAGCGCACCGATCATGGCCGAGGTTGGCCCAGATGGCAACGTCTGGATCATCGATTGGTACAACTTCATTATTCAGCACAATCCAGTTCCAAACGGATTCAAGAACGGCAAGGGGAACGCTTACGAATCCGATTTGCGTGACAAATCGCATGGGCGGATCTACCGACTTGTGTACGATGGCGAAGACGGTCAGCCCGATGCCACGACTTTTCCGACGCTTAACGCTGCCGATCCGTCCACGCTCGTTGCCGGTTTGTCTCACTCTAATCGCCTCTGGCGCAGGCACGCTCAACGCTTGCTTGTCGAAAGAGGGAAAATGGATGTCGTTGACCAGTTGATTGAGCTGATTCAGAATCCTTCGGTGGATGAAACCGGCAATAACGCAGGAGCTATCCACGCACTATGGACGCTACACGGTCTCGGAGCCCTTTCCAAAGGAGAAGCGTTTCAGGCTGCTGTCTCCGCCTTGAAGCAT
The DNA here is from genome assembly GCA_020426625.1 of Planctomycetales bacterium. Classification (GTDB taxonomy): domain Bacteria; phylum Planctomycetota; class Planctomycetia; order Pirellulales; family Pirellulaceae; genus Aureliella. The sequence continues at coordinate 5,131 of JAGQPR010000440.1, forward strand.
GCTGCTGCTGGAGTGAGACGGAACGCTGCTCTGGTGCTTCCTAGAGCTGACGCATCGACCCAAGCATTGATCGAAGCGGATCTCCTAGCCGACTCGGACATGCAAGTTCGCTTGGCTGCCTTGATGGCGCTAGCAGACATGCCCTCCAACGAAAAAGCAGGCGAAGCAGTTTCCGGCCTCGCATCGGATGATGATATGCTCGCAGATCGCTATTTGTCCGACGGCATTGTTTTTGCCGCAGCCGCTCATTCCCACTCCTTCCTAGCGAATCTACTGCTGACACAGGTTTCGACCAGCAATCATACTCGGGCCAACATTGCGAGAATCGTCGGTGAGCACGTTGCGAGATCGGGCCTTGAAACAACCGACCTAGAATCGCTATTGTCCCAAATCGCGAGTTCTAAGGCTTCCGTGCGGCAAGCTTTGATCGAAGGACTTGTTGCCGGATGGCCCACCGGATCGGAAACTGGGGATATCAACGCCGACACCGAAAAGGCACTAGTGGCTATCGTCGAGTCGACACCAGTCACTGAAATAGGTCCACTGTTGCGACTCGGAGCCTTGCTCGGAAGTTCGGAGATTGGGAAGTACTCTTCCGCGTTTACAGAGCAATTACAAGCCAAGGTGGATGACGTCGAACTAGGTGCCAAAGATCGCGTTGCGGCTGCGGAAGAGTGGTTGGCAATTTCTTCAGATAAGGAAGAAGCGGTTGCCAGCCTCGTTGAGCGGCTCTCACCACAGCTTGCACCTGAGGTCTCCACGGGAGTTATACGTTCACTCGCGAATTCAACTGCTGAAAATGTGGCCACGCAGTTGATCGGGGTCTGGCCAACCATGACTCCCGCGCAACGCACTGACATCGTGGCTGTACTTATGACCAAACCCAGCACTACCTCTGCATTGTTAGACGCAATTCAGGAACAGAAAATTGGCTTTGGAGACCTCTCGTTGGACCAACGCCAAACGCTCGTAAACCACCCTGACCAACTTGTTCGACAGCGAGCTCAGCAGTTGGTGGACGCGGCGGGAACCGCCGTCAATTCTGCGCGGCAGGAAGTTATCGACCAATACTTGGCTGCTGCACACTCGACCGGTGACGTAGCACGCGGTAAAGCATTGTTTACCAAGAATTGCGCCATCTGTCATAAGCATACGGGAGAAGGTAAGGAGGTTGGTCCAGACCTGACCGGCATGGCAGTTCACCCTAAAGAAGAACTGCTGACCCACATACTTGATCCCAGCCGCGGGGTCGAAGGAAACTTTCGTCGATATACGTTGTTGACCGTCGACGGGAAAATTCTCACCGGAATGCTCGCAGCCGAGTCTCTGTCCTCAGTTGATCTGATCGACGCCGAGGGAAAGAAACAATCGGTATCCCGTGAAGATATTGAACAGCTTACTTCGTCGAATAAGTCCGTTATGCCAGATGGAATGGAACAACTGCTGAACCTATCTCAAATGACGGACTTACTAGAATTCCTCACCAACAAAGGCCGGTTCGTTCCTTTGCCGGTCGCCAAAGTCGCCAACGCGGTGAGCACAAAGGAACTTTTCGACAACCAAGGCGCTCCAGACACAATTGAGTTG
>JAGQPR010000441.1 GCA_020426625.1 Planctomycetales bacterium
TTGCGTCCGACGCCAATCAAGCAATCATAGAACCGATCCCAGTCATCTTGCACACCACCGGCGGCGAACCAAGCCGACGCTACGCGACGGTCGTCGGCCAACATCATCCCCGCCATGATGATCGACAAACGAAACGCCATCCGCGCATTCAATATCCGCGACATCGAACACACGTGAGTCAACATCGTACCAACAAGCGGCACCTTTGCCTTACTCGTCTTTTTTCGTTGAGGATTCTTTCGGTCCAGCCGCCCACGCTTGTCGAACTGACTTGGACAACGATTCTTCTTGTGTTTAGCTTGCGGGCGACGCGTAGGTTGTTTACGCTTAGCCATCCGTGGCTCCTTTCATGACATGGTTCTGTGAGAAGTCCCAAATCATGGTCGAGAGCCACGGTTTCTTCAAATATCAATTCTTAAGAGTTGTAAAATTCTTCGCCTAAAGTGCAGTCCTGTTAGCATCCATGATTTTCGAAAGGAAAACTCTCATCGCTGTGAGACAATTCCAAAAATTCACTCTGAAACTGGCTTGTCTTTCATTGCTTACTGCAATGCTAGCGCGGATCGCGGCAGCTCAAGATACCGTTTCATTTAACCGGGACGTTTTGCCGATTCTTTCTCAGAATTGTTTCTCTTGCCATGGGTTCGACCAAGCGGGGAGACAGGCCAGCCTTCGACTCGACACTGCCGATGGATTGGTCGAGCCTGCGGACTCTGGTGAAGCGGCAGTGGTTCCTGGACACCCAGAGAAGAGTGAGCTGATTCGTAGAATCTTGTCTCAAGACCCGAGCGAACGCATGCCTCCACCGGAGACGGAGCATCTTTTGAGCGAATCTCAAAAGCAAATCCTAACAAATTGGGTAGCTGCTGGAGCTCCGTTCCAGCCTCACTGGGCATTCATTCCACCCGGCGCGATCCCCCTGCCGAAGACCACCGTCGCGCATCCCATCGACAGCTTTGTTCAATCGCGCTTGGATCAAGAAGGCATTGAGCCTTCTCCACGCGAGAACGATGCTGCATTGCTACGGCGCGTCAGCTTGGATTTGGTTGGTCTGCCCCCCACACTTGAGGAACTAGAAACCTTTCTACAACAGTCGACGGTCAATCGCCAGCAAGCGTACCTTGATGCCGTGAATCGACTATTGGACAGTCCTCACTACGGCGAACGTTGGGCGCGTTGGTGGTTGGATCAGGCCCGATATGCCGACAGCAACGGCTATTCCATTGATGCTCCACGACAGATCTGGAAGTTTCGCGACTGGGTTGTCGAGTCGCTGAACGCAGACCAACCTTTTGATCAGTTCACTATTGAGCAGTTGGCAGGTGATTTGTTACCCGCTGCAACGCAACGGCAACAGATCGCCACTGGATTCCACCGCAATACTCAAATTAATCAAGAAGGTGGCATTGATAAGGAGCAATTCAGGGTAGACAGCGTCTTCGATCGAGTTGCGACGACGGGCACCGTTTGGCTGGGATTAACGATCGGCTGTGCCCAGTGTCATGACCACAAATTTGATCCGATATCACAAACGGATTTCTATCGAATGTTTGCGTTCTTCAACAACCAAGAGGAACCGACGCTAAAGGTCTACGAGCCCGGCATCGACGCCCCTGAGTTGGCCTCACAGTTGAAGAGCACTGAAGCAAAACTGGATGCGATCGTCGCAGAGCGCGCGGCAGCTTTCCAGGCGTGGGAGTCGAGCTTGACTGCGGAAGAAATCTCCAAGATGTCGAACTCGGTGCGGAAGATACTGGCGACGGACCAAGATAAACGCCGCCCAGAACAAGTACGTGAGCTGTTTGCCGTTGAAGTGGGAAAGATCGACAGTGAGTTTCAGGACTTGTTGCAAACGGCGGACGAACTGCAGGGACAGATTGAGGGCGTGACTACGACGTTGGTGATGCAGGAGCGCTCTGAGCCTCGCCAAACGACGGTATTGATCAAAGGCGACTTTACGCGGCCCGCAACTGCCGTGACTTGTGGAACTCCCAGCGTTCTGCATGAATTCCATCCTGCCAGCGATCAGGCCAATCGGCTGGACTTGGCTAACTGGATCGTTGACCCTAACAACCCCCTAACTGCGCGCGTGATCGTCAATCGAGTTTGGCAAGTGTATTTTGGTAAGGGAATTGTTGAAACGGAAAATGATTTTGGCAGCTTGGGTTCGTTGCCGACTCACCCCGAGTTGCTGGATTGGCTGGCCCGGGAATTTCAGGGAAGGATGAAATGGAGTCTCAAGGAGTTGCACCGCACGATCGTCACTTCGCATACCTACTGTCAGAGTTCGGTCGCGAGGGAAGATCTGGCAGAAATTGATCCAAACAATTATCTGCTAGCCAGACAGCAACGCCTGCGACTGGAAGCGGAAATCGTACGCGACACTGCCTTGGCGGCAAGTGGCCTGCTATCTCTCAAGATGGGAGGGCCGCCAGTGTTTCCGCCAATACCTGACGGAGTCATGAATCTTGGACAGATCAAACGTTCGTGGAAAGTCAGTGCGGGTGAAGACCGCTATCGTCGCGGACTTTATACATTTGTGTATCGCGCGACACCGCCACCATCGTTAAATGTATTCGACGCCCCGGATGGATTCAGCACTTGTACACGTCGCTCTCGCAGTAATACTCCCCTGCAAGCGTTAACACTCCTAAACGATGCCGCGTTCTTCGAATGCGCACAAGCGCTGGCAGAGAGAGTCGAGAAACTTGGCGCTGAGACGGTATTTCGCGTTTGCACTGCCCGCATCCCTACCGAGGAAGAGATGCACGTACTGGAGCAACTCGATGCGAACAGCGTCGCCCGAGTACTGCTGAACCTTGATGAAACTGTAACAAGAGAGTGAAACCGGTGAACACTCAGCCCCAACCGCTGCTGGACGCAACTCGGCGACATTTTTTTGGTCGCTGTGGGATCGGCGTCGGCTCCATCGCTCTAAAATGCTTGCTCGGCCGCGATGCGTCAGCTGCCGATTTGTCCTTGTCAAATCCCCTCGCTCCTAAGCCAACGCACTTCCCACCCAAAGCGACGAACGTCATCTTTCTGTTCATGGCGGGTGGACCTTCTCAGCTGGAAATGTTTGACTACAAGCCGAAGCTTACTGAGCTGAACGGCAAGCCGATTCCCGATAGCTACATCGCTGGCAAACGATTTGCCTTTATGGATAGTAGCCACCGCGTCAATCTGCTGGGCCCCAAGCGAACTTTCAAGCAGGTCGGCAACAACGGTACCTGGATCAGCGATCTGTTACCACAGACAGCGAAGATCGTTGATGACATTACAATCATCAAGACGTGCAAGACAGAGTTATTCAATCACGCGCCCGCCAAACTTTTTATGAATGCTGGCACCGGTCAGTTTGGTCGTCCTAGCATGGGCTCCTGGGTCAGCTACGGTTTGGGGAGTGAGTGCGATGACTTGCCTGGGTTCGTTGTCTTGCAAAGCGGCCCGCGTGGTCCAAGAGGCGGAGGTGTATTGTGGAGCAGCGGCATGCTGCCGACAACTTATCAGGGTGTCGCCCTGCGCAGCCAAGGGGATCCCATTCTCAATCTTTCGACACCAGCGTCAGTGGACGCATTGAATCAACGGCGAGTGGTAGATGCAGTTCGTGAATTGAATTCACTGCGATTGGCGGCCACCGGTGACCACGAAATCTCAACTCGCATCAACGCCTACGAAATGGCCTACCGCATGCAGTCGAGCGCGCCCGAACTGATGGATACGGCTGGCGAATCGCAGGAAACTCTGGATCTGTACGGCATCAAAGATGCCGGTGAAGCCAGTTTTGCACGCAATTGCCTACTGGCTCGGCGACTGGTGGAGCGAGGTGTGCGTTTCATCCAGCTGTATCACACGAACTGGGATCACCATGGAGGTCCCACTGAGAACTTGGAAAAGCATTTGCCTCAGATTTGCGGCGAGATCGACCGTCCCGGTATGGCACTGGTACAAGATCTGAAACGCAAGGGATTGCTCGACAATACGCTGGTGATTTGGGGAGGCGAATTCGGTCGGACGCCTATGGGCGAGGTGCGAGAATCCACTGGCAGAAATCACCATATCGACGCGTTCACGATGTGGTTTGCTGGAGGTGGATTCAAAGCTGGATACGTGCATGGAGAAACCGATGAACTCGGCTTTGGGCCCGTTGGTGAACCGACGCATGTAAGAGATATCCACGCGACCATCCTGCACCAACTTGGGCTCGACCACCAGCGATTGTCCGTCCGCTTCCAAGGACTAGACGTTCGATTGACCGGCGTCGACGAAGCGCACGTCATCCACCAGGCATTGATTTGACGCGAATGACTGATAGGTCAACCGCTATGCCGAGGGCCCTTGGCGTGCTTCGCACAATCCACACTTGGCCCCTTAGCAAAACCGCACTATTAAGTCTTCTGACATCTGCTGCAGAAAAATGTCGACCGCTGTGCTTGCACAATCCGTTCAACAATTCCTGCAGAGCATTTGGGACAAGGAGCACCGGCACGGTCATAAACTCGATGTTGATTTTGGTAGCTGCCGGGATCATTCAAAGCGTTGCGGTACGTACCATCGGACAACGTTGAGCCTTCGTGTTCGATCGCAGTCAACAAGACATCCTGCATCGCATTGTACAAGCGACGAATTCGAGACTTGCTCAGCTGAGCCGCGGGCGTGGCAGGATGAATGCCTGCCACGTGCAGCATTTCTGACGCGTAGAGATTGCCCACTCCGGCCAAGAGCTTTTGGTCAAGTAGCGCAACCTTGATCGCCCGTGACGTTTTGGCTAGGCGAGTTGCAAAATCCTCGCTGGTAATCTGCAGCGCATCTGGGCCCAGCCGTCCAACGACAATTCGAGATTGCACCTCATCATTGCGAATCAATTCGACAGACCCCAACCCTCGACGATCCCAGTACAGCAATCGACAATCAGGCTCGCCATGAAAATCAATTTGCAGACGGATATGCTTCGAACTTGGAGCTACGCCAAGCGATACCAGCCCAGCCATTCTGGGCTGGAGTATCAGTGCATACTCTTCAGTATGCAAGAGCACTCGTTTTCCCAATCGAGTAATGTCGAGTATCGCTTCGTCTCTCAGGCACTTTTGAATCGCGCTGACCGACGGAGCGATGCGGATAGGACGCAACGAACACTTGGGAGTAGAAACTCTTGAAATACGCCGGCCCTTGACTTGGCGTATGCCGCGGCACATCGTTTCAACTTCGGGAAGTTCAGGCACGTTTCGAGGTTCGCTAGTCAAACCTATAGAGACAAACTATTGTGCCATCCACTTGAAAAAGGACAGCCCCCACAGGGCAGTTAGAATAATCGCTGAGGCAACGGTCAGCAAAACCCAGATCTTGGTTGAGGGATGGCGCCAGACTTGATTGTCCGATTGTCCACAAACGGATTGCAAATACCGCTGGCGGTGATGTGGTTGGTCCATCAACATCGTCCGCATAGGCTCGAGTAATCCAAACTGAACAGAGAAGTCCAGCGCTCCGTAAAGTCGATGCCCATTACCGATTGGGTCCACTGCGACGGCTTCGAAGAACCAGACTTGGCGACCAAATTCGCATTCCGCTTCTTCGACCAAGTGGACGCACCGCATCGCATTGACCCGCGACGTCTCAAGACAAAACTCACGGCGACCGAGCGTTTCGATGGCTTGGTCCTGAACCGCTTGCCAAACTTCTTTAGAGAACTGATAGAAACTTGCGTCGGAGGTCATCCATGCGGCCCTGATGAAAAAACTTGTTATACAAGTGCGTCGAGGGTTGCTACGTTGAGCTGGAGATTAATGGGCAGATTCTCGCTCACTTCGGAGTTCGCACTCGGCGGGTACTGGAACTCGTGAATTGGCACTCAGGAGGTATGGTGCAATCGCGTTAATTATAGGTAGCTAGGATGGCGATTGAAATGGTGATTCTCGAGGCCTGCTAAGATTTCGTCTCGGTTGGTCATTGAGCAATTCGCAATCCCTTGCCCCCTACCTTGGAGGTAGAGGAATACCCTTAGCCTCGCACAACTCTTCGGGATGCGCTATACCAATGGCTCGTGCGCTGTAGCGGCAATTATGTCCTGTTAACATCGGTCGAGACGCAGGAATTGCATAGCCAGCTTAGACTGCGGCCGATTCCTGAATGGCCACTTGCAATGTGCGAAATTGTGATCGCATCAGCGAAATGGCCATAGAGTGCATGCCTTGGTTCTTAGAAATCTCAGTTACTTGTTCCTCGAGGCTCACGTCGCTTCCATCGTGATAGAGAATCTGCTTGCTTACGTCCCGAACCTTCTCCATCGCCTCGACGGATTCCACCCCGTTGGCGGTAGCATCTCCATGACTGGCATGCTTTGCCGATGCGACTGCCGACTGGAGAGACTGTTGAAAATTCTGTACGGAGAGGTCGCGAGTTTTGTAGCCTGGTGTATCGAGGTTGGCAATATTTCCAGCCAGCAGCGCATGGCGCTTCTCAGAGAATGCAGCCACCTGTTCCAGCGCTGGCAGAGCCGAACCACTTAGCCATGTATTCCACATGAGATCCGCATTCCTAGTTTGCGATAATTTGTCAAATGCTCGTAGTAATCAAGCTGTTTCCACGTTTTCAGTTGGCAATGAACGAGTGCTCTGTCAACATTGGGAAGTGGGGTAAGCATCTTGTTTGCCATGAACATCTTGACCTGGACCACATCAGCCGCAACGCGCTAGCGTGCGGTTCC
>JAGQPR010000442.1 GCA_020426625.1 Planctomycetales bacterium
GATAGCAATTTATTTTTGTCCCTTACCTCGGTCCTCGCCATGCTTTTTGCTGCGCGGCGCTGTTAACTAAACTGGGGGTGGAGAGGCAGATGAAAAGTGCCCAAGTAATTTTTCCCCAGGTCCTTAGTGTGTAGTGTGGAAAGCCGATGAATTCAGAGCTTCACCAATATGCCATGTCTTGCCTGGCGCGCCCATGTCTAGCCTGGCGTGCGTGTCATTCGTTAGGTCTACTAACGCGAAAAGCGATCGCAGATTACTGCGATCGCTTATGGAAATGACCTTATGGAAATGACTCTGAGGAGCTGCTTCAGGAGGTCGCGAGGTTAGTATTGACGACACGCGAACGTAGGACAAACCGGCCTGGGATTAGGCATGTATTGATCGATCGGTAAGCCCAACGTCGCAGTTGGATAGTCAATCGCGCCGTTGCGAGGCAAATCGATTCGCTCAGACAATCCGCGGCGCGGTAAGGGTCGCGAATTCGGGAAATCGATTGTCCATGCAGGAGCTTCATTCGTCGGCCTGCCAGCTGTAGCAGGTAGCGAGCCGAAGTTCATCCCAAAACTAGAACTTTGTACACCCCATGGCGTCTGCGTAGCGTGACTAGTTGAAAACGCAGTTCCCCATTCATCAGCACCGATCGCCATACTGCGGACGACGTTCGAATCGGAGTAAACATTTCCCGTTGCGAAATTACCGGTAGCGTGGCTTTCGCCACCAGAACCGAAGGGGCCAATCTCGGCTGTCGTACGTACGCTGGGTTGGGCTTGCGCAACGGAACCTAGCAGGCACACTGCCACCGCCAATGCATGAATACTATTGGTCATTCTCTTGTCCTTCCATTCTCGATGTAAGTTCTTGCCATTGTTGGATGGCCTGACTGAGATGCTGATCGCCGAATGCTGCCGGTAACATGTTGGTTGGCATCGGTAGAAAACTCGGCGAAGAGCGAAACTTGCTGCCACGCATGCCCTCAAGCACGATTGCCCGAATTTCCGAAGGAAGGGCCACCGTAGCGGCTTCCAACTCCGCAAGACTGCCAACGGTCACGATCGGTCCGGATGTTCCGGGGCTCTGCACCGATAGTTGCCCCTGTCCATTCAACATGTCGAACGCAATGGTGTAGCCCCCAATCGCGATGTTCATGTTCCTCACTCGACTGCCCAAAGCCACCTGCGCGGCTTTCGGCGTCGTTAATTGACCTGCGGGAGGCCCTCCCAGAATCATCAGCTTGCCATCGCGCAACAACTCGAGTCGAGTTGAGCCGCTAAGGTCGGCAGGCTTCTCAGCTGAGAACGCTTCGCCATCAACTTTCAAGATGATGTCATCGATTTGCAGGTCAGAGGCAAGCCCTGTTGGAGTTCCCTGGATGGAATGCACGACCAGACCGTGCCCTGCAGAAAGATATTGTGGTAGGTGTCGTACAAGTATTTCCGGAATCTGCACGAATTCGACGTTGCTCGAATTCGGCGTCGTAACTTCTAAATTGGTCGGTGCCCCCACCGCCACTTCTTCCTCGTTCTCTTCATTGACTTCAGCTTGGTGCGGGACGGCCAAGGGTTTCATTGGCTTAGCCCCTGTGTCATCATGCTGGCTTTGGGGTTGAGGAACTTCGGACACACCGATATCGCTCCAAACCAGACCATTTGTTGACAACAGCACCAAGCACACTACGGACATTGCGTTGTTTCGCATCGCTTGGTTTCCAGTTCAGTAAGAATTATCAAAATCTCAAAAGGGACGCGCATTCGCGCGCGTCCCTCTGTAACCAATGGACTTAGTAGCCCATTGGGTAGCCTAGGCCGCGGTAGTCGAATGATCGACCAACTCCGCGAGCGTTCCCAAAGATGCCAGTAGCAGTCACATCACTTTGGGCCCGACCACCAATCGTGTCAGACAGCGAATCGCTGAATACTTGGCTTGGCCCGATGCCGATGCCACGGCTCTGACTAGAGCTGATTCCGTACTGCCCAGTAGCGATTGAGTTTACATCCACATTGGCAGGCCCAAAGCCATGGCCGAAGCCGTAGCTATTTGAGTAACCGCCGAGTGTAGCAGCCGTCGAATCAACGTTGACCGATCCACCATACCGTGCGTCTCCAACGCCAAGACTATTGCTGAAACCTCCGTTCTGGGCAAATGCCCTGGATTGTACCTCTGTCGCACCGCCAAACAGTCCACGACCGAATCCACTGGCCCGAGCAATCGAGCCATCCTGCGCGATTGCACGCGAATGGACTGAAGCGTTCTGGAAGGCTACTCCAGAAGCCTCTGCCGTACTCCTGCCGATGCTATATGCATTCACGTGGACATCTGCTGCCTGGACCTTGCTCAGCATTGCTGCAGTAAGTGCGATGATGATTGACAGACTCTTGGTTAGCGTTTTGATTTTCATGGCGTTACCTTTCTCGCTCTCGAGTTAAAAACTTGCGTCGAGTGGCGAGTTCACTCGTAGCAAGTGCGGGGCAAACGCATACTCAATTGACAGTCTTATCGAGCTGATAGCGAAGCTAGTGTGATGGCTGAGCTGCTTTGCGCTGATCAGGGAAACACTGCAAGCGGAGCATTTTGTCTTAGCCTCTGTTGGAGCCGATTGTTACCTAGTTACCGTAGCAGCCTGGGGATCGAGACTTGATCGCAGTAGGTAAATCTCGCGGGCCAGTTTCTCAGCCTTGGTAGACTCGATTGCGGGTAACATTGATTCCTGCACCGTTGCAGCAATCGTTTCTGCTCTGCTGAAGCCTGCCTCAGCTTTAGTCCGTAAATCAACCGCTGTCGCAGTGGGAATTCGCTCATTTTTCGAAAGATTTTCTGCGGCTAACGCAAGTGGCTTCGAAATGCTGGTGGGATAGATCGAGAGTTGCTCCTCTCGTGGCGTTCTTGCGTTAACATTACTTTGGGTTTGGCGTATTAACTTCTGGGGCGTTTGAAGTTGCTCTGCTGCACTTGGCTCGGGCGGTCGCGAGACAATGCCGAGGTTTGGCGCGGCTTCGGGCACACTCGCAGGCAGTGAGAGCGGTTTAGAAACTCGAGTCCTGTCGACCTCGGCCTGGATGATGGGCTGCGTTGGGGAGAACGTTGGAGGCCGCTCGGCAGGCTGACGAGGTGCAAGAGTCGGCCGATCAGGAGCAATAATGACTTTTTCTATCGGCTGATAGAATATCGTTGGTGGCATTACGCGATATTGAGGCACGGGCTGGGGGGACAGAACCTGATAGGTCCCAGATTGGATCTGCCGAGACTGTTGGTACGAGTTCCCACTTTGCACACTGCGTCCCCGATGTCGATTGCAAAAGCCACAGGCAAGAATGCTCTGAACCGGAACAAGAGACATCAATAAGACGAGCGAAACAACATTTCCACGATTCATTTTTTCCTCCAATATCAAACACGAATTGAAACACTTGTGGAGCGAGGGGCTTCCGACATAGGAAGTACGCCCCATTACGAATACACAGATGAGTTGCATCACTTGTTGGTGCAACGCGGATGCAGCTGGTCTTGCGGACGAACCAAGAATTTCTGTAGCGGCAGTTTATGTTTCGTCCGAACCTGGTATCACTACCGCCACGTGGACGAGATCAATCGTTCAACGCTGTTCGATGCGAGCGGCTATTCAGTTGTTGGCGACGTCAGAGTCCGTTTCAGCAAAGAGGTCGCGATGCGGATCTAGCTTCGCACGAACGAGTCGCTCTTCCTGAGTGATTGGGTTCAACAGTGTTAGTACAAGATCTCCGTCACTGCGGTCGACGGTCTGCACAAAGTCTCTTAGGTTTTGAACCGGCAATCCGTTTATCGCAACAATTACATCGACTTGAGATACATTTGGTTGAGAAAGGTCAAACGATCGAACACCGATTGCTTGTGCTGGAGATCCGTCCATTACGTCCTGCACTAGTACGCCCGCAAGTCCTGCTGGTCGTCCACGCTCGGGCAATTCCCGACTTCGGATACCAAGGAATCCGCCTGGAAGTTGATAGATATGAGGTTGCTGCGGTCCGTCGCTCTGTTCTTCGGAAACAGCCTGCATCTCCAGCGCTAACATCTTGGCAAAACGTGTCCAAGTTACGTCCTGCCAAGCCTGCTGCTCTTCCGTTTCCTGCAACATTTGAGCAACTTTTTCGCTATGCATATCTGCTCCGTACAAAAGCCTACGGAAGGCGTGACCAAAATTACCTCCGGTCGCAGCGTGACCATATGCAGGACTTCCGCTCTCGGTAGAGTTGATATCCACGATGCCTCGATGAAAGTAGAACAAACTGCGGCACATAAGCTGCCCCTTTGGTTCATCCAGCGGCAGGGAGATCATGCGGCGAGGCGAGTCCATGCCGACTCCACAGGAATCGGTAATCAACACAGTGAGAGCGGCGTTCTTCCTGAGCATCAGATTCATGATTTCACGCCGAGCCAGTTTGCGGCGGTTGTGAAGCATCAAGTAGTGTCCGCCGTCACTTGAAACAGATCCATGTCCCGAAAACAGGAACAGCAATCCATCTTTCTGTTCTTCGACTTCCAGACTCGCGTAGTACTGGCGGATTCTTTCTGGGGTTACCTCCGTATCTCTCAAGAGTGTGATCGTAAAGTCTTTTCCAACCCCCTCCTGCAAATTGAGGTTCTTGGCGATAACACCAAACGTCTGCGGCCAAGCTCGTAAGTCTTCTTCAATTCCCAAATGCTGGGCATTTGCCGCTCGGTCGTCAAAAACAAGCAACATGTGGAGCGTTCGTACGGATCGCTGCCCCGTCAGATCCAGGTCATTGCAGACTGCCAGCTGAGAATTGACGAGCCAACAATAGAAGCACAACGTTGCGATCGTGAAGTTTAGATTCATAGTTCTTTCCAATCAAAAAACGGCGGGTAGGATCATCTTGTGAGTTGGTAAGACTCAAAATCCGACTTGAATTGGTACACATGGTTTTTTAAGGAAGCGGGATGCTTAGTGGTCGTACGAGGGCTATCTGTCCACTCGGCTCAACGAGCGGGCGATCACTGTAGCGATAAAAAATGCGCCAAACCTGAACCGGTTGTGTCACTATGTCAAAGTCGACGGTAAAAGTCGGGGATTCGATTTGTCGCCCCAGTTTGGTTGAAGCCATACCAGACGAAGGTGCTGCGCCGTTCTTGATCACACCAAAGAAGCTAAGGCGATGGTAGAGATTGAAAAAGTAGTTCTGTGATTGATCCAGCTCACTGAACTGCTGGGCGTAGATGTGTACGGTAATAAGACCGATATCATTGCTGCCGATACCTCGCGTGAAGGCAAGTGAGTCCCTAGGATCGGACGAAAAGACAAACTCGTGGGCTGTCTGTGGTCCAGCTTGAAAGCCGTCAATTTGCAATACGGAACCGTCACCTCCTTCGGCAGTTGCCAGGCGTGCTCCGCGTAGATCACTGGCGGATTGCGTAGGATCCGCGACCAGCATCGTACCTGGAGGCGTCAAAACCCACTTGTGCGAATAGAAAGGATGGGCTGCGAAAGGTTCATAGCCATGTTCACCACGGGGCCAGATAGAACCGACACCATCAACCTTGACGACTACCTGGTGTAGCCTGAGTGCATCATTTTCCTTGCTTCGCACACCAACTGACTGTCCACCACGGTCAGATACACGAATGCTATATGGCGTTTCCTTAAGTGAAGAAGGAAGCTCGAGATAGAGTGAATTTTGGAATTCAGAATTAGCATCTGCGACAAATTGCATTGCGAGAGGAGCGCCCGTTGCATCGAGAATCTCGACCATGAAACGAGGATGGTCGGAATGCGGTGGCGAAATCGGTGCCAGCTCGCTTCTGCTTGGTGATAGCGAAGGCCCGGTAGCCGGATGTAGTTCAGCGAAGTCACCTTTATCGATCCAACCAGAATAAGTCTGCAATCGGGATGACAGTCGCGAGGCCATGAACAGCTTTATTTCAATCGCTTTTCCAGCATCTGCCAGCAGATCACTCGGAACCCGAAGTTGGATCTCTCCCCAAACCACGTAGTCCAATCCGACCAAATCGAGAAAACGTTGCCGCCCAAGGTCATCGACCATAAGGTCTAGAACGCTGCCGCTTCCACTATTAATCAAGTCAGCGACGGTTCTTGCAGAAGGAACTTGGATGCCGGCTTTGACGAACTGGTGCAAGCCGCGGATCATCTCGCACTGCAACTCAAGCGGAATATTCCCGAGGGCTGCAGTTGATCGTCTATTCGCGTCTCCAAACGGCAGAACGCCAACTTGAACGCTTCGATTGGGCTGACTCTGTATATCGCTTGCGATTCGCGTAGCCATGTGTTCGGCAAAAACGCGGCGATCGGCGGCGATTTCTTTCGCCACGTTGGCATGCGCCGAACTAGCGATGCTGAGAAGCAAACAACAGAGGTTTTTCCGGAAACAACTAAAAGAAATCATTGGAACGCTCGCTTGTCTACGGGTCGTGCGGAGGACGCAGCTTGGTCCTTACACTTCTTATCCGTAAACGAGCACTCATCCGAAGAAAAAATGCCGAGAAGTTGGACAATTCTCGGCGAACGCTCCGCTGGCTAAACTTAGTTACCGCTCCCACCGCGAGTTTCAGGGGATTCATGCAACTTGTGCAAAGGTAGGCGTCCGAGCAACGGCGAGCGCGATTTTCCGTGTTCCGCTCGCCGACTGCTGCGAGTGCGCCCGCTC
>JAGQPR010000443.1 GCA_020426625.1 Planctomycetales bacterium
AATCAGCAAACCCTTGGCGAGTTTCCGTACCCCAAAAATAAAGTGTGTCAAACCACCAAATTCCGATAATTCACTACCTGGAAGATCTTAATTCGTTCCTGTCACCGCCACTAGTTCGTTATAGATCAATTGTGATAGTAAGCTGAGCCGAACTTGAACGCAAACAATCCGATTGATGCTGAGCGCATTTCCCGCGAATTCTCTTTGAGCACTGGGGCTAAGCTAGGCAACAACGCACAAGTTTTTCTGTTAATCGAACAACCTTGGCTAACGCCAAGGCGTCTAATCATTCGGAAAACTACTGCGTGGATTCCAAACGTAAAAAAAGCTGCGGCGTGCTTGATGCACTTCGCAGCTTTCCTGGAGAATCCGCTCGACCCAATGTTTAACGATGCCTGATATCTGATCAGACTATCGGAGACCGTGGCGTGGCCATTGAGTCAAGGCGGCAACTATTTGTTTGGTAGGGCAAGCATCCTGCTTCTGTTGAGACACTTTGATTTCTTGAATAAGTGTCACAAATCGTGATTTCTCTACCACATCAGCCTCTAGCTGGCTTGCGTGCGGTTCCGTCAAAAGCCGCGTGATAGCTAGCGCACAGCGGCTAATTTCGCGGCAGGATTATGTGGAACTGAATTTCCAATTTTTGACTAGCTCTCTGATCCATCGCCCAGGTTGTTTAGCTTTTCCAGGAACTCGTCGCGCTCTCGCCGAGTGGCTTCCAGATCGAACACTAGATACTTCATGTCCAGTCGAAGTTGGCCAAGCGCCTCTTGCACCAGTGATAGGATGCGGCGGCGGCGTACGCTGCTTTCTGTAACTCGACGGAGCGAAGGCAGGAGCCGAATGCGGTGTTCGACTGGCAGAGCTTCGATCGCAGCTGTCAGCTCTAGCAAGTCAGCGGGAATCTCATCGTTTTTTGCGTCGACATTCGAAGATGCTGTGCTCATGGTTCGAACTCCTGAAGTGTGGGCTGGTGGTCGCTGATTGTAAGAGTCTTAAAAGCAAGCTCAGTACCAAACCGCGAGCGAATGTCGATCATAAGCCGTAAGTCACTGGCATTCAAGAACTTAGGAAAAACCTTGTAAAACTCACCGTTTACCCGTGTTGCATAATCGCACCAGCAAATGCCCTATACCTTGATTCTAAGTTGTTCTATAAGAAGGACTTACGTCACAGGCAACACGGTCCGTCGGATGATGCTTGCCGGCATCATTTTTTTGTCCAGGTTTCCAATTGTTCTCAGTGGGTAAAGTCTGATGCTTGGCTGCAGCGACAATCATATGGCCCAAGATCTAGTTGGAAAGCGATTCGGCGGAAATATCGTCCTGTTGGCGAATCTCCTCCTGACCGCTTCGCAGCTGATGGGTCAAACGACTGATCCCTTTGAAGGTGGAGCGCCTCGTTGGCAATTAGTGGAGACCGACAGCAACGCCCAGCTGCCATTGCACGAGATTAGTCTGATTATGCCGCATGCTGGCCGAACATGCGAGCTGCTGGAAGTAGCCTGTTCGCAAGGTTCGATAGCATTGCTTGCGTACCCCATCGAACCGTGCTTGCCCCTCGATGAATTCCAGCCTCAGTTGTGGACTCGCGGGGCCAGCGGCGGCGCTCGCCTGGGAGTACGGGTGGTTTTTCCCTTGGCCAACCATCCAGTCACTCAGTCACGGTTGACCGCAATCCTGTGGGGTGACAGCTATTCAGAACCAGGACGCTGGCAAGCTCTCCGCATCGAATCGCTGGGAAGGAAACTGACTGAGGAAATCGCCTCGCTCCGCGTGCGTTTCGGTCCCAATTTGCCCTTGGATGGAGCCTATGTCGACTCTCTCGTCTTGAACGCCTACACCGGTCCCGGCTTGGTCCGCATGCAATTGGACGATCTCAGCCTGAACGGGCTGCTGCCTTTGTCGGCAACCGGCACACCCTTGCCAGACGATTGGCGTGAACGTTGGCGATGGCGCTATCAACCACCATCCGATGAACAAAAGTTCTGGAGTAACACCAACCGCCCGGCTGTTTGGATACAGCACCGCGACGAATCGCTACCATGGCTGCAGTCACTGGGGATCGAGGGGGTCGTGTTGGGCCAGCTGCCGAGCCCCGCACAGCTGAGCAAGATTCACGACGCTCATCTTGGCGTTATCAGCCCGCCACCGCAGCTGCCGGTCACCTTTGAACAAAACGATGCATCTTCCATCAAAGGTTGGTTGGTGGGGGCTGCCCTGGATGCCCGTCAAGTAGATTCAGCCCGCGAGCAGGTACAGCGAACAACCACCCTTGACGAGACCTTGAAGCGGCCTATTTTCGGCGAAGCTCTCGAGCGGCATTGGCAATACTCCCGAATCGTCGATCAAGTAATGGTACCCGCTCCAGACTCCAGTTCTGCGGGCAGCTTGAATGAGCAGCAACGGAAGTTGGCTGAATCGCTAGAAACTGTCAAACAACGTGGACAGGGCTGGGTCAGCGTCAATGTGGATGTGAATCCGGCAATCGAGGATCAATATCGGGCCGCCTTATCAGCGCTCAATGGTGGCGATTCGGAGAATCTTGTGGCCAATCCACTTGGACTGCGACGCACTGGCATCGCAGCTGTCAGGGCTGGAGCGCGAGGTCTATTCTACCGAACCACCAAACCGCTGAACGAGCAAACCAGCGCTGGCCGGGCGCAAGTCGCTGCCCTACGTTGGCTAAATAACAATCTGGAATTGTGGGGACCTTGGCTTGCGCGAGGGCAAGTTTCCACCAGGCCCGAAATGGATCGAGCCGATTTTGCGGCAGCTTGCTGGTATGTCTCTGAAAGTACTCTAGTAGTCGTTCAAGCAGCAACTGAAGGCAGCCAGTACTGTGTACCTGGCGTCTCAGACCGACCACTGACAATCAAGTTCCAATCGCCATCACCGCTGCAAGTATTTCGCCTGACGGAAGGAGCTCTTGAATCCATGCCGCTGCAGCGCAGTCCTGCTGGGCTTGTATGGACGGTCGACCACCCGCGCGCCGACGAAGCGTTTATCGTGACTGCCAATCCATTGGTGATTCAGTTCGCTCGCAAAGTATTGAAAAAGCACGAACAGTCGAATGCCAGTGATATTCTCGAAATCGCCGAGTTTCAATTGGCCATCGCTTCGCAACTAATGGATGCACGATATGCGTCTGGCGGTGACGACCGTGAAGCGGAATTGACGCGACTGCAAGCGGCAGCACCTCATCTGCGGACGCTGGCCGATGCACAACGGCAACTGGAACAAGGGCAGCGTTCAATGCGCGTCGGTCAATCAGTGGCTGCTATTGGGCTCGGCCTGTCGGCTATGGACGCAATTCAATCGGTGCTCTTCGAATCACATTTGACCGCCGTCGCTAATCTCTCAGCACCGCAATCCAGTCCGTTTGTCGTGGCACCGCCGCTATTGCACATGCATTGGCAATTGGCGGCTGCCTGCAGCCGCAGCAGTTGGCGGCAAGTACCGTTACCAGGCGCTCAATTCACGGATTTAAACCAAGTCGTTCGAGAAGGCTGGTCGCAGCAGAGAAGGCTTGAAGACCAGGTAGATCTTCTGGTGGAGTTGGTACCTTCGCCTCAAGAGAAAACCGGTGGGCTCCGGCTTGCCGCTTATCCGCTACCTGGTCAAGCGGTCGCACCGCAGGGCGGCTACGAGGGAGCCTCACTCCGTATTCGTAGCGCTGCGGCTACCATCCCCCACGGTCAATTGGTACGCGTCTCAGCCAAGGCATCAGTTCTGAAAGATACGCCGGGGAACGGGTGTGGTTTGCTGGTCTATGACAATCAAGCAGGGCCCTCCCTCGGACAGTTGGTGCAGGGCAGGGCAGGGGACCAAATCGCTATCGAACTTTACCGATTCATGGCCAGCGGGGAAGAGTTTCGCCTGCTGGCGGAATGCCGCGGTCAATGCGATATTCTGCTGGAGGACATCCAAGTCAACGCCATTCGACCAGCGCAGACCAATTCAAATTTCCTTACCTCGCCAGCGGTCTCGTTCGAATCATCACCCGTAGATGGCATTCTCGAATTGCCGCAGTAAGCAAATCCTCATAATCATGAGCAAGCTAGACGATCAGAACCGCCAACTGCTTCAAGACGCGATCCGCATTTGGCAAGCAGGAGTCGCTGCAGTAACTCCCCGGCGGCTGTTCCAAGATCTGGTTCGCATCGAGCGTGGTGATCTTGTCGTGGGAGATAGCCAAACTTCGCTGGCGGGGGTCCGCCGCCTGGTTGTCATCGGTGCTGGCAAAGCCTCAGCAGCGATGGCCGCTGAATTCGAACGGACGATTGCACCGCAACTATCTGCTCTGCCGCAGTCGATCTCATTGACTGGCTGGATCAACTGTCCGCAAGGCGCGGATCTGGACGCAGTGAATAGCTTGCCACAAGTTCAGTATCCAGCCAACGAAAGCCAAGTTTTACAAGACTTGCCCCAAGAACACACGACTACGCCAGCAGGGATAACACTTTTTCCTGCGCGGCCGATCGGTGTCAACCAGCCGACAACGCTGGCAGTCCACGGAACCAATCGCATCCTGGATCTCGTCGGCCAATGCGATGACGATGACTTGGTCGTGTGCATGCTCTCTGGCGGCGGTTCAGCGCTGCTGGTGGCCCCGGTGGAAGGTATCACGCTCTCCGACAAACAACGCGTGGCCCAAATCGTGGCGGCTGCTGGCGGGGATATCCACCAATTGAACTCCATTCGCCGCTGCCTCAGCTCTGTCAAAGGCGGTGGACTGGCTCGCGCCTGCCGTGCCAAGCGAATGCTCGTGCTAGTTCTGTCCGATGTACTCGGCGACCCTTTGGACGTCATTGCCTCAGGCCCGACCCTGCGCTCAGCTACCTGCCAACCGACTGTAGCTCTTCAGGCATTGGATCAGCTCGGCTTGTCCAACCATCCGCTTCTAAGCGCTTGCATGCACTACCTGAGATCGGCTCAAGCAGCATTCCCAGCGGAAAGAGGTCCGATACCTACTCTCGATCTTGGTTGTGAAGTTGAACATGTCATACTCGGCAACAATGCCGATGCCGTGGATGCCGCCGGAGTCAAAGCAGTTGAACTTGGCTACCGATACGTGATGCAGGCAGCTCGCACGAGCGAAGGCGACGTCAGCTCAGTTGCGGCAATGGCTGCCCAAGCTACTAAGCAGATCGCCAAAGATCAGAACGTCGATTGTTGGATCAGCGGCGGAGAGCCGACGGTTACATTGCCGGACACCTCGGGTCTGGGAGGGAGAAACCAGCACCTGGTGCTGTCAGTCCTGAAAACGTTAGTGGGTGCTGGCTGGCCAGAGTCTGGCGAGTTTCCCAGGCCAATTGTCTTCTTGAGTGGTGGGAGTGATGGTGAAGACGGCCCTACCGATGCGGCGGGGGCGTACTTGGATGCTGACATCTGGAACACCGCCCAGCGCCAGGGCTTGGACATCGACAGCTATTTACGGCGGGCTGATTCCTACCACTTTTTTGAGCCAGTCGGCGGCCTACTTCAAACGGGGCCGACCGGCACGAACGTCTGCGACCTTCGCATCGCCTTAGCTGAATTGGGCACTGACCATCGTTCCGCGCGATGATCGTTGCAACTCAACGGCTGGCTTGGAGAAATTGCTGCCTATTGTCTGCCACTACTCAACAATGGGTTCGGTTGCCTGAGCCAATCGTTGACGGTTGCTGGCTCACTGACTGGCTCCTCCTGCTTGAACCAGCCAAAAAAGCCGCCGCTCTTAGGCTCATCCACTATATTCTGTGGCTGATAGCCCTGTGACAAAAAGGAGTCTGTACTGCGCTTCGGTGCTGGCGAATCAAATGGATTGATAAAGTCGATCGTGTTGGTAAAAAACTTTTTGGTCGACCGAGTCATCTGAACCATCATCATCTTGCCTGATTTGGCTTGCCTTGAGGCGCTTTCGGTTATCGAGGAAAGCATGGGAAATTGGAGCGTCGACGAAGACGACCTTTCCGTTTCAGCTTGGTCGAAGAAGGAACTCTGCCTCACCTCAGTGGTCTCGTCAGCGTCGTCACGAGCAAATGGATTCCACCACGGTTTTTCCTGGGCAATCCCTGGGGAACTCAACAGCACGATTCCCAAGAGTGAACTGAAGAACTGACGTTGCGATAGCATTGCACCACTCCTTTGGTTGTTCGTCATTCTTAACCTTATCGGCAAACACGATGTCGATGCATGAGAGTTCCGGAACTTGTTGTCCCATTCGCGGCTCGACCTTGCATCGCCTCAGTCGCCTAATCGTACGATCAGCCTATTAACGCAGAGTATTAGTCGCAAATTCTTGCTCCGCTGTCGACAGCATTTTTGCCAATCGTCCATTCAGCCACGACACCAAGCGTGATGCCGATCCCATAGCAAACCAGATCGCTCCACAGGAAGCCGAATCCGAGCACCAGTCCGCCGAGTGTCGTCCGCCGTATTGAGTCGATCCAGGACGCATGATAAAGCTGGCTAAACTCCACCAGGAAGGCTAGTGGTTTGGGACAGCTAAAAATTAGGATTGGTCCGTAGTGGGATTCGCCAGAATTCCCCGATTGAGAGGAA
>JAGQPR010000444.1 GCA_020426625.1 Planctomycetales bacterium
CCTTTTCTTAGGGAGAGTCACGGGCGTCACGGACACAAATGACGCGGAGCGGAGAGAGGGGATTGCGGGGATTGCCCTCCCCGCCGCACAGCCTCCTTCTACCCTGGCTCTGCTAGCTCTGCCTGGGTACGCACTGTCTTCGAGGCTCCGCCTCGTCAGTTTTGTCGATTCCTTTATCGCCGCTGACGGAAACTGCATGCAGAGCCTGGGAGCCAGATAAGGTTAGTTACCCTTACATCGCGGTGGTCTTCGCCGAGAAGTGTCGAAATTTTTCTCGGATTCCGTTTGACGATTCTCTTGCCACATCGTCTATAAGGTCATATGCATTCGCTTGCGACCCTACGGAAAGCCCATGAAGTGCATGATCAGTTGCCTGATCAACTGCTGAGAGTCTATCGGTTTGCGATGCATTTGTGTCGTGATCAACATCTGGCCGAGGACTTGGCTCAAGAAGCGATGTTCCGCGCCATGAGGCAACGGGATTCGCTGCATGAGCCCCGCGCCCTTCAAGTGTGGTTGTTGCGGATCGTCGAAAATCTATGGCGCGATTGGTGTCGCTGCCATGGAAAACGTGGGGTCTCCATGTTGCAATGCGATCCCGCCGACGCACAGCTGGAGCCCGTAGAGCAACTTTCGCTATCCGATGAAGTGGAACGTGCCGTCGCAGCCATGAATCAACTACCTGAGCGACAACGCGTGGTCTTGCACTTGATCGCCTGTGAAGAGTTGTCTATCGCAGAAACCTCTGAAGTATTGCAGATCACTCGACAAGCCGTGCGTTCCAGTCTGTCTCTGGCTCGCGCTCAAATGCGTCGCATGCTAATGCCACCTGCGGCAACCAACACTGAGTATTCTTCTGGCCAGGAGCAGTAAAAGATGACTCCGGAAGACCAATGGAACGAAAGGATCGAAGGCCGACTCCGCCAAGCGCATGAGCAAATTCACTTCCGTCAGGAGTGGGCCGAGAAACTCCTGCACGAACTCAATCATTGTGCTAAACCACAGCATCCTAAACCACAAATCAGCTTGCTCCCCAACGTACAAAACACCGGCGTCCATTGGCGAATTGCCCTGACACTCGTGGCAGCAATGCTGGTCGTCGTCGGAAGCGGTATCTGGCTTGTCCGATTAGACAGCAACTCAGATTCGCTTGCGTTTGAACTACCGCATTCAAACGACGCGACGGATTCGGAGCCAGGCGTCGGCGAGCCATACTCAAAACAGAAATCCCGGACAACCGAATCCCGCTTAGCCGCAATGCAAACGGTTTCACCAAGTGTTGCCCAACAAGCAGCGGTTTCTGTCAATCGCCGGGGCGAGACCATAGCCGTCAAGCCCGCAGCAGATTACCTGGCAGCGAGACTGTCGACGGACGACCCGGAGTTTGAGATTTACGTTGTTCTGCCCACTGTCAAAACTGACTTACTTACTGAGCCTCATTAGCGATCACCCAAAGGACCACCACATGCGTATTATTTTCTTGTTCTGCCTTGTGTCTTGTGTAGCAATTCGGCCATTGCTAGCACAAGATCCGCCAGTCCGCAGCCCGAGCCCTGGCGCGTTTCGACAGGCCCTGGGTGAGCCTAATGAGACAAAAGAATTACGAATTTTCATGTTGCGATATTCTGAGGCCGAGCGACTGCGTGAAACACTGCAAGCGTTGGAGATCGACGGCTCATTCATCGTTGATCAACGTCTGAATGCTTTGGTGGTCAGGGCAACGGCTGAGGCCATGGCAACGGTTGAGGCTCTGCTGCAGACTGTCGACGTTGCCAATCCATCGCCAACTGAGTCAACAGATTTACTGCGTGATGAACTCGATGGGCTGCCCGGTGGCCTGGAGATTGTGGTCAAGTTCGCGGAATTGTCCGGCGTTACGGTGGCCCATGACAAAGATTCGGGAATCATGATGTTGCGAGGCACGGAAAAAGATATTTCAAAAGTCCACGCGTTCATTGACCAGCTCAAAACTGTTTATGACGCCGATGAGCCTGCGCTGCAATCATCCAGCTACGTGCTCAGGACTCTTTGGCTCTGCAATGCCCCAGACGCATTTCGCGATGGTGAATCACCAAGCGAGCATGGCGGTGCGCCCGACGAGGCTCTGCAGCGGTCGATCGAAAAACTAGCAGAATTGGGCTTCCCCAATATGAAAGTGGTTATGCAGTTGGTTGGGCGATGCGACGTCAATGAGCGCAGAGCACGCTGCCAATTGGATGGATCACTGACTCACCCTCAGGGGGAGCATCTGTTGGAATGCGAAGCGATACTTGAAATCGGCAATGAAAATGCGATTCGAGGGGAAATCGCCTTGGATGCCAGTATCGCCGGTACTTCCGCGAATTCGTCGGTTCGCGTAAGTATCAATATGGTGCCGCAGAAGTATTACGTTCTTTCGGCAGCACCCATAGGCGGCTATCAATCTGCGTTTGTAGTACAGCTGATCGGGGGAATGTGAATGTATTGATGGGTGCTAGCAAAGTACCGCTAGTCGTTTCAACATCTTTTGTTCATACGATGCTTGCTACCGCTAAAATCGTTCAACTTTTACAACCCTGGTTCCCGATACCTCAGCTGTAGAGCGCTTCAAGTACGATTTGCGTGGCGGTGGCCTTGCGGATCGAACGACTGAAGTGTGTATTTCACCGCTGCTGGGGGGTTGCTATGAGTTTGTTCAAGTTCAATGCTAGGACGCTGAGGAGACGAAAGCCCAAGGGCAGTTGGCGGCTCGCGTTCTCAATAGCCATTGCGGCCAGCTGCAGTGCCGCCAGCTCCGCGCAAGCACAAATCGCGTTACCAGCCTTGCCACAGCTGAACCCCGTTGAGACCAAAGCAGAATCCTCTGCTCCGCAAGTAAAAATCGAACTGAAGTCCAATGTAGACACCAGCCGGAAATTGATCGGCTTGCTGGGTCTGTCGGCTGTCGACGCGCCCGCCTTGGACGAAACGTCAGGACCTTCGCTGCCCCCTGCCGGTGGTTTGCCTGAAACACCGGTGCACAAGAAAAGTGAACTTGGTGCGAAAGACTCCGAGGAATCGCGAGTTGTACCCGCCACTGCGTCGAACGTCCGCACTCAACGAAATCCGCCTGCCGTTTCATCCAACATCCCCTCGTCCCTGACTCTAGAGTCAAGCGAACTGGGACTGGTTGAGTCTCTCAGCAATATCAAAATTCCACTGATGCTGCCTACCGATTCCGACACAATTCGAACCTTGCCCATGCAAACGCTGGCACCAGAGGATTTGGAATTGTTGCCTCTATCGCCAAGCCCGATTCCCATGGCCAGTTCAAGCAGCCAAGCAATTGGCACAGATGCTGAGGGTGGACCAGGTGAATTAGCATCGGAAGAAAGTACACGAAGGCCGGAACGAGTCAAAACGAGTGGCTCAAAATACCAGCTAGGGTCGAACGACCAGGAACCGTTGCGTTTCTCACTGTCGGACGGCAAACCATCTGCAGGAACGATTGAGCCAGACCAAGCCACACGGCCAGCCCAAATTGCAAGCAACAACGGGCAGGCAACCAACTCGATGCAAGTCAGGATTGAAGGCGAGCCCGCGTCCAATGCGGACGTTCAGCTGCCACTGGCACCCAAACCGACGTTTCAGGCGACCACGCCCCGTAAACCACCGTCGCCAAAAGTTCTGCCACAACTAGCTAGCTACCATCTCGCTGAAGCGGCATCCAGTCGTATGCCGAAAATCAAGTCTTCGCCCACAGGCGAAAGCGAAGCGAGGGCTGACGAACACGGCCAGATCACCGACTCCAATGACGAATCCAATGACAAATTCGATGCACCGGAGGCAATATCTTCCCAAGCTCAGCCAGAGCCGGTCGCCCCAGTCGCGATTCCCCCAGAAAACATCACGACTGGACGGCAATTGAGCGTTGGCTTGCAGGATTCCATATCGTTGCGAATAGACGCCGAAGTGTTGCAAACGTCAGTGGAAAACCCTGATATCTGCCGCATCATTAGCGCTGGAAACAAACTTGTATCGCTGGTTGGAATCACTGCAGGCACGACGCGGATCGCGATTATCTCAACCAACGCACAGGGCGAGCCGCAGGTTGCAATGCACAGCGTTACAGTGGGGCAGGCGACTTCCGTCGATTCTCGCGTAAGCCAGCTGGCGAAAGAGATGACGGAAGCCGTTCAGCGACTGTATCCAAGAAGCGAAATTGAAATTGTGGGTAAAGACGGTGGACTGGAGATTCGCGGCAATTGCGATTCCGAGTCGGCCGCCCGACAAATTCTGACTTTGATTCGCAAGAGCACATTACTACCGGTCGCAGATCAATTGCAAGTGCAATAGCCGACCAGTGGATGCAAGAAAAAACTTGCCAGCTTTTGGCTCGCAAGAACGACCAATTTTATGGACGTAGTAGGGCGATTTCTGTTCCCAACCGGATCAGCAAATCTCCCTTAAACGTGACTTACCAGCAAGGATGCCAATTCGAGGATTGCCATGCGTAAAATCCTGACACTTACACGCTACGGAACTATCGCAACCGCTGCGGTTGTGCGCCGTACCGCTATTACCGCACTCGGCTATTGTCTTGCGGTCACGTTAATCGCGGCTAGCAACGCTGTTGCACAGTCGACAGCGTATACGTTGGCGCCAACGGCTACATCCGGCGTTCGCGACGCTGGTATGGTCAGCTGGGCTAGCGGCAACGCAGGGCTGGCGGTGCCCAACGACATACCAACCGTCGACGCCTCATACTCGCTGCTTAATGACACTACTCAGGTGCAGCAAGCACAGTTTGGTAATCGAACGTCCACGGGTCCAACCAGCTTCAATCCTGGTTGTGACGTTTCCTGGTACGGAAGCTACGACGCCCTGTGGCTGAATCGGGAAGATGACAAGAGATTCTCCCTTTCCAGAAACTCTTTCATGCCAGACTTTGATTTCGAATTCGGCGGACGTTACACCGTCGGCAGGTTGTTAAATTGCGTTAATGGCTGGGAGGGCGTCTATGTCGGACCATTCGATTGGACGCGTAGTTCCTCAGTGACGGGTCCCGGCAACTTGTCCAGCAACTTTCGACCATTCGCCGGATTCGATGGCGGTACGGTCACAGCCTTTAATGACGCAGATCTTCACACGCAGACGTTTCACGCTGAGCTGAACAGCTTTGAACTCAATCGACGCTGGTGGTCCTGGGACGTAATATCCACCATGATTGGCGTGCGATACGTCGAATACAAAGAAGACTACGTCTTCTCTTCCGTTCGCAACTCGGTTGGACCTGGCCAATACATTGATCGCATCGATAATCAGATGGCGGGAGCTCACGTAGGTGCGGACCTGCTCTACCCAGTCAGCTTGCGAACCAATATGGGCTTCCGTCTCAAGGGTGGCGTTTTTGCAAACTTTGCAGAACGGACCACGTTTATGACCAACAACGGTACGCTGGTCATCAATACGGGTGATACCAAGACCGACGTCGCTGGCGTCATCGAAGGCGGCGTGTATGCCAATTACTCGATTGTCCCCAGCATCCGCTTGACTGGAGGATACGATTTCTGGTACTTGCCCGGGTCAGCCACGATCCCTGGACAAAATGTCACTCGCTTGAATCCAGACACCGGCACTTCGATATTCAACGAAACAGATCTGTTTTTCCACGGCGGTAGCGTAGGTGTCCAAGTGCTGTTCTAATGCAGAATCTTGTTTCAATTCTGATCAAATTTCAGCGCGGCTCCAATCTTGGTGCCGCGTTTTCATTTTCATGCAGTGGCGACTGTATGGTAAAATGATCAGGGCGCAACACCTGGTCACCGTGGAACCCACAATGCAATCGATGTTCGAAAGCCTGCGAAAAACGTGGAAGGCAAACCATTGCAATTTGTTGCTGACACTCGGTGCAGTCGCTGCCATCCTCATGTCTGCAGTTTGGTATTCCAAATTGTTGCCAACCGTTGAATTAATTTCCGAGGGTTCCATCTCGGATCTGGTTCAACCTACGCGAGTCCAGGGGCTGCCTCTAGTTGTCGTTATCAGTGGCCCCAAGCGCGGCGAGTCACAGGAGCTGACTTACACTGGAGAAGTACGTGTTTTCAGTGCTGATGGGAAGCTGGGCGATAGTGTCCCGCTTTCGTCGAGCTACTTTGAGTTGGATACCAGTGGCTTCGCCACCGTCATCTTGCCGCAACCAAGAGCGCGTTCGATTGCCATCTGTGCGTACCTAGACACGAACTCCAATGGAAACCTCGATTTTGCCAATGGCAACCCGAGCGAGCCGTTTCGCTTGACTCCCCGCCCGTCTGCGGATCCTAGGTCGTTGGATTTGGAAGACGCAGCCATCCCAACACCTCAGGCCGGCCCTATTCATTTCCAATTCCCGATGACCATCAAAACGATCGTTTCGCCGTCCAAACCCAATTCGGTCCCAGCCAAAGGTTAGGCTTTGTCTTAAAACGTCGAATTGGGACACTTCTCGCTAATCGACACCAATTCAACTCACTCTCCCTTGGGCCCTTGGGAGAGTCGCGAGCGGGCACACGCG
>JAGQPR010000445.1 GCA_020426625.1 Planctomycetales bacterium
CAGCAGCATCGCGCGGATCAGCTTCTCCGGCGCAATGCTCGGCCTGCCGCCCTTGTGCGTGTCCGCGTACAGGCGCTCGAACAGACTGTCCAGACGCTGCAATGCGACATTGACCCTCTCGCGGATCGGCCGCAGCGGGTGAACCTCGGGCACGAAATCATCCAGCTTCTTGATGCTGAACAACGACTCGGTAAACCCATCCACTCCGCGCATCGAATCACCCCGTGAAAGATGTCGTACAGTTTACGCGGTGAGGGAGTATTTCAGCAGCCTGCTAGGCGCATCGCAAACGGGGTTCCTAAGCCCGTATTCCGTCGGGTCTGGATATCGCGTTTGCCCCGCTGCCGAGGCTAGATATCAATCGATACTCTAGGGAGGCCCCCGGCCATGCGATATCTCCTTTCGAAATGACACTTTGCTAGGGTGATCGTGGCTCTAGAGTCGATCAATTGTTTCCAATGCCCAACAATGCGGCCGAGAATTACTAGGCAAGACAGCAGGATCACAGCTTTCGTGTTATGTCCATGATTCCGGGGCGAAGCCCTACTGAGTGAAATGGGGGAGAAGACTTTATGCGTAACGTGTTCGCCTTACCTATTGCTTTATTTATGATCGGATTTGCCCCGACGGAGGCAAAAGGCGGGTCAGAAGACCATGTATGCGTTGTTGCAGGATACTTTCCCAACACCAGAATCGAGGGGAATGCCTCCTGTGTGGTCGGCGATGGTGTTTACCCGACACAATATGGTTCGGAATGCCTGACAACTCTGCGATGCCTTGGAAAAGCCATTGGGAGGGGCGAGCCCTGTCCAGTCACTGCCCCCGGGGCTGGGGTGCCGAAGTACGCTTGGTGTCTGGAAAGCCGCCTGAGCGATGCCGCAAAGGCTAAGGTCTTAGCGAGCGAGTTTTCAAAGGCCGTTGAAGAAGACTTGAATCTTCGTTTTGCTGCTTTGCGCAGTCAACTTGTATCGAGCCTCGGGGCACAGGTAGGCCTAATCGAACAAGGATTGATTGCGCTCGCGACTGCTCCCGATCATGAGGCCGAAAACTCGGCTGCCTTAAAGTCGATGCATGCGCAGCTAGCTGTAGTCAAGAAACAACTTTGTGAAATGGAGCCTGCGTCAAACGAGGATTGTGGAAGTAGTAATCCCTCACCTGACAAATAGCCCTTTTGGAGCAAGCTATGTCTAGAGCTCTTCCCAGGCGTTGTCTCCTTTCTCTCCTCATATGCTCCGTGCTCGCCCTTACCCGAGCAGAGTCTGCGCCTCCAGGGCCATACACGTTAGACCGAGTCCAGAGCATGTCACCGCAGGACATGTCGCAGGCTATCCATGGTCGGGGAACAATCGAGGCTCCGGAAGCGAATGACCCGGCACATCGCCTCGCACTAGGGGCTGCCGGATTTGCAGGCGCGGGTCGCATCGGCTGGGAGTCGGCCCAAATAGGTTTGTCTCTGGCAGCCATCGCCACCATTCTGAGCAACCGCCAGATGGGTGCACTCCTCACACTTGGGGCGATCGCCTACCAAACCAACGAAATTGTCGACAGCGCATCCACGATCGTGGACACCACAAACTGGCTAAAAGGCTTAGCAGAGAAGCAAGAGCGGGCCTCCGAAGACGTAAAACAGACGGCTGCCAACGTCTCTGAAGAGATTGCCAAAGTGGCGAGATCTTCTCAACAAAGTGATGCCTATTCCGATCGCACAAGGGAAATTCTATCCCGCGCCAAGGGAGAAGGAGTTGAAGGAATTGCGAAATTGGAGATCGTACCTCCGCCGAAACCAACTCCCGAATCGAACCGGGCTGACGACGATCTAAGAGTAATGCGCGAAAAGGCACGCGCGTATCAAGAAACAGTTGGCGTGTATGTGAGGAACGCAACGGTCGCTACCCAAGTACTGGAGAATGCTGGCGTCCATGTGGGGAAAGATGCGTACAAAGTGCTTGCCGTCGCAAACTCGTCGGTCGTTGTCGCACGTGAATTCGGCAGCCAAAACTATCTTGGAGCCGGCCTAGCCGTTGTAGCAGGGCTTCAGCAAGCATTTGGGCGGCGCGAGGGTCAAGACAGCCATATGAAGGCTGTCTTTGAGCAGTTGGCGGTAATTAACCGACAACTCAATGAGGTCCTTGACAATCAAAAAAAGATTATTGAGAAACTGGACGAATTGACGCAACTCGTCGGAGCCGCAGAATCTCGCATTATTGATCGAATTAATGTCGCCGAATATCGAATCATGTTTTCAGGGCTGGATGAAGAACTGACAGGCCAGTTGAGGCTATGCCGGATAGCGCGAAACATGCTCGCCAATATGGCTTTCGTCTCTGATCGCCACCAAGAATGGAATTCTCTGCAAGATATTTTCCCACAGGCACGTCAGACGGAAGGCTTCGACGAAGTTTGGAGGAAATGCAGGGAGGGCCTGCTGAGAGCATCGGCGACAAACGCTAGTTATCTGTCACGCAGCCGACTCGCATCGGGCACTGACACGAGCCAAGCAATCGAAGCAAATGCTCTGCAACTGAGAAAGCAGTTGTTGCGGTCGTCACTAGAATATTGGTTGCCTGCCAATGAGGGACGCGAAGGATTCTTGGCAGCGACGCCTGCAGAGAACGGCGTGGAGATTCTTGAACGCTTGGTTGGTAGTGAATTTGCCACCCCCGTTTTCAACTTGCGTGAATGGCTTAACCCGATTCGGGTCAGCCTATTCAGCACGTCATTAGGGGATGTGTCGATTCCTTATGCCTTCGGTAGCGGTGAAGACGAGTACCGTCTTGCTGGAGATTCAGCTGTTCAACAGCGCATGCTCTTTGCGCGCCAAGCAGTCTATACGGCCCTGGCTCAAGCAGCATTGCTTGACGGACGTGGCCTAATCCACACCGCGCTGAGTGATTTGGCTTTTGGGCCATTGTCACGAATCCAGAGACTGAAGGGCTTGCTTGATGGGCAGACGGTCTATCGGACAGGAACTGATCGACAGGTCGATTATGATCGCACTGTGCCAGAGCACTCCATGCTTCGAAGCAATCTTGGGCGGGTCATTGTAATTGCGGGACTGGAGGCTAGCGGGACACCGACGGCGACCCTCAAGCTGGCCGTTGGGACTGGAAATCCTCATGCGGTGGAAGTACTTCTCCGCAAAGGTTGGACGGCGATCGTCGGGAAGATTTCACCTGCTAATAACCCGCCTGAGGATTTCATCGGCTCCAAACTCACCGTTCGTTGTGCAGAAGGAAGAGACTCGGGCAAGTGGTCATCTGAACACCCATTAGCAATTTGTTCTCAAGACGAACAAGGGAGGTTTGGTTCTGGCATGGAACTCGTACTAACTTACAGTTCCACAGATGAATCCGGCGCTCAAATTGTCGCAACGGAAATTGTCTTGGAGATGCCGGGCTGGAGCTATATTGACCAAGCACAGTTAGCAACAATGTCGTATCAGTCAGACTTGCTGCTGGAAGCGCTGGACCTGAATAGCTTGGCAGATTTCTTTTCGGCGATTTCTTCAAGCCAACCGTCCGGAGCCTCTGAAGAGGAGGCTCGGCAGCAGGAACGTTCGTTGGCGCTAGAACAGTATCTTCGGCTAGTTGCCGTTGAACCAGCTCAACTTCAGAGTTTGGAACTAGACTAGCTGATCCATGACTCGATAGCGGATGCCGCGCTCCGAGATTCGTCTTTAGTGATAGAAGTTGTGTGGCTTATGGGGTGAATCGATGAAGTGGACACAACCAGTTTACTGGGCACAAATATTGACCGGCGTGGCCGGCATAGGAGCGGTGCTGGTCGCGGACGACATCACCAAGTGGCACCTCCTAGTGTCAGCAATCTTGGCGACTTGTATCGTTGTGTCGCTCTTGGTCGTAGCTCGTGCCGAGGCCGATGCTGACCGGAATCGGTCACACTTGAACACACTACTACGCGCTATGGAATTGCCCTATTTCATTATCAAGGCGATTACCAATGAGATTGAACTTATCGCCAATAGACACAACTGGCAGATTACACAGCAGGAGAATTTTCAAAAGGAGACGGTCTATCAGTTTCGAGCGTCTGACGGTCAACTCGGCCGCGTTGTTATGGCTACCCAAGAATTCAAGGACCTTTGGATTCTTGACATGGAAGCACGCTCAAGAGCCCTCGAAGCGCGGCTCTTCAGGGTAGATCAGGCAACCTTATCCCAGACTGGCGAGGAGTTCGCGGGAGTAGTCATACGCGAAGCGATATCCTGCCAAGTCAATGGCCCACACTGGGTCTCTCAGTCAGTGCAAACCGATGGAACGAGGTTGTATCAATTACGATTGGACAAAGAGGCCAAGCCGATCAAGACCGTTAGTGTCCCCAAGCAGCGCTTTGACGAGTTGCTTTCGATGGTGCCGATTCGGCGCTACCAGGAGTTGGCCATGGAGGTTGAGCGTGTCTTCTCGGGTCATCATGAATAAAGCTGGTACGTCCCCGCCTCGTAGACACTCGAGGAGCATTTTTGGGTCGACCCCGGCCAGACCTGTTAGTTGCTGAATCGTCCATCAGCCTTAGCGCTCACGCAATGCCAAGAACACTCCTGGAAAGGTTCGATTGCCTTTAGAGTTCTCGATGCCCGGGGCGCTGCGAGAATAGAAGGCCATGGCAGCAATGTCGTCTAGCGCCATCACCGCCGTTCGCAATCGATTCCAGGCATCCTTGACTGCGTCGGCAGACCGACCAACAGGGGCGAATGGCACAACAAAGAGTCCCGCGAAATGTCGGTCGCCTTCGTCGCTCTTGAGCTTTCGAGAGTCTGCCAAAGCATCCGTCCAGCCCTTTTCCAGGCTCAGGTAGGTGCCGGGTGCCGTCGGGAAGAGTGTTTGCCACGCCTGCTTGAACTCGAAGGCAAATTCTTGCTCCTTATTCGCCACATACAAATCGCAGCGACCATACTTGGCAGCGGCCCTAGCCTCATCACCCAGTGCTTCCTTACTCGTGGAGTACTCCTCAAGCGCAACCCAACCGGGCGTCTTGCCTGCGGCAATCGCGAAGGTGCTCACGCTGGCACGTTCGTTGTACCACCAGCACACATCGTTCATCAGTTCACAGTAGCGATGACACTCTTCGACCCAGCCCTCAAGAATAGCCCTAGGAACTCTGGCTCTACGCTGATGCTTTGCATTGCGTCCAACCCAGACGTGCCGCTCTATGTCACTCGCCCTTTTCACCATCCGGCTCCACTTAGAGGTTTCCAGTCGCCTTTCAGGACACCAGAGCCATGAGCACGGCTCGACGTTTTTCCGAGGACTCGGTCGACCACGAGGGGTGATACACCCAAGTGGCGTGCGCGATACCGCCTTTATACTTGAAGTGGTAAAGGTTCCGGGGCTTGAATTCGTCTTTCTTTCTTTTGAGATCGCCGACCTCCCATATGTCGCCCTCGACCTTTCCTTGGCCCCTGTCTTGAATTCTGTCCCAGTTGGTCTTCCCTAGAACCAGAATACAGTCAGGCTTGAGAGCATCCAGCAGCAAAGGGAGCTTCTTGTTGGCCTCGTCCCAATGAGCGCCGCTAGGGCGCGGAATCGATCCGGTGCCGATTTCAGTGAACTCTTCGCCATGGGGGCTCACATTGACAAACGTCTGAACGAAATTCGCGAAGGCCAGCGATTGCCATGCTTCGGCACTGGTTGCTGACTTTCCCGTCAGTATCCGGTTCACGGAGTGGACGAATCGACGCAGGTGCGCTTCGGGCTCAGCACCCTCAAAAAGAGAGCCAAACTGGTTGCGAGTGAATGCCTGCCTGTTCTTCATGTCAGCACCCTTGTCCCTGGCGTAGTGCGATTCACCCAGAACGAGAAGCTTCTTCCCCGTGCCAAGGAAACCCTCGTCATAGTTGATGCCAACCCCGGGAAGGAATCCCAAGCGTGCCAGCTTCAAATCGTATTCTTTGCTCTGTCCATTAGACTTGCTGCTCACCGCACTGACTCCTTTTCATGTTGAGCGCCGGTCCTGTTCAGGATGGCATACAGGCGTGACGTGACATCAGCCTCGAACGCGACCGTGATTCGCTCGTTCGGATAACCCCGCTCCTTCAGCACGTCTGCCAGGGACCGACCATCAGGAATTTTGGCTGATTGAATCCTAGCCTTCGCGGACGGCTCCCCATCACGCAGTTGTATCGAAAGATTCTGGAATACATGTGATTCCAGTCGGCAAAGCTGCGCGAGCAGTTGGAGCTGGAAATCCCAGAGCAACCACCCCTTGGACAGGGCGAGGATACCGTCGAGCAGAGGGTCTCGCGGGAACGCTCGCCGAAGGTGTGTCGGCCATGCATCCGATCCTCCGTCCTGGAGATGTCGCCAGTAGAACGTCCATCCGATGGCTATGGTGCTGATGTCCAGTGCTGGCTGCCGTTCCAGCCAACGGGCCAACGAGTGCGTGGTGTCCTTCATCTCCCGGTTAACGGTTGCGTGTAGTCGCTCATCCAACGGCAACCAACCAATCAGCCGCGGGCGTTGGTCACGGCCCCACGCGAA
>JAGQPR010000446.1 GCA_020426625.1 Planctomycetales bacterium
ACATGCAACCAGTCCACGCCAGATCAATTGCTCCGTTCACCCCTTCGGCGAATATTTACAATCAATGCACCCTAAATCCCAATGTTGGCAGAGCGTTATGCGAACGTTTGTTTCACTTTGGGGGCCTTCGTCCAGTCAACATTCAAGACGGACTATGACCGCACTTCGACGCCTTTCCAAAACGCGACATGATCCTTGATTTGCGCCGCAGTAGGCTTAGGATTCCTATAGTACCAAGCAGCCCCTTCATTTCTTTCCCCGTTCACGACGACGTCATAATAATTCGCCAACCCCTTCCAAGGGCACGTGGAACTGGCATCAGACGGCTGAAGAAATTCTTCATTGATCGATTCAGGCGGAAAATAATGGTTGCCCTCGACGATAACCGTCGCGTCACTTTCCGCAATCACAGCTGCCTTCCAAATTGCCTTCATGCTTTCCCTCCTTAATTGATACGTCCATTATTGACGCTTGGCGGGCTCTTTACGACCATTGCTGCCCAAGGCAGTTCCAAGCCTTGATACCACCGGCAAAACAGAATGGAAATCCCCGAGCTTGCGGCCGGTCTTGTCCTTGCCATCCGTCGGGGCCATTCGCTTCGCCCCAGGGGTGAGCCCCAACGGATGACAGAACGACGAAGCTTATAAATCGATTTATTGATGATCGCGGTAGCATCCTTGCGATGAAACCGTGGTGGCGATTGGCGAGAAGTGTCAGTTGTTTTTCCTCATTTCCTAACTAATCAAAGCTTAACGTGAAGTTCATCACTGGGGCGTGGCTCTTCATGACCAGAGCTTCTCAACGACTTTGCCGTGGACGTCGGTCAAACGAAAATCGCGACCTGCGTGACGATAAGTCAACTGCTCGTGGTCCAGCCCCAGCCCATACAACAGCGTTGCGTGCAAGTCATGCATATGGACTGGATCCTCGATCGGGCGGTACCCAAATTCGTCTGTTGCTCCGTACGACAGCCCGCCGTGCACGCCTCCCCCGGCCATCCACATGGTGAAGCCTTGCGGATGGTGATTGCGACCATCCTTGTTCTCTGCCGTTGGCGTTCGCCCGAATTCAGCTCCCCAGAGTACTAGAGTGTCGTCCAGCAATCCGCGTTGGGCAAGGTCGACCAGCAATCCCGCAGTTGGAATGTCTGCTTTGGCACACTCTTTGATAAGGCCGTCTTTGACTTGATTGTGATGGTCCCACGTGTAGTCGGTGGAAACCTGAATGTATCGCACACCAGCCTCGGCCAGCTTACGAGCCAGCAGACACTGTCGTCCCAAGTTGTCGGTTGGTTCAACGCCGATCCCGTACAAATCGAGCGTAGACTGGCTCTCGTCCGCTAGGTTCATGATTTGCGGTATGGTGGATTGCATACGGAAGGCCAATTCGTAATTTGCAATCAACCCTTCGACGCTTTGATCGCGTTCCAGCCGATCCAAGTGTTGGCGATTGAGCGCCTGAACCAGGTCCAACTGCTGACGTTGCTGCGCAGCGGAGATGCGGGAGTTACCAACGTTAGATATCT
The DNA here is from genome assembly GCA_020426625.1 of Planctomycetales bacterium. Taxonomy (GTDB): domain Bacteria; phylum Planctomycetota; class Planctomycetia; order Pirellulales; family Pirellulaceae; genus Aureliella. Next base: position 1,526 of record JAGQPR010000446.1, read on the forward strand.
TTGCTTGAGCTATTGGGGTTTCCGCAGAACCGATGGCCGTCCCTTGGTGAATTGAAGGCAGGAACGCGCTGCCGTAATTCTGTACGCCACCGTGCCCACGCGGAGGCGAGATTGTGACGAAGGCCGGTAAGTCTTCGTTCTCACTGCCCAAGCCATAACTAACCCATGCACCTACACTGGGGCGAACTAGATTCGCTTGCCCTGTGTGCAATCGCAACAACGCTTCGCCATGCGCGCTCCCCTCGGTGTGCATTGAACGAATGACACACATTCTGTCCGCTTGTTTGGCCAGATTCGGAAGCAGCTCGCTAATCCAAACACCGCCATCGACATGTTGTCGAAAGCGAAATGGCGAACCCATTATTTCGCCCAGCTGTTCTTTACTTTGCCCCACAGAAGATCCAGAAAGTCGCTGCCCATCACGCCGGTTTAGCAGGGGCTTAGGGTCAAACAAATCGACGTGACTGGGGCCGCCCCACATGAAAAGGAAAATGATACGCTTGAAACGTGGCGAAAAATGAGGTTGTGGATGCGTGGGCAATGAATTCTTAGTGGTCGTCGCAGCCATTGAATGGGACGCTAACATCGCAGATAGCGCAAGCTGGCCAAACCCACAGGCGCTGTTCTTCAGCATTGACCGGCGCGTTGAATTGGCAATGAATTGATTGCAATTCATCAGGGTATCCTCATTCGATGACCTGAAAACGACTGGAAGCGAATAATGCATGGCAAGCCGAGGCCAGGGCCTCGCGATATTTGGCTGCGGGTTCTTTCGACTGATCCGACGCGGCGACTGTTTCGATATAGGAGACGACTGCCTCCAGTTCCGCTGGCGTTGGTGCGGCCTGAAGGACCATATCAAACATCGACTCGACGTGCTGAGCGGTTTGGCAACCTGGCTGGGTTTCTAGAATGCGATCTGCCGTGGTCTCCGCCGTTGCCATGACCATTTCATCGTTCATCAAATACAGACTCTGGGATGGCACAATTGTCTTGGGTCGCTCGCCGGTCGTCCGGTGTGGATCGGCAAAGTCAAATGCTTCAAAGATCTCGGGTAGATCATTGCGTATCACGGGCAAGTATACGCTCCGGCAGCGAAAATCGGTTCGGCGACGGACCTTATTGGCGCCGACGGCCGTCGCTTGATCGCCCAGATAGTCGACGGTTGATAGGTACTGGGCGTTGTCGAGATGGCCTGCTGCAAAAAGCATGGCATCACGCATCGACTCGGGGTCCAGGCGTATGCGGTTAGCGCGCCAATACAACCGATTATCTGGGTCCAGCTGGTCGTATTCAGCGTTGTAGGTGCTGCTCAAAGCAAACGTACGGCTGCTGACAATTTCTCGCACGAGCTCCTTGGTCGACCAACCAGACAGGATTAGCTGCGATGCAAGGTAGTCCAGCAGCTCAGGGTGAGACGGTTGCTCGCCAGTCCGCCCAAAATTATCGACGGTTCTAACCAGTCCGCGACCCATGAGCCGTTGCCACACTCGGTTGGCTAGCACGCGGGCTGTCAAATAGGATGCTGCTGTATCCCGTTTGGTCAGCCATTGAGCCAACTGGATGCGGCCACTCTGTTCAGCAGGCCAGGAGCTGGTCGTCGGTCCTTCCAAGACACTCAAGAAACCACGCTGAACGACATCGCCGAGGGCGTCAAATTGTCCCGCCAATCGAATAGCTTCGTCGACAGGCACGTCACGATCCGCTGGAGACATCGCGCGCGGTGGTATTTCAGGCGGATGTTCGAGCGAATCGGCGATCGCATCCAGAAAAGCCTGCTGGCTAGCAATTCTGACGGATAATTCCGCCAACTGGTCCTTGGCATCGGCGGAAGCAGAATCTCCGTGTTCATCAATGTATTTCGCAAATGCTTGGTCATCGCCTGATTTGAGCAACTCGAGCACCTTGGCAGCGTGGTCCTTTCGAGCTTTCAGTTGTGAGTGGTCGCGCCAATAAGCCTCGTACTCGTCATCACGTTGCTCGCCGTTTGGACCGATTCCAATTAGTTGTTCCATGTCGCGTTGCTGACCCAGCATGCGGCGATTTTCCATAACGCGCGTGGATGTGAAGATCCCTGCCATGGCGTAATAATCGGCTGTAGGGAATGGTGCGAACTTATGATCGTGACATCGCGCGCAGCCAAGCGTCTGAGCCAGGATTGCGCGGCCAATGGTGTCGATCTGCTCGTCGGCGATGTCCATTCGCTGCTGATCCGACGGAACCCCCAACAAAACTTTCGGACCGATTACCAAGAAACCAGCGGCGATCCGTTGCTGGTCACGCTGTTCAATCGAATCATAAGGCAGCAGGTCACCAGCCAGCTGCTGAAGCAGGAATTGATCAAACGGGATATCGTCGTTGGTTGCATTGATGACCCAATTGCGATATCGCCAGGCCTCACGAAAAAGAAAATTCTCGTCCAAACCGTTTGAATCGGCATACCGTGCCAGATCCAGCCAATGGCGGCCCCAACGTTGACCATACTGTGGGGACGATAAGTAATAATCGACGGCCTGCTGATGATCGAATGTGGATGCGATACGATGTTCACTCGTTGGTGGCAAGCCATGCAATTGGAATGCTAAACGCCGCTCAAGTACACAGTCCTCTGCATCGGTAACCGGCTTGATGCCCGCCTGATCCAACTTGGCAAGAATAAAGCAATCAATTGCACCCTGAGGCCAGCTAGGGTCGCTGACGCACGGTAGGGGCACACGCTCAATAGGCTGAAACGCCCAGTGTTTTTTTCCCGCAACAGGGTCTGCAGGATTTTCAACGTGTATTTTGCGACCGTCTAAGGGCCCGGGAGCGCCGATACGCACCCAATGCTCGAGCCGTCGGATGTCCGCATCGCTCAATCGAGTGGCCGGTGGCATGGCGAGGTCGGGTTCATCGTAACGCACGGCTTTGATCAGCAAGCTTGCTTCGGGCATTTCTAAATCGACTGCGGGACCACGGTCACCGCCAGCAAGCCAGGCACTGCGCTGGTCCAAAAGCAGTCCTCCTTCGATCTCCTGCGCTCGCTCAGAGTGACACTGAAAACAGTGTTTGGCAAAGATAGGCCGGATTTCCGTTTCAAAATACTGACTTCCGGATTGGTCGGGCACTTCGTCGCTTGAGACAGCAATGGGAACGGATAGGCTCGTTGCCATGCAACATATGGACCATGCAACCGGGCGCATTTTCATGCCCCCGCGTTGAACCAAACTAAACCATTTTCCGATCAATGATTTCGCTCCGGTGTCGTGTTTTCCATCAGGGCCGGTTGAATGTACGCTGATTGTAAGACTGCTATTCTAACGGAAAATCTTGGGTCGCGTTCTTATATTCTTGTCATCGAGAACTGATCGGAATGCTGGGGTGTCGTGTTGACGCGGTGATTTGCCACGATCTGAGCACGGTTGCCAAAATTCATGACGAGTTTCGCTACAGTGGTGCTGTGTATTTGTGCTCTGCTGGCGGTATGATGAACGAAATCAACCGAAGTCTGGACACGAAAGCAATTGGTAATGGAAGCGGACGCTCTCATCATTGGCGCGGGACCGACGGGCGCGGTTACAGCAAAGAGGTTGGCCGAATGCGGCATGCGTGTGGTCGTGCTTGAACAGGGGAAATGGCCTGACTATTCAAAGGCTCGTGCGGGTCGCATGGACTTTGAATTGACGGCTGGACGCGACTGGGCCGCTAATCCCAACCGACGGCAGCTGGCTGAGGACTATCCGATCAACGACGACGAGTCTGACATTTCGGCAGTGCTTTACAACGCTGTTGGCGGCGGTACTGTCATTTATGCTGCTCATTGGCAACGCAATATGCCTTCGGATTTTCGGGTGCGTACTCTAGATGGCATTGCCGATGATTGGCCACTAACCTATGAGGACTTGGAGCCATTCTATGAGCAGGTGGAAACCGACTTTGGTATTTCCGGCTTAGCTGGTGACACGGCCTTTCCACCTGGTAAGGGGCCTCCGTTGCCCCCGCCTCCATTGGCGCCCATGGGCCGTCGTGTTGCCCGGGCCCACAATCGACTTGGGTGGCATTGGTGGCCAGCTCCCAACGCCATCGCCACTCGGCCATACAAGTCGTTGAATCAGTGCACACAGCGGGCAACCTGCATGTGGGGCTGCGTCGAAGGTGCCAAGGGCTCCGTCGATCGAACTCACTGGCCAGAAATGGTTGCCAGGGGAATTCGACTGGTCACCGAAGCCCGAGTGAGCCGACTGGAAGTGAATAGTGGTGGGCTGGTCACGGGCGCTCACTACTTCGATGCTGCAGGTCGGGAGCATTTTCAGAAGGCCGATGTGACCATTGTTGGCGCAAACGGAATTGGCACTCCTCGATTGTTACTCTTGTCGGCATCCGGGCAGCATCCTGATGGCTTGGCCAATTCGTCGGGATTGGTGGGGAAGCGATTGATGATGCATCCGTTTGGAACCGTCGTTGGATTGTTCGACGAGGATCTGGGCAGCACACATGGCGTTTGGGGACAACACATTCATTCACTGGAGTTCTATGAAACCGACGCCTCTAGAGGATTTGTGCGCGGGGCCAAGTGGGGATTGCAGCCGACTGGTGGGCCGATTTCAATGACCCGAGCCTATCCCTGGGGAGCTGAGAATTCCATCTGGGGTGACGCGTTTCATGATGGGATTCGAAAGCGGCTTGGGCATTCGGCGATGTGGGGCATTATTGCCGAAGATCTTCCTGACGAAAGCAATCGCGTTGTTCTTGACAAAGAATTGAAGGATGGATCGGGAATTCCTGCTCCAAAAATCCACTATCGTATGTCGGAGAATTCTCATCGCCTGTTAGAGTTTCATCTCGCTCGTGCTCGAGAATCGCTTGAAGCGGCAGGAGCATACGAAACAGTTATTGCGCCGTTGATTCGTGAAACAGGTTGGCACTTGTTGGGAACTTGCAAAATGGGAACGGATCCACAAACGTCCGTTGTCAACGAATGGG
>JAGQPR010000447.1 GCA_020426625.1 Planctomycetales bacterium
TAGGGGAGGGTCGGAGGGGTCGGAGCCCCAGCGACGGGGAGGGAGATTCCCCTCTCCGCTCGCCGACCCGCTTCGCGTGTGCCGCTCGCGACTCTCCCAAGGGCCCAAGGGAGAGTAAGTTGAATTGGTGTCGATTAGCGAGAAGTGTCAAAACTTTAGTGAATTCACAGAGAAATGAATGAACGAAATCACCTCGGACAACCCATAAGCTTCGAGGTGGTTGACTGGCAGGAGCCCGCACATGGTCTGTTAGACGTAACTGCTCGTTAGGGTTGGTTTGGACATGATTACATGTTATCTCCGCTATCGCATCGACATGTACCAGTTGAATCAATTCGAGGAATATGCGCGAATGTGGATTCCCTTGGTGAAGCGATTTGGTGGCGAGCATCACGGGTATTTTCTACCCTACGAAAGCAACAGCGATCTTGCGGTCGCGATTTTCAGCTTCCCATCATTGGCACTTTACGAAATCTATCGAAGAGATTCCGCATCTGATTCAGACTGCCAAGCGGCATATGCCTTTGCTGAAAAAACTCGCTGCATTATTAGCTACGAACGGCAATTCCTTCGACCCATCCTGCCCGTCAAGACTGATGAGGTATAAACAGGTGCATGCATGAAGCCAGTACCAATTGCAATCATCGGTGAATTCTCGCCAAGTTTCGAGCCTCACGGTGCCACAAACGCCGCGATCGAGCACGCATCGAACTCGCTCAAACAGAGCTTTCGAGCCGATTGGATCTCGACAGAAGACGTCGAACAACGACTTTTAGAATCGTTCGCTGGCATATTGATTGCGCCTGGCAGCCCGTACGCTAGTTTGAGCAATGCTTTGAATGCGATTCGCTTTGCTCGGGAGAACAATTTGCCATGCCTGGGAACATGCGGAGGTTTCCAGCACATAATCCTTGAGTATGCGCGTAACGTTCTTGGGTTCGACGACGCTCAACACGCCGAGTACGACCCTTTTTCGTCTCAACTTTTTGTCTCAAAGTTAGACTGCTCGCTCGTGGGTCGACGAATGCGATTGCAGTTTGTCAACGAGACTCGCGTGGCCAGGATCTATCAATCGCTCGAAGCGGACGAACAGTACTATTGCAATTTTGGAGTCAATCCCCAGTTCGTGGATTTGCTTCGGTCCGGCCCACTGCAAATTGTCGGCAAAGATGCAGAGGGCGAGGTGCGCGTTGTCGAGTTGCCAGACCACCCCTTTTTTGTGGGCACTTTATTTGTACCTCAGTTGAACTCTACCTCGGCGACTCCTCATCCGCTGATCAAGGAATTCCTTCGCGTAGCTGCATCAACGTAAATAGCAATGAACCTGCATCCCGAACTGTACAATGTGGCCATCCTGATTTTTGACGATATCGAAATTCTGGATTTCTGTGGCCCTTACGAAGTTTTTTCGGTGGCCAATCGAGATGCCAAGTACCAACTTTTCAATGTCTATACCGTTGCCAAAACGAATTTTATCACTGCCAGGGGTGGTCTAACCGTCAGGCGTCACTTTGGACTGTCCGACAGTCCTCAAGCAGATCTGTTGCTTGTTCCTGGCGGCGTAGGAGTTCGCGCTCTCCTCGACGATTCCAGCGTGATCGAGTGGGTCGCGAGACAGTCGGCGGTTGCGAGACATACTGTATCGGTCTGCACCGGAGCATTGTTGCTTGGCCGCTGTGGTTTGCTGGATGGACGACCCGTGACGACTCATCACAGGTGCTTCGACGAGTTGAGCAGGATCGCGCCACGCGCTCAAATACGGAAAAATTGCCGCTTTGTGGATGATGGCCGACTCATGACATCGGCAGGAATTTCGGCTGGCATTGACATGAGTTTGCACATTGTAGGTCGGTTGGTAGGACCGGAGATCGCCGCTGAAGTCGCTGGCCGTATGGAGTATGAAGTACGCTCGTCTCGCTAGGGGCAAACTTCTGACTGGAAGTATTTCGATGAGGGTGGGCTCTTCGTCGTGAACGGACAAAAGCTGTGGAATGCTCGTCTACGACAGGCGACTCACATCGTGCGATACACCTCAGCGTCAAACGGCATGCCGGAACACGAACCGCTTTGTTGTTTCCGATCGAGCCTATGCGGTAGAGCAGTGGGGAAAAAAAGTTGCAGACCGATGCATCCGACAAAGGATAGTGATTGATGGACGGTTTAGGCTCATGCACGACAATCAAGCTTTGGAATGGCATTAAGTGGATGGATCGCGAACACGATGGTCGATGAGCGGTCACAAGAAAGGCGGATACTCACTAATACAGGCGTTCAATCCGTATGAATGGCATTTGGCGCAATAGATGCGTTCAGGTTAGCGAAAGGCGAACGAAGAACATGAAACGGCACGCCAGCTAGCCCCCTATCAAGTAGAGGAATCGGAAACGATGACCATCGCAACTATCAATCCATCAACCAACAAGATCATTCGCAAATTTGAGACACTTCGCAAGGACGACGTTAGCAATGCTATCCAATTGGCTGACAACGCTTATCAGCAGTGGAGGAAGACAAGTTTTGCATTGCGAAAAGCTTGCCTCGAGAAGTTTGCGGAGTTGCTGCGTTCGGACTTAGACGAACTTGCCCGATTAATCACTCTCGAAATGGGTAAGCGATTCGCAGAGAGCCAATACGAAATTGAATACTGTGCTACGATCGCCGAGTACTACGCCGCTGGTGCCGAGAAATTTCTCGCGGACCAGCGTTTTGATGTCGACGACGCCACGGCATACTTGCGCCATGAACCGATCGGCGTTGTGTTGGGCGTGATGCCATGGAATTTCCCATTCTACCAAGTCGTCCGTTTTGCTGCCCCCAACATCATGGCTGGCAACACGGTTCTGATGAAGCACGCCAGCATTGTTCCTCAGTGTGCGATTGCAATCGAGAAGTTATTTGCTGAGTGCGGACTTCCCACCGGGGTCTACACCAATCTGCTCATTCCCACGGAGTTCGTCGAAACCATCCTCTCGGATGATCGCGTTCAAGGCGTTTCTTTGACCGGAAGCGAGTCTGCGGGGGCTGCCGTTGCCGCGATCGCGGGAAAGCATTTGAAGCGGAGCGTATTGGAACTCGGCGGCAATGATGCCTTCATTGTCCTTGAGGACGCGGATCTCGAACATGCTGTTCAGCAAGCCGTGAAGGGGCGAATCGTCAATGCCGGACAGTCCTGCGTTGCCGCGAAACGGTTCATCGTTGACCAAGCGATTGCGGACGAATTCCTCAGCGGGTTCAAGAAACAAATGTCGGAACTTCAACTTGGCGATCCGATGGATGCAAGCACGACACTGGGGCCGTTGTCGTCGGAAGAGGCTGCTGAAACCGTCCAGAAGCAAGTTCAATCCGCAATCGACGCGGGGGCAACAGTCGTCCTTGGCGGCGATCGTTCACTTCGCGAGGGTGCATTCTTCAATCCCACCATACTAGCCGATGTCACATCCGACATGCCAACGTTCGATCAAGAGATTTTCGGTCCGGTGGCAACTGTGTATGTGGCTCAGGACGAAGCGGAAGCGATCAGGCTTGCCAACAATTCGTCCTACGGACTAGGTGGCAGTGTGTTCACGCGCGATGTGCATCGTGGGCGCCGCGTCGCTGAACAGATCGAAACGGGGATGATGTTTATCAACCAGCCCACGAAATCCCAAGCCGATTTGCCGTTCGGCGGGATCAAGAATTCCGGTTACGGTCGTGAGTTATCGTACCTGGGGATCTTAGAGTTCGTGAACAAGAAACTAATCCACCTCAGCAATTGATTTCGCTGTTTTTTCCCTTCTGTCAACTTTTTGATTTTCCCTCGAGTCAACTTTTTTAACGAAACAAGAACGAATGAACCTTCGCGCCCCTAACCTACTCTCCGAATTCCATTGGGATGGATTGACAGCCAAGAATCGTATCGCAATGTCTCCGATGACTCGTGGACGTGCGGGCAGCACGATGACTGCGAACGAGTTAATGGCCCGGTACTACGCTCAGCGAGCCTCTGCTGGCATCCTCATCACCGAAGGCACCTTCATCTCTGAAGAGGCGGTTGGCTGGGTCAACGCACCAGGAATCTGGACTGAGGCTCAAGGTCAGGCTTGGGCTCAGGTCGTTGAAGCAGTTCACGAGCAACCGGGCACTGCATTCTTTATGCAGTTGTGGCATACCGGTCGGGCCTCCCACAGCGACTTTCATTCGGGAGCGGCTCCTGTTGCGCCTTCGGCCATTCGACATGAAGGCGATAATATCCAAACACCTTCAGGCGAAAAGAAGCCACACGAAACACCGCGTGCCTTAGAAACCGAAGAGATTCCACGCCTGATCGAAGACTACCGATCTGCCGCCGAGCGCGCTCGTGCCGCAGGCTTTGACGGAATCGAAATTCACGCGGGCAACGGCTATCTTTTGGACGAATTCCTACAATCGAAGACGAATCATCGAACCGACCAGTACGGCGGCAGTTTGGAAAACCGTTTTCGGCTGCTGCGTGAGATTATCGAAGCGTGTCAAACAGTGTTTGATGTGTCGCGAATTGGTGTTCGAATTTCGCCCAACGGAGCGTTCAACGATATGGGCTCAACCGACTTTCGTGAGACCTTCCTTTACGTGGCTGCGGAACTGCAGCACTTTAAGCTCGCATGGTTGGATGTTCTGGACGGGCTTGCGTTTGGGTTCCATGAGCTAGGCGAGCCGATTACGTTGTCCGATATCCGGGAAGTCTATCAAGGTCGGTTGATGGCGAACTGTGGGTATGACCGAGAGCAAGCGGAGAACGCGATCGCCCAAGGACTTGCCGACTTTGTGGCCTTCGGACGACCATTCATCAGCAACCCAGACTTGGCCGAACGCTTTGCGAACGACTGGCCGCTCAATGAAACAGCAGACAAGAGCATCTGGTACTCGCCCGGCGCCGAGGGCTACACCGACTTTCCAATCTACCAACCAAGTCAGTTCAGTCGGGCGTGATCGAGATTCACTGTCGACCGCAATCAACCTGTCAACAAAGCCTTTGAAAGGCAACTGCCATGACCATTTCAACATCACACGTCACCCAATCAAAGCAGATCGTTTTGGCGTCACGCCCCGACGGTATACCGACTACCGAAAATTTCAGAAGCTCCATCGCGAAACTCACGCCGATCGCTGACGGTGAGTTTCTGGTAAAGAACCAATGGATGTCGGTGGATCCCTACATGCGAGGTCGCATGAAGGAAGGGGATAGTTACGTCAAGCCGTTCCAAATAGATGAACCGTTGGAAGGCGGTTGCGTCGGCGAGGTGGTCGAGTCGCGAAATAGCAATTTCAACGTCGGTGATATGGTTCTCGGCAATCTCGGCTGGCGGGAGTATTGGAAGTCCAGTGGAGACGGTGCTACCATCGTCGATGCGAGCCTTGTTCCGCCGCAGACCTACCTTGGCGTGCTCGGGATGACTGGCATGACGGCATGGGTCGGAGTGAATGAGATTGCCAAATTAAGATCGGGTAGCACGGTGTTCGTTTCTGCCGCTTCGGGGGCCGTTGGTTCGATCGTCGTCCAGCTTGCCAAGGCCAAAGGCTGTCGAGTGATTGGATCGGCCGGACACTCAGACAAGATCGCATGGCTACAAGGAAAGACGAAGATTGACGCTGTCATCAACTACAAAGGGACCGATGACTTACTCCGCGACTTGTCGAGGGCAGCACCCGATGGGATCGACCTGTACTTTGACAATGTTGGTGGCGATCACTTAGAAGCCGCGCTGGAAGTCATGAATGATTTTGGCTGCTGTGTCGAGTGCGGAATGATTTCAACCTACAACGCGACTGAACCACCCGCTGCGCCGCGGAATTTAATCAAAGTCATTGGTAAGCGAATCCGCATGCAAGGATTCATCGTCCGTGACCACATGAATTTGCGGGGCAAATTCGTCGACGACATGGTCCCGCTGATCAAATCCAACCAGATTGTTTGGGAAGAATCCGTCGTTGATGGCATCGAGAATGCGGCCGCCGCCTTCATTGGTCTCTTCTCGGGAAATAACCTCGGCAAACAACTCGTTCACATTTCATGAGGTTCGCCTTACTTACTCGCAACGCTCGCCGGCTAACCCGGCAAAAGTGCAAAACTGGAACTTAGGAGGGAACCAACAATCAAAAACTGGATCTTTCAAGGCCTCTGCCCCGAGTCGGATGTCAATTGAATCCGCCTGAACCGTTGGTCGCAACAATCGGCGAAGTAGTGCGGCATCGAGAGTGGCTTCAGGACGTCGCCGATCGTGGCTAGGCGATCTTCTCTTGGGTGTCAATGATCTCATTAATGGGGATACAGTTCGCGCCGAAAGCAATATGACGGATTTTTCAGAAAACCACGGAGTCCCGAACAGGAAGGAGAATGTCAGATCTATAATTTCAAGCCTCTAGGCCAAATGTCGAATCACGTGAGAAAAGTTGAACCGCTTGATGGGGGATACAAAACTGCGTCTCCGGATCTGCCTCGAGAGTGAATTTTTGATGGG
>JAGQPR010000448.1 GCA_020426625.1 Planctomycetales bacterium
GTGCCAGCGCACAGCGGCTAATCTTGCGGAAGGATTACGTGGAACTGAATTTCCAACTCTTGACACTAGTTTTCTGCATTCCGGAAACCGGCCGCTTACACGTCACGGCTCACATGAATCAACCGGCCGCTTACACGTCACGGCTCACCTAGATTGTCAAAACACTAAGCGGCAAAGATTAACGCGTCTTGGAAAGGATCAACCAAACGCCGATTTCCTGTATGTAAGCTTGGAAGTAGCTTCCTTGCCACTTGATGGGCATTCGATATTCGGATGTTTCATCGCTAAATACAATTGCTTCATCGCCGTCGACAGTAAAGCGGCCGTTCTCGGTTTGATCCAACCGCGGTGCTGTTGCCGAAGTACCGATCACTTGGTTTATATATGTGCCGTCTTCATTCAAAGTCAAATGGAATTCTACAGAGCGACCATTGCCACTCACCTTGCCATACCACACACCAACGTACTTTTCAGGAATAACCTGTTTGGCTACAAACTGATTTTGCTGAGTCTGGCCCAAATTGGCTTTCAGTTCTTGATAAGTGTTGCGCATTGACTCGTCTTGCGGAGCTAATTCGACGGCACGCGCTACATAGTCCAGCCCCGATGGGACTCCGACAGTCAACTGCTGGATTCCATAAAAGAATTGGTAGCTAGCAGAATTTGGATTCAATTCCAACGCCTTGGCGAGTGGCTCACCGGCATCTTCAGCTTGGCTCATTTCCAAGAACGTCAATCCTAAGCCGAAAAGAGCCGTCTCGTACTCAGGGTCCAGTGTCAACGAGTGAGAAAAGAATTTAACCGCATCTTCGTAGTTTTCATTCATCAAACAAGCTCGTCCGTAGTAGTCGAAAATCTGTGGATCCTCCGTGAAGTAATCGACAACTAGCTCCAAGTCAGCCAGGCCCTGATCTTGGTTGCCCAATTCGATGCTGGCATAGCCACGGTTGACGATCGCGTCCATGTAATCCGACTGAGTGGCGATCGCTTTATTGAAGTCGCGATAAGCAGCATCATAATCTTCTAAGGCAAAGTGGGACTTTCCACGTTGTACAAGATATTCCACGTTGCCTGGGTCATTCCGCACTGCGTCAGTAAAGTGCTTGATCGCAGTTTCATGATCGTTTTCACCTACGGCCAGGTAGCCCAATCCGGAATGAGCGTCCGCGAACTTCCTGTCGTTTTCAATTGCTTCTTCGAAATCAGCTCGGGCGCTATCCGCGTCGCCGTCGAAGTACCAGCACCAGCCGCGCATTGCCAGGAGACTGGCAGAGTCGGGCTCCAAGTTCAGCGCGCGGTTGACATGCTGCAGTGCCACGCTCGAACGATAATCATTCAATTGTCGTTGGGCGGCAAATTGCAGATCTTCGACCGTTTCTGGATTTACGCAACGCAATGCATCGCTCAAGTATTCCGCCAACGACTCGAGACTGACGTAGATACTGACCAATCGAGCGTCGGTACGATGCCCTTCAACCACCGCGACCACTTGTCCCGAATCATTGCAGACAGGCCCGCCGCTGTTACCTTGGTTCGTAGCCATGTCCGACTCGAGCAGATTCGCTTCGTAGTCATTCGCCATCAGTCCACGTACGGTCTGGCGAACATGACCGGTGGAATAAACCCATAGGCTTTGGGAGCCCACGGTGCTGCCAGCCACCGAGTGAATGGTGTCTCCAGGACTGGCCGGTGCGTCGGCTATATCCAGCGCGACTATTCCCTCCGGCAGTGGTCCTTCCAATTGCAACAAAGCCAGATCGTAATTGATGGCGACATCAACCACGCGAGCCGCCAGTGCACGCTCCGGTGAGAGCGCTTCGGCAGGGTTGGTCACCAGATGACCATCGACGTATAGTGGGAAATAGATCCAGCAGTCTAGGAAGCCATCGATTACATGATGGTTGGTAACCAAAAGGCGTTGTTCAGCATCTACCACCCAACCGGTTCCGGACGTGGTGGCGTCGTCAGTTGTACACTGAATCAGCGCCACGCCAGTCAGCATTTTTTCGTAGGCAGGGGAATTAGCGACGGTGCGACCGGCCGCTCCACCCGCTCCCGCATGAGTTGATTTTAGTTGCTGAAGTTTCTGTGCCAGGGCACTGCCAGCAGATTGCGCAGAGCATGTCTGAAGCGAACAGAAGGTGAACAGTACGACGCATAGAAAACTGAAGCGTGATAGTTGCATTGCGCTCTCCGACAAGGGATTTGAAAAGCTGGGCAATTCAATGCCTGTCGGATCCTAGGTCACTGCCGGTCGATGCGTATCGCGATTTGACTTTGCAGTTAACCGCGTTCGGCGAATACCACCATCATGCAGTTGGCTATGCCATTTATACTAATTGCGCCGTCTCAGGCCAAATATACCTAAATGGCTTCTATCGCGGTTCCAGCACCAAAAGTGATACCGCTTGACGCGGCAACTCGAATGACAGCTGAACACTGCCACCGCTAATCGCGAGCTGTTGAATCGAACCATAGCGGGCAAGCTGGGATGCGGCCTCAAGCTGAGCGTACTGCGATCGATTGGGTGCGACGGGGGATCCCATGCGGCGCCACATATCGTAGGCATTGCTGTGGAAGCTATCGACCCGGTAATGGGTGATCGACATTATCTCCGCTCCGCTCGGGAGGCCAGAGACCTGCAATTCCACATTGGCATTCTCGCCTGGTAGATCGTCATCATGATAATGCCAGATCAGGACAGCTATTTTCCCTTCATTACTACTGGCCAAGGCCGCCACGTCCGGCGCATCTCGTACGCCGTCTCGCAGGATGTCCTCCAGTGCAACGGCGTGACTACTGACGGCCGTGATGCGTTGGCCCTGCATCTGGCTCATCATGCGAAACACATTCAGAACGGGCATGGCGAGACCGTTGCTAGCCAGCTGGCGAAAGCCAGCAAAGTAGGGTTGATCTTCGAAAGTGAACGCCCAGGTAAGCGCCCCCTCGAGATTCACGCCATGTTTTGCGGCTAAATCAAGCTTCCGCGCAAAGCTAGCTGCCGTGTAGCTGGAATACATCGTACCGTTGCGGTAGGAGAACTGGTCCCCTTGGCAGGCAGCACATCCCTCGGGGTCGGATTCGCCAATTACGATTGGCGTGTCTTTTAGCTGTGGGAATTCCGCAACAATGGCGAACCCTCGATCGATTGTGCTCAGCTGGTTGGAGATACCCATCCGAATGTGGTCGCCCAACCAACGCGGTGCTCCCTTTGCATGAAACGAAACAAAGTCCAACTTTGTTCCTTGTTCACCTGTGGCATAATTGCGCCCCTCGAGGCAATGCCGTAAGAACTGACGCGTGAATTCGCCGCCATCTCCCGCAGTGTCTGGTCCTCCGACTCTCGCCGTGGGCAATGCCCTTAACACTCCGCGAATCGCGTAGTCATGCAATTTGTGGAACTCATCGTCTGTTCCGCGCCAGTAGCCAATGTTGGACTCGTTCCAGGTCTGCCAGCTCCACGCTTCGACTTCTTCGCGGCCATATCGTTCTACGCAGTGCTCTACCCATCGATAAACCAATTCGCTCCATTTTTCATAATCCTTGGGTGGATAAGCCCACCCTGTGTAGACTTCTTCGTAGGGCATACCGGGGCGCCATTGGTGCTGGTAGGGCTCAGGGTGAGTCGACAGCGCCTTCGGCATGAACCCCAGCTGAACATACGGTCGCACCTTATTTTCGCGGTAGGTGTCGAAAATCAAGTCTACGATGCGGTAGTCGTAAACTGAGTTGCCGTCGACATCTTCGCTGTACAAATTCGTGCTCCCCCATTTCAGTGCGGGAGCTCCGGGACCGGAGGTCATCAAGTTATGCGTGCGAAAGTACACATCGTCCGGGGCTAACTGTCCCAGCTGGTTCAAGAGTTTGCGTCCGTCCTTCATGTATGCATAGTTGGGTTCGTCAGCACCAAAGTATCGCCAAATACGGCGTAAGTCCCCTTCTTCTGACGCAGCATTGACCTCGATGGACACTTGAAATGACTCTTGGGCATGCATGCTGACTGGAGCAGCGAAACAGCTGAAGAGAATACTGACAACCAGTACAGACAGCGAGTTTTTCATAGCTTTGGACACCTGTTTGACTCTATAAATCCGAGTGGACGATTGTTAATTGGAATTCGTTTGCGTGTTGTTTCGACCCCTCTCAAGCTGGCCGTCTACCAAGGTGATATTCATCATATGGTAGGCAGGTTTGCACGGTTACGACGCTCAAAACACTTCATTTATTGATTTCGCCAGCTTGACGGCTGATAGAGTCTTGATCAACGCGCCTGCCATGGAGACAATTGAGTCGGAGTCTCGCTCGTTGAGGCCCCCAACTTGGGTTGGGCTCAGCTGAATTTAGAAATTTGGCTGGCCGGAGCCTTGCATCGTACCGCCAATTCTCCACAGTGGTGAATGTTTTTGCAGTTGAGAGCTCCGAATTTTCTCCGACGTACCTTCAACAATTACTCGCAAAACGGAATTTGAGGCATACGCTGTGAAGGAATTGCTGGAACCGGCCAAGTCTAAGTCGCCAGAACGGTTTGCCTTGTTGGCTTTTCACCAAGGCGTGATCAGCACTGGGCAGCTCAGAAAAATCTTGCGTGAATGGATTGATGGGAACGAGCCGAATCTTGAGCAGCTGTTGGTTGACAAAGGCCTCGTAACCGCAGAAGAACGAGCCAAGCTGTACGGCTTGATGCCTGACTTGCCTAAACCCACCAGTTCAAGAGTAAGCGAGCCTACACGCAGCCGATCATCACATCGCAATGCTTCCGCAAATGGCACTGCAGCTGAAGGCAACCCCACCTACGAACCTTTTCAGCGGCGGCGACGGTCACATGGCGAATTCCGCATGGACTATTACGACTCTATTCATGAACATTTTACTACAGACACGCGGCTATCCACGTTCTTGATTTCTCTTTTGAAAAGGGTAAAGAAGCGGTTCAGCCAACAGATGCACCAGATCGGACGCAGCTCGGTCGGTCTCGCTGAAATCGCTTGGTACAACGTGGTTTCCAATTGGCATTATGTCTTGGCTACCGTTGTCGGCGTGCTGATGTTTGTGGCAGGCATTTCGCTAAACTCTTGGTTAGGCAGCCCAACGTCTGAGCCCCTGGCTGGAAGCGGACAAACCGGTAGAGTTTCCCCGCCCAGTATTACCACGCAGTCTGCAGGCATCGAATCGATCACCCCAAACGCCCAGGGTACGATCGCGCGGGAAGCTAACGGTCGCGGTGTCCCAGCGGCCACCAGCGAAGGTGTTCGCAACGAGCTGACAAACCAATCTGTTTCGGCGCCTGTAACGAAGAGCCCTTCGGGAACCATTCCGAGCGGTCAGTCCGTGATGAATGGCGAGGAGTTGGTAAGCGTGCGCCCGGCCATAGACGCGATCAAGTCCGCTGTAACTGAGAACAACATCCCATCTTCATCGGAATTCTCAGTAAATTCAAACAAGCCAGATCCGGCAGGTTTAAAACAGCCTCAGGTGGACTCAGGCCGCGCGTTGAAGGCAACCGCGCCCATTTCCGAGCTGACGAAAGCTGAGCTGGCCTCGGTGCAAACAAATGCCGATCAACTGTTCAATGTTGGAGGCAACCAGCCCGCTACCTTGGATGCTGTGGATGCCTCAAATGCCGAGGTATTGACTGAGCCGACTGCAGGCGATTTTCTGACCGTCGAAGAGCAAACTGATGCACTGTTGGCCGATGCCTATGCGCTTATCGAAGCAGAGAAGTTCGAGCAAGCATTCGCATTGCTTGATGGAATCTCCGCCGAAGATGTCGGTTATGATCGAGTCCAGGTACAACTTGCCCAAGTAGCAACACTGTTCGCTTGGAAAGAATTCGATCGAGGTGGTTCGCTCCTCTTGTCGATCGACAATTTGGATCAGGGCGAACCAATCGTCGAGCTTCTATTCAGCTGTTGGCTGCTGTATGCGACCCCGCCATCGCGGGCCGAGACTGGGGACCAAATTCGCAGGTCCGCGATAGGCAGGCCTGGCTATGAATTGGCTGAGCGCCGCTTAGCGTGGATACAAGCCAAGAATAGAAACAGTGAAGATGCCTTGCGAGTACTCGACACCAAGCCCTTGTTCGGGGAGCGTACGTTTGCAGACAACCTCTTCTACGCGGTCGCTTTGTACGACGGTGCAAGAAAAGAAGCCGCGCGAGCTCAATTGGCAGAAGCCCGCAAGGCCTTCGAAGTTGAATGGAAGCCACTTAGACAGTTCACGGTGCGACGGCTGCCAAGTGCGCCAGCTATCGATATCATGGCCAAAGCCATCGACAATTTCGCAGCTGTCTTGGAAAAATAAACACGGACGCAAGTTTTATAGTCGTCGCACCTAGCAAACCGGTAAATATTCGCCGAAGGGGTGAACGGTACCCAGGAACCTTACTTTGGGGCCTTGCGGGATGTAACCTTCCCGTTGGGAA
>JAGQPR010000449.1 GCA_020426625.1 Planctomycetales bacterium
CTAGTAGACGCGATTCCCTGATTGAAGAGAACAAATACCACAATGCGCACCTGGAATCTAAGACTTCTACAGACGCAAAGCCAAGGACCCTCTACCGGCCGCATTACGTACGACCTCTCCTGGACGCTCGTGCCTCGCTAGGAGACGTGACAATATGCTGTTAGTAAATTAAATCGACATTCCGCGGCCACGGCAGAGGTTGTCCCGGGCCCCCGACGCCAAATACATTACCAGTCCTATGTCAACTCCTTCAGCAACTCAATTTTATCACCGCATTGTTGAGCTCGGTTTACTTGAGCCAGCTGAAGTGGAAAAAGCATGGTCCGAGGTTAGTGTCCGAGACGATTCCTACGAGGGGCTGGCGCGAGTGCTGCTTCGCAAGGAATTGCTGACCAACCTGCAGGTGGATCGAATCTTGAAAGGCGAAACTGCAGGTTATTTCTATGGCAAATGGAAGATCTTGTACTTGATAGGAGCTGGCACATTCGCACGCGTCTACCGTTCGGTGCATCAGGAAAGCGGTAGGATTGCAGCGGTGAAAGTCTTGCGGAGGCGGCATCGCAATGAGCCCGTACAAGTGGAGCAATTTCTCCGCGAGGCCAGCGTGGGAATGAAGCTGCGGCACCCAAATATCGTGGCGATCAACGAAGTGGATCCCGACCCACGCAGTCCCTTCATGGTAATGGAATTCGTGGAGGGGCAGACTTTACGAGAGTTAATTCATATTCGCAAAAAGCTGGAGCCGCTGACCAGTTTGAGTCTGATGGCCGACATAGCCAACGGACTCAAGTATGCCAATAGTTTGGGCGTGACTCACCGAGACATGAAGCTGAGTAACGTCTTGGTCACAGCTCAGGGACGCGGCAAGCTGGTGGACTTTGGGCTTGCGGCACTGTCTGACACGAGCAACGAAGCTGCCGTCGCGGACTGTCCCAACGCACGAGCCATCGACTATGCGGCGCTAGAACGAGGTACGGGGGTACGCAAGGATGACGCGCGGAGCGATATCTACTTCCTCGGCTGCATGCTCTATCACATTCTTAGTGGTGTTTCTCCACTTACGGAAACTCGAGACAGGTTGGCACGTTTGAATGTCAGCCGCTTTCGCGAGGTGCCGCATATTACAAAAGCTGCCCCCGAAATCCCACTGAACATCGCCGCTGTCGTGCATAAAGCGATGGAGGTCGACCCACAACAACGCTATCAAACCGCCGGAGAAGTCCTCGAAGACTTGCAATTGACCATCAATCGCATCAACGCTGGCGATACGCAGACAATATCCAGAATCGCGGCTGGCAAGCAGGAATCGGAACCTCCTGCGGCGGAAACCGAAGGCGCGGACAAGACGGTCATGTTGGTCGAGAGCAAGATTGAGTTCCAAGATCTGATTCGCGAAAAGCTCAAGAAACGCGGCTATCGCGTGCTGGTAATCAGTGATGCTCAGCGGGCACTAGCCCGATTTTCACCTGAAGAAGAGCCTCCCGCTGATTGTGTGTTGTTCAGTGCGCCGGAGCTGGCTCGCAGTGCCCTGGACGCATTCAATAAATTCGGCTCGGACGCTCATACTGCCGAAATTCCAGCGATTCTGCTCGTGGATCGAAAGCAGCAATTTGTGATTCGCAATGCCAAAGTTGGTCCCAAGCGAATCATGTTGGCCATGCCACTCAAAGTTCGCGAGCTAAGGACGGCGCTACTTCGGCTAATCAAATAGGCCACTATCTGCTTGCGGCATCATGCCGCAGTTATTCGTATCTGCTAGGCCGAATAGAGGCTTGCGCAATGGTGCGTGTCGGGTAAACGCAGCAAATCTTGACGCTGGCTGCAAAAAAATCGAGACATCTTGGTTTTGGCTGAGCGGTTGCTTGATCTTGGCTTTGCCGGGCGAACGGCGATCCGAACCCTTTTCGAATTCTTCTGTCTTTGATAAAGTACCCTTTCTCGAACGCGGATGGGATGGATCTCGGCGAGATTATTCGAGAATTGAGCCTTGGAGGCGTAGCTCAGTCGGTAGAGCATCGGACTTTTAATCCGTGGGTCGTGGGTTCAAGTCCCACCGCCTTCACTTGGTTTGGCTGCAAAGCATTGGTTATCAGGGGCTCTCTGCTTTTTTCCCGATCGTGAGAACTCGGCTATTGGATGCCAGAACCTAACTGGTGCTTTACCAAAAATTGCTTGACACTTGCAAACGCGGAACCGCAATTCACTGCAACCGATGCTGTTGCCCAGTGGACCAGTAGCACATTCTCCTGCTGAACAGCCAGCGTTTTCCAACAGTAAATCCAGAGTTAAGCATCTAAGCAGAAGTTCTTCCGCATAATTGGCCGCGTTGGCATAAGCCACAGTTGTTCAAGAATCAGAAAACTTGTGCGTTTGTGCGTAGATTGGTTTCTGCTCGCTGGGAATGTGGATTTTCTCACCAGACCTGGTTTTTTGATACACTGGAGCGGCAGAATGGTTGCTGCCTGGTTGCCTGAACTCGGAGCCCACGTCCGGACAGAACGTCGACTTGCATCATCTGAGCCAGGGGCGACGCTGCGGCCTCGTCATTCGACATCAAGTTGGTCACCTTGTGGAAATCTGACAATGAGAAGCACCTTTAGCATTGCCCTGTTGTTGTTCCTATCTTCGACGCCTGCTGTAGATGCGGCGGTAGTGTTTGGCCTGCAGGGTGGCGGCAGCTTGGATGGCGGCTTTCGGTGGAACGCGGTTTCCACTACCTACACAACATCACAAGGCGACGTTGAAAGATCTTTGGCTGGTGGGCTACGGTATTCCGTATCTGGCGGAAATTATGCCGCCTATCGTGACCAATTCAATTGGAGTGTCACTCCCTCGGTCGATGCCTTTCGCGATGCGATCAGCAACGCGTTTGTACCGTGGACTCTGGCGGATCCCGTATCAGGGCTCGGAACTGCACTTTCTTTTGTCGAAGATCTCGGCACTCCAGTGAGCACGACGGTCGAAAATAGTATTCGCCTTGGAGCGGAGATTGACCTGTTCTCCGGCAACATCGGCTCAGGGACACGCGGTGAAGCGTTTTTCAATGCTCGAGGTATTATTGGCGGAGTGACCTTGACCAGTGGAACAACTGGTTACGGCGGATTGCCAATTTCCGGCGCGGACATCACGATGAATAATAACAATGCTGTCTGGGATATTAATACTTTTCAAACCATTTTGACACACGAGATCGGTCACGCAATCGGCCTCGGTGACGTCGAAGATTTCTTCCTAAATGGTTTTATTGATAACAATTTCGACTCCAGCAATCCGCTGGGCACTTTGACCGATTCGTGGGCTCATCTCGTGGATCCGTTGAATCCAGGTGGTTCGTCAGGCTTGGCGATCTTTAGCGTTCCCAACGCAGCCAATGGCATTGATGCTGCCGGAGTCGACCTCTTGATGGAGAGTAGTATTCCCAGCACGTTCTTTATTAACGGCGCCTTTCTGCAGAATGACGACTTCGGCGGCAGGCAATTCCTTTACCCACAGTTGAATGCGGTGCCCGAGCCATCTTCGTTGATTGTCCTCGCTGGCCTTGGGATGTACTCGCTAGTAGGCCGTCGACGTCGCTAGCGAACTTGAGAATGCATCGTGGCCTGACCAACAATGAAAGCTGGGTCTATGGAAAGTCGCGCAGTATTGGCGGGTGGTTGCTTTTGGGGGATGCAGGACTTGATACGCAAGCTACCTGGTGTCATCCGTACTCGCGTAGGGTACTCAGGTGGCGATGTTCCGCAGGCGACGTATCGCAACCATGGGACGCATGCTGAAGCGATTGAAGTGGTGTTTGACTCTGAGACGCTCGGCTATCGAGAACTGCTGGAATTCTTCTTTCAGATCCATGATCCCACCACTCCCAATCGGCAGGGAAATGATCGTGGACCTTCCTATCGCTCCGCCATTTATTATGGTGATGCACTGCAGCAGAAAATAGCATTGGAAACCATCGCGGATGTGAATGCTTCTGGTCGTTGGCCGGGTCCGGTGGTCACGCAGGTCGAGCCGGTGGGAGATTTTTGGGAAGCCGAACCGGAGCACCAGGACTACTTGGAAAGAATTCCCAACGGCTACACATGCCATTTTCCACGGCCCAGTTGGGTATTACCCACTGTCAATGGCGCTGCGGAACCGAAGTAGGAGCCCTACGGATGGTTGGCGAGATTTGTAGGCTGGCCCAATCCGCCGCTTCGTTACCTTTGGGCGATACGTGATTGCTCAGTTTGACAATCTGATATCCGGCGCTGTTCTCGGGCACGATCACTTACCTCTACAACAGCGGAGCGCCATCGGCTTCAACGACCTTGACCGTCACGTCAAATGACCAAGGCGACACCGGCGCCGATTCAGGACTGGCTGGCGATGCGTCGAGTGAAGATGGCACGACCGCTGCGTTGCCGTCTTTCAAGTGCTCCACGGCATAAGCAACTAGCGGCGTTTCGTTACAAGCGGCATTATCGTCAGATTCTGCCTTATCGGCACGAAAACCTGGTGGCGACAGCCATGTGCAACCCCTCTTTTCAGCCAGCGTACAAAGAGCCCATATATTTGAGTGGCAAGTCGTTTCTATTTCGCCCCCATTCCGCATATTCGGGATTATACGGCTTTCCATGGCATCAAATTGAGTTTCAGGGTTTTAGGCGTCTTTCAATGTGGGCGAAAAGTGAATTCACACGCAATGCGACCATCAATGCGCTGTTAAAGAGAATCAAAAAGTGGTTTCCCCGGCCGGCGCCACCGATGCGCCTAGATGTCAGTGTTCTAGAAGATCGGATTCTGTATAGCGCGACGCCCATGCCGGTGGACATCGTCGATGCGGTAGACGCAGGATTGTCAGAGTTGGACCATTCGCTGCAGGAAGCGTTGCTCGATTTACAGCCCGCTGGGGATGAACCAAGCGCCACGCGCGAAGCGCTGTTCATCGATGCAAGCCTCGATGATCTCGATGTACTACTGCAAGAGATCGCGCGAGAACGGGACGCGGACGTGTTCTTGATGGAACGCGACGTGGATGGTGTTGCATTCGTAAGCTCCGTTCTTTCCAGCGCTGGGGAAGAGTACGGGGCGATACATATTGTCAGCCACGGCAGCGCTGGCAGTGTGCAACTGGGAGACACCTTGCTTACCACCGCCACCATCGACAATTATCGTGACCAGTTGTCCAGCTGGGGCATGTATCTGACCGACGACGCAGATATCTTGATCTATGGCTGTGATCTTGCGAACAGCCAGTCGGGCGTCACATTGCTGGAAACTCTAGCTGAGTTGACGCAAAGTGACGTCGCTGCGAGCGATGATGCGACAGGGCACGCTCTGTTGGGCGGCGATTGGGATCTGGAGTACTCGATCGGCGTCATTGACAACGAATTGCTTCTGGCCGCTGATTCGACGAGCGGCTGGTTACACCGACTGGCGAATTCGATCACGGTAACCAACACACTGGATGTTGCGAATGGAGATACATCAAGCTTTGATGCATTGTTTCTGAACGATGGTGGCGACGGTATCTCCCTACGCGAGGCGATCATCGCCGCCAATAATACGGCCAACGGTGCTACGCCCGACGAAATTCGCTTCAATATCAATGGTGCTGGTCCACACCTCATCGGGCTCTCGGCATCGCTGCCCACGATTACGGAAGCCGTCTTGCTCGATGGCTGGAGTGAACCCGACTACGCTGGTACGCCGGTGATCATTATCGACGGCAACGATATCTCTTCTGATGGACTGGTGCTGTCGAGCACCGCGGACGGCAGCACGATTCGAGGATTTGTGATTCGCAATTTCAACGGCGACGGAATCCAGATTAATAGTGGTTCATCGGGCAACACGATCGCTGGCAATTACATCGGCAGTCTGACGACAAGTGGCACGAATGCGGGTGCCAGCTTCGCGAACACGAATAATGGCATCCGAATCAACGGAAGCAGCAATACCATCGGTGGAACCACCACCGCCGATCGCAACGTCATCTCAGGTAACGCTTTAGCGGGGATTCGCATCGATGGGACTGGTGCCTTTGGCAATCAGGTTCTTGGTAACTTCGTCGGCACGGATGCCAGCGCCACCAGCGCAATTGGCAACAGTCAGGAAGGCGTGAAGATCACCAATGCCGCCGTGCTAAATTTTCTCGGTGGCACAGCGGTAGGCAGTGGCAATATCATCTCGGGCAACCTGAACGACGCAGTCGCCATCAGCGGAGTTGGTACCGACAACAACCGAGCGCTAGGCAACTGGATCGGTGTGGACGCGACCGGCAACACTGCGTTGGCAAACGGAGATGATGGCATCCAGATCGGGTCGAGCGCCAGCTACAACGTGGTTGGCGACGGGACCTTGGCCGGACGCAACGTGATCGCTGGCAATGCCGACGACGGTGTCCAGCTCTACGATCTGGGCACCAACAACAAGGTG
>JAGQPR010000044.1 GCA_020426625.1 Planctomycetales bacterium
TGCGGTTCCGTCAAAAACCGCGTGCTAGCTAGCGCACAGCGGCTAATTTTGCGCAAGGATTATGTGGAACTGAATTTTCAATTCTTGACACTAGATCTTGGGGGCATGTCGGGGCATGTCCTGAGATTAGGCGTTTGATGTGGATTCACGAATTGGTAAAATCCCGTAACACTTCTCAACGCCTCCGCTCGGTTTCTCTTTTTCCGCTTGTGTCATAGCGGTGAACCGGAGTTGCATGACAAATGTCTGTTGGGACATTTGCAAGCTTGGTCGTTGGAGGACAAAATCCATGAAAACGATCACTTGCGCCCGAAACAGCCGAGCTTTGTTATTGCTGGTGGCGACGATCGTGGCCTGCCCTCGGGGCTGGGCACAGCAATCCGATAGCGAAAAGGTGGATAATGCCATCAAACAGGCGGTTCGATATCTGCTAACCAATCAACAACCCGATGGAGGCTGGCCAGAGATCGGCACTTACCCGCTTGGTGTCTCTTGTCTTGTAACACTCTCGCTACTGAACAGCGGTCTGCCCCCCGAATCACCCGTAATGATGCGCGCGCTACAGCGTATCGAAAGTCGGGACTTGGAAAAGACATACACCGTCGCGCTGCAGACGATGGCGTTGTGCGCAGCCAATCCCAATCGATACGCCAGCCGTATCCAACGCAATGCCCAGTGGCTGTTGGAAGCGCAACGGCGAACCGGGGGGTGGAGTTACGGTAAGGCCGAGGGTGGCGAAAACGGCGATCCCTCCAACGCTCAGTTCGCGCTGCTGGCCCTGCACGAGGCCCAGCGATCAGGCGTCGTGCAGCTACCTGAAAATCAGTGGCGGGCTTGCTTTCAGGCCGCCAAGCGTTATTGGCAGCAACTGCAAAATGGAGACGGCAGCTTTCCTTACAACGCCGGTGAGAAAGGTCGGGGTAGCATGACCTGCGCTGGCATCGCCTCGCTGATCATCGTTGGAACACAACTCGATTCACTAGAAGCAACCGTGGCCGATGATGTCCGCTGCTGTGGGGCGAGTGAGAGTGAACAAGATCGCATCGACCAAGCCTTGGAATGGTTGGGAAGGAACTTTTCTTCCAAAACAAATCCGGGGCATAGTCGTGACCATCTCTATTATCTTTACGCCGTCGAGCGGACCGGCAGGTTGACTGGCCAACGATTCATCGGTCCCTACGATTGGTACCGCGAAGGTGCCAGCGAATTGATCTTGTTGCAAGATCCAGTGACTGGTCAAGTCGGCGCCCGCGCTACATCCACTGGAGGCAATACCTTTTCGGAAACCGCGTTCGCATTGCTGTTTCTTTCTAAAGGAAAGCGTCAAATCGTCGTCAGTCGACTGAAATATGGCCCGGACGATGATTGGAACCATCACGCGACAGCGATACAAAATCTGACTGCTCACACCGAGCGGGCATGGAAAAGAGATTTGGCATGGCAAACGATCGACCTAAGAAAAGCGACAGTCAAAGATCTGCTGGAATCGCCGGTATTATTTCTCAGCGGAACTGGGACTCCTGCAATTAGCGATGCCCAGAAACAGGTGCTGAGAGATTATGTCCAGCAAGGTGGTTTCTTGTTTGCAGAAGGTTGTGTGGGCAATGGTTGCAATGGCCAAGCCTTTGAGACGTACTTCCGCAAGTTGGTTGTCGAACTCTTTGAACAACCCTTGGAAAAAATCTCGCCGGATCATCCGATTTGGTATGCCGAGTCGCGGATACGACCTCAGAATCTGCCTGAGGGTACCTGGCTGTGGGGCGTGCAAACCTGCTGTCGGCTGGGGGTCGTGTATTGCCCGTCCAGTTTGTCCTGCCGCTGGGAATTGAACCCCGCCTACGGCTTGACTAAGGACTATCCCGAATCAATCTCAGGAGAACTGAATGCGTTTACGAAGATCGGCTTGAATGTCTTAGCTTACGCTACCGGTAAAGAGTTGAAGGAAAAGTTGGATACGGTAACGATTCTGGAAAACGATTTGCCTGAGACAACAAGCGATCGAGGCGTTCTCTTCCTGCCTATCCTGCAACATTCGGCAGGTGCCGACGATGCGCCCAAAGCCGTGCCAACCTTGATGCAGTGGTTCTGGCAAGAATTGCCTCAGCGGCTGAGCAGCGAAAAGCGGATGATTAACATCGCTGAAGATGATTTGTCAGAGTATCCGATCTCTTTTATGCATGGTCGCGGTAAGTTGCGATTGTCCGATGGACAGCGGCAAGCGTTGAAGTCCTACTTTGAAAACGGCGGCTTTCTATTTGCCAATGCCATCTGCGCCGACCAGGAATTCATGCAAAGCTTCCGAACGGAAATGGAGATTATTCTCGGTGTGCCTTTGCAAGGAATCACTCCAGATCATGATATCCTAACATCAAAGAACTATCACGGATTTGATATTCGACGCGTTCAAATGATCGATCCAGACCGATCTGGCGACCAAATTGTCACCGCTCGACGAGAAATCACCCCGAGATTGGAGTTAGGAAAATTCGAGGACCGAGTCGTTGTCGTGTTCTCGCCGCTGGACATTAGCTGCGCTTTGGAAAGTAGGCACTCGCTACAATGCCAAGGTTACCTGCGAGAGGACGCGGCAAAAATTGGAATCAACGTACTGCTATACGCTTTACAGCAGTAGATCACGTCGAAATCATATTCCAGAAAGTTGGCCGACATGCAACCTTGGCATGGCAGATGGGAGATGTAGTGAAACGGGAAAAGTTCTCAAACTTCCTGGTTGCATTGGAGGATTGTCCTCCACTGAGGGATCGCGTGTCTGCGGTGCTGCTATCGCTCCCAGAAGAAGTCCAACAGGACTTTCTCGACGACCCAGCTTTTCGAATTGACCTGGAAGACATTGCACCCGGTCGGGGTTCGAGAACGTTTCTGGCTTTGCCCATAAGCTGCGCCAGTGTGAGCAGAAGCGTGGTATTGCGAAGAAAACTAGCAACCTCAAGCGAGGCATTTGCACATTACATCATCGCCCACGAATTGGCGCATGCTTTCCTTCGAAATGGAGGATGGCAGGAGATTGTTGATCGAGAAGAAGCCGCCGACGCATTGGCCCTTACCTGGGGATATCCGCGACCCGGCACCGACTATGCGAGAATCGGAATGCCAGGCGCGAAGTAGTTATCGGGGAAGCTGTGGCGAGCGTTGCTGATCCAAAACCGTCGGCAAGATTCTGCGCGGGACACCGGCAGCAATAAATAATTTCTGCGCGGCCGCCATCAAACAATGCCATTCGTCCAAGAGTTCGGGAACTCCATATTCACCGCAGTCTCTACGACCAAGGCCGCGCTGACTGACGCAAACAGACGAACTGAGATGCAATAGTGCCTCTAGCGTCACATGATCGCGGCGATCTTGGTCGCTAATGGATTCGTCATCATAAATCCACATGTGGGGCGCCAGAACTTCATCCACCAATCGCATGGCTGCATGTGCTGGCCCATCTGCGGTTACAACAAGTGCGTGGGAACCGCAGACGGCATAGTACTTGGGCATGTTGCTCTTCCTTGAAAAAGTCTCTGTGAGAGGCGTTGGTAAATTCAGACAGTGGGCGAAAGGTCGGTTGAGCTTGGTGTTCGTCAATTTCAGAACGTCCAAGCTTGCCCTGACGTTTACAATCTTCGCGATCCCGCTGACACGTTCGGTCAAACGGTTTGAAGAAATCTAAACTTCTCGGTGAACGGCACCAAGACTTACTCTCCCCACGCGGTGAGCCGCGAGTTTGTAAAGTAAACGGGTCCGAGCGGAGAGGGGGAACTTGGAGGCTGCTGCACGGACCTCTTGGCCGGGGAGCTCGGTGAAGAGGGCTCTTGGCCGGAGAGTTCGGTGACAGAGCTGCTTTACCAGCCCCTTTGCTTTGCAAATTCCAGCCAACTGGATTCCTGAATCTGCGTTCCCCGGACGTCGCAACGCTTTAGTGCTGGCAAGCTACTTAGGGTCTTCAGACTCTTGTCGGTTACGCGCGTGTTGGTCAACCAAAGTGTCTGCAACTTGCGGTGTCCAGCCAACTCTTGTAGATCGGCATCGTCAATCGCACAGTCGGCTAGATCCAACTCCCGCAGCTCGGGAACTTGCCGAACCCATTTGAGCGCTTCGCCTTCCAAGCGAGTTCCTTCCAGACTAAGTCGCACCAGCTTGTTCGCTTGCGGTAGCCAGCGCAAGTCCTGAGCGGCTACGTTGGAAAACGAAAGATCAAGCCATTGCAGCTGCGTTTGCCTTGAAAGTGTTTGCCAAGCCTGTGGTGTAAACAGGCTACCAGACAGAACCAGCTCGGCTACCAGATATCCAGTTGCGTCCAATTCCAGCAGCTGCTCCTCTGTCACGGTCAGCGCGTCTTGGTAACGATTCTTGGCTGCCTCTTCGGTATCTCCAAGAAAGACTAACAGTTCGCGCCCATCGGAATTGCCTCGGTAGGCTGCGACCAGGCCGCGTAGATACGCTTCGCGCGAACTGTCCCCAGAGATGAGACCGTCCAGGAAAACATGGGTCAGGCCGACGGCATGCGAATAGAGAGTAGCCAGCTGTGGATCTCGTTTCCATCGCTCCATATTTCCCGCTGCAAAATCATTCCATTCAGGCCAGAATCCATCGCGGACGGCACGGTAGCGGGCTGTCTGCATCCGCGGTGAATCGATACCACCCAACGTCCAGTAATCGTTGCGTTCAGCCAACGATTCCATGTGCATGGCAATGCCTTCTATCATCCATAATCCACCGTCTAGTTCCAATTCATTAGAGACATTTAATTGGGTGGCCTCTATGAATAGTTGATGGGTTAATTCATGAAACAGGGTCGCGATCATGTCGGGGGCTGGGTAAAAGAACGACATCTGGACCTGCGGTGAATAATAGCCAACGGACAGGCCGATACTGGCTTCGCTCGCACCTAGAGTATCGAGGTACTCCTGTCGGTCCCGCAGCAACACGACTTCGATCGAATGCGGTGGTTCGTCCCAGGGGAAGGCTGTAGATGAGGATGATGCAAAGCGTTGTTCCAGCTTTCCAGGAGCAGCCCACAGCTCGTAGAACACTTGGCTCCAAAGAGCAAAAAACTCTTCCAATTGCGTTGCCAGCAGTACGCTCTCGCGACGATCTGCCCTGGTAGTTAAGGTGAAGTGGGGCGTGGTAACGCGACTGTAGGTCTTGGCGGCCCAGCCGAGTTTCTCGTGGGGAGCATTCGAGAGCCGCAATTGTGGACGTACTCGGGCCGCTGTTGCCAAAGGACCAAGAATTCGCTTCGCCTCGGAGTGCGACGGATCTTCGCGAAGGACGTGCCATAAAGTACAAAAAGACCGATCCTCCTGCTGAGATTTCAGTTGCGCTCGAGCTTGCTCGAAGAGATAGCCAGCGTAATTGCGGCGCGCGCGAAGGAAAGCGTCCTGCCAATGTCCGAAATTGGCATCTTCTGTTGGCTGGCTGGTCGACACACCGGGCAGGTAGAGTAGAAGTTGGTCATGGCGGACGGGCGGCTCCCAATGCCGCGAGATTTCCGCCTGTTCGGACAAACCAATTCGTTCACAAACCTCTGCCAAACGTCGCAGTTCAGACATCATGGCGGAGCGATCAAAGCTCACTTCGTTGTCTGGTGAGTTGACCTCAGACGCAACTGGTCGCTCTTCCTGCGCCCAAGCGGACGCGAGCTTGGCCGTTGCACAAGCAAGGCACAAGCTGGCAACCGCAAGCCAGTGAGTTAGAGTCTTAGTCGTCACCAAATTCAATTACCCTTCTCGATCGGTGCAGAAGCTGGGCTCTTTGCTTTCGAAGCCTCTATGGACCGGATTTGATATAGCTCTCGAAAGCTGTGCTGCGGAGCTTCGGGTAAATCCCGCTGTCTGGCCCAGACGTTCAATCGGTGATGCGTCAACCATCGCGGCAATATCCGCAGTGACAGTCGTGCTGCTTTGCCGCAAAAGCGATAGAGCCAAGGATTGCCAAAAACGTAGCGTGCCAACTTCATGGACAGACGCTTGCTCAGGGGGATCAGTTTGCGCTCCGCCAGTTCACCGCGCCAGGCCAGCAATTGATGATGAAGAGGAATCTTTACTGGACAGACATCGGTGCACGAACCACACAATGTACATGCGTAGGGCAGCGAGTAGTTTTGTCGCGGATTGGCGGCAGGAGCCAATACACTACCAATTGGACCGGGAACCGTGTTCGAATAGCTGTGGCCTCCGCTACGGCGATAAACAGGACAGGTATTCATGCACGCTCCGCAACGAATGCACTGCAGAGACTCTTGATACACCGGATTGGCTCGAATGTCCGTTCGTCCATTGTCGACCAGGACAATATGCAACTGACCAGCCGTCTGTGGGCCGTGGAAATGGGATGTGTAGGTTGTGATTGGTTGCCCAGTAGCGCTACGAGCTAACAAGCGGGTGAATACGGCCAGGTCTACGAGCCGGGGGATCAGTTTCTCCAGCCCCATGCAAGCGATGTGCAAGCGAGGCAGGGAAACGCCAAGATCGGCGTTGCCTTCATTGGTGCAGACGACGATCCCGCCGGTTTCGGCAATCGCAAAGTTAACTCCAGTGATACCCGCTTGTGCGTTCATGAAACGTTGCCGCAGTTCATGACGTGCGGCCCGCGCTAGAAACGTTGGATCGGCGTTCCCCTTGGGCGTACCGATATGCTCATGGAACGTATCGCTGACCTCTTCCTTCTTGATATGAATTGCTGGCAACACGATGTGGCTGGGCGATTCGCCGCGTAGCTGGACAATCCACTCTCCAAGATCTGTGTCGACGACTTCGATCCCCTGCGATTCCAAGTATGGGTTCAGGTGGCATTCCTCCGTCAACATACTCTTGCTCTTGACCACTTTCTGAACTTGATTGGCCTTGAGAATACAGTGCACGATCTCATTGTGCTCTTTGGCGTCACGGGCCCAGTGTACGACCGCTCCTAGGGCGGTCGCGTTGCGCTCGAATTCTTCCAAGTACCGCGGCAGGTCAGCTAAAGTGTGTGCCTTGATCTGGGCGGCCAAAGCCCGCAATCGCTCCCATTCGGGCAAAGCGTGCGCCACACGATCGCGTTTCTGGCGAACAAACCACAACGCCCCATCGTGCCAGTGTGCTCGTTGCTGATCGGTCACGAAAGCATTGGCAAGAGTTGGATGGTCAGAATGTGTAGCGGACACTGAGGATGACTTTCTTGTACAAAAAGCTGCGACGCTGTCGTGGCTTGCAGAAACCAGACGTGACCTGCAAGGAAATAGCTCCGGTAGGCACCGAGTTGACACAATAACAGAATGTTATCATTGTCGCTGACAATACGTCTGCTGGCAAATCTTGGAACTGTATTGCGAAAAGGGGGCGACGCATCAGCGGCGCGTATCTCCGTACTGAAACCACTGGGATTCACAGATGTGCCGGTCGGATGATTCAAGCTTGCAAAGGTTCTTCCCCCCGACCCATTCGAAGGACAGGATTTTACATACGATCCACAACGCCGATTCCCAACAAGCCGAGCCCTTGCTTCAGGACACGACCTGTGGTGAAACAGATCGCTAGGCGACTGCGGCGGACTTCTTCGCTGTCAGCATTTAAGACATGGCATTGATCGAAGAAGCTGGCAAACTGCTTGGCGAGCGTGTACAAGTAGGTCGTCAGTACGCTGGGGTAATACTCGTCCAAACTCTGCAGCAGCGCGTCTTCGAATTGAAGCAGTTGTAACGCCAAGCTTCTTTCGGCCGATTCGGTTAACTGTATGGCGAAATGCGCTATCGAATCCTGGTCGAGCTGTTCGCCCGATTTGCGAATGATACTCTGGATTCTGGCGTACATGTATTGAATGTAGGCTGACGTATTGCCCTCCAGTTGGACCATCTTCTCAGTGTTGAATTCGTAGTCGCTTGTCCGATTGTGAGACAAGTCCGCATACTTGATCGCCCCTAATCCCACGACGCGGGCAACTTCCTGACTTTCCTCAGCCGACATCTCCAGCCCAGCTTTTTGCATGCGTTGAGGATCGCAGACAACTTGATGCGCCCTCTGAATTGCTTCGTCCAGTAAATATTCCAAGCCGATGACTGCGCCGCTACGAGTCTTAAAAGGCTTGCCATCGGGGCCAAGTACTGTGCCGAAACTGATGTGTTGCAAATCGATATCGGTATACCCGCAAGCTCGGGCAGCAGCAAACAGCTTCTGAAAATGTTCGCTTTGACGATGGTCAACCACGTACAGGATGACATCTGGTTGGAACTCACGTTGGCGATATTCGATCGTGGCCAAGTCGGTGGTGGCGTAGAGAAACGCTCCGTCACGCTTGCGAATCAGCATTGGCGCATCAAAGCCCTCCAGAAAAATACAGATGGCACCTTCGCTCTCCACTGCCATCTTTGCATCCAGCAGCGATTGCACCGTGGAAGAGAGCAGCGGGTGATAGAAACTTTCACCCAGCGTATGATCGAAATGAATGTCCAACCGACGATAGACAGATTCTATTTCTGCGATGGAAATCGGTAGGAATCTCTCCCATAGCGCGAGATTTTCTGCATCGCCCTGGTGCAATTTGGCAGTTTCTAATTGGGCTTGCGTTTCCAGGTCGGGGTGCTGCTGAGCAACGGTTAAGTTCTTTGGGTCGGCCTGAAAGCCATTGATAATCGCTTCTACTGCTGCCAGATTGTCTTCAGCGGATCGCAGGGCCTTTAGCGCAGCCGCAGCAACTTTCTTTTGCTTAGAGTCAACCTTTGCCGCAGCCTCAGCCTCGGCGGCTTGCTTGCGGGCTACATTTAATCCCTGCTCTAGCTTTTCCAATTTCGGACATGCGTTCTGGTAGGCAATGATGCTCTGCACCAACCGATACAGGCGACTGAGTTCCACCACCGGATCGGCATGAAAGGCAACTGGATCTACAAAGTGCTTGTAACCGTAAATAATCATCCCAAACTGAGTGCCCCAGTCACCGAGATGATTATCCGTGATGACCTGGTGCCCCAAGAAGCGAAGAATGCGGGCCAGCGCATCGCCAATTACCGTCGAACGAATGTGGCCAACATGCATGGGCTTGGCAACATTTGGGGCCGAATAATCGATGACAAACGTTCGCGACGGCAGGCAACCGACGCCCAATCGTGAGTCCTGAGCGGCGGCAGCGAGCTGTTCGGCCAGGAATGAGTCGCGCAACCGCAAATTGATGAAACCCGGTCCGGCAACCTCTGCTTCATGGCACAGATCGCCAATGCTCAATCGGGAAACCAACTGATTGGCGATTTCCCTGGGGGGCAAATTCAAAGTTTTCTGCAACGGCATGGCGATATTCGCCTGATAATCACCGTGCTGGGGGTCCCGGGCAATTGAGACACGACTGGCATATTCTTCCGGCTGGTCGATCCATCCCGTAAGTGCTTGGAAAAACCGGTTCCGAATAAGTGAGAGGATCTGCATAGTGCCGCTGGAGAAATCTCGTGATCAAAGCTGGAAAAACGGCGATTCTACTCGGTACCGGGTGTTACGGATACAGCTTACCGGGCCTCTTGGTTCGCGCGGCGGAACACGCTAACAAGCTACTAAGTCAACAACTCTGCACACTTAACAACGCTGTATGCTGATGCAAGCCAGTGTTCGGATACCAATGGGCGCGAGACAGCTCGTGATTCCAAGGCAATACGCTTCCAACGCCGACAGTATTTTGGGGCAGCTCTAGCCACTCAGGCAAGCATAACTGGAATCTAATCGGCCAGTTTGGACATTCTAGCAGAGGCTTCAGCGACAATGCTGGAAATGTCAATTTGCCTACCATCAGCCCACAGCGACTCCAAGTCGTAGAACTCTCGGGTTTCCTCATCGAAAAGATGCACCACCACGCTACCGTAATCCAAGACGATCCAGCGGCTTTCGTCGTAGCCAGCCGCGCTTAAACGCCGCTCATTCAGCTCATGTTTGAGAACTCGATCGATCTCAAAACCCATGGCGGACAATTGCCGGCGACTGGATCCCGTTGCCAGCACAAAAAAATCAAAGAGGGCGGTTTGGCTGGTAAGATCAAGCAGGATGATGTCTTGTCCCCGATTTTCCGCTGCAGCCTTGACTGCCGCCAGTGCCATGACACGCGAATGTTCGATTTGTTCCGGAGGCACCAAACTTCCCAGGGATTCTGCGTGTGGCAAGGATGATGCGGAAGGTGTAACTCTTTCGTGTTTTTCTGGCTCTTGAATCATGTATGGCCGTCAGGGGATGGTTGAATTGCGTGAAATCGCCGAACATTTTCCAAATCGGGCGATTATCAGACTGTCCAGCAATTTCAGAGAATCTCAGGATTATAACGTAATATCGCCAAACCACATCGCAATGGAGTCATTGAGTTGGAAAAAAGAACGCTCGGGAACACTGGATTGCAGGTAAGCTGCCTGGGGTACGGCAGTATGGGTCTGCGCGGCCCCAATACATGGGGCGTGCGGGTCGTTGATGAGTCCTCCGCGGAAAGAGTATTGCATGCCGTTCTCGATCACGGGGTCAATTTGATCGATACGTCGCCAGATTACGGCATGTGCGAACGGCGAATCGGAGACTTCATCAGCTCTCGACGAAAAGAGTATTACCTTGCGACAAAATGTGGCTGTGATCCGATCCAGCATACCGGGCACCTGGAGATTCGCCACACTTGGACGCGTGACGTGATTCGTCGCAACGTGGACGAAAGTCTGCGCCGGATGAAAACAGATTACATCGACATCATCCAGTTTCATGGTGGTGATGCCCGGACATTAGAAAATGCTGGGCTAATCGATTCTCTGGTTCAGTTGCGCGACGCTGGGTTGGTGCGGCACATCGGTGTATCAAGCAAGTTGCCAGAGTTGAACGACCTAATCGCTTTGAACGTGTTTGAAGTTTTTCAGATACCCTATTCGTGCCTTGAACCGACCCACGAGTCCGCGATCCGCCGCTGTGCCGAGTCGGGAGCTGGCGTGATCATCCGTGGCGGTATTGCGCAGGGTGGTCCAGAAGCCGAAATTCAACGCCCGGCCGTCAACGATGCCTGGGCAAAAGCCCAACTGGATGATTTGCTTACCGAGGAAATGTCACGTGCCGAATTGATCCTGCGTTACACAATTTCCAATCCATGTTGCCACGCGACGATCGTCGGCACTGCAAACTTGATTCATTTAGCAGAGAACGTGGCTGCCGCCGAAGTGGGGCCGCTTCCCCCAAAGCTCAAGCAGGAAATCGATAACCGCATCCATTTCGCTGACAGGAATTCGCCTTCAAAATAGGCTTTGTCTCAAAGGTACGTCCATTTACCGAGCGGAATTACTTGTTTGGCTGGAGCCACCGTACTCGCCAGGAGCCAGCCAGCAGATCACGCCAACTGGACGTTTTGAGGCAATGCCTAGTGCATTGTTGCAGCCTGCGGATAGGGCAACGCCCGTATTGTGAAAACTGTTAGCCGCTGGCCGTTGGGTCAAGAGTATAAATGGACGGCACTCGGCCGCTGACGCGTCAATACTCACTTAAGCGCGGCCATTGAAGCGAGCGACGGTGCGTACAGCACTTAGCATTTTGGGCGGCCGCGCGGTTATTCGTAGTGTTTGACTCGGTCCCAATACTCTTCAAAGGGCTTCACGTGGAAGTCTGGGCTATTATCCAGATCGTGGCACTCCAAGCACCTATCCCGAGCTCGATCCAGCGGTAAAACCATCTGCTGCTGCAGTTCAGCTAGTTGTTCGCTGGTGACGTCGATTTCGCCCAACTCCGCAGCAACATGTTGACTGCCAGGTCCATGACAATTTTCGCAGCCACTTCCCATCATTTGTGGTGTATCAATCGGACTTGCGAAACCAGTTGCATAGGGTGAGAAGAACTTGGGGTCCCATCCAGTCACGTGGCAACTAATGCACTCCGGGTCATGATGCCGAGCGATTCCCCCGCGGTCGTTATTGGCTTCGATAATGCTGTCCGTAGCATTCACGTGCGGCGAAGATTTCCAAACATCAAAGGCGTATTCGTGGCATTCCGCACATGCTTGCGAGCCCACAAAATTCCGCCCGCTGGGATGGCTGACGGGAGTCACGCCCAAACCAGCCAAGCCTTCCTCTTTGAGCCGTTCTTGATAGTTGCTGAATTCTTCCAGCATTCTGGCCGAATCCTTGAACTGGCTGGAAATAGCGATTCTCTGGTAGCGAATGGGAGTCTGCGGATCATCAAAAAGTCCGACAATTCCCCCATACATTCCTTTGGTTCCGACTTGCACCATCACAGCCTGCGAGCCGTCGATGGCCTCGGGGCGATTGGTGGGTTCACCAAATCCGCCAGCGGTGACAACCAAGTCGATTCCGGGGACCTTTTGTGCCAATTCCGTTGAGGCTTCCAGTGAAGCGTGGGCCAGCAACACAATGAAATTGCAATTCTCAGCTTTCAATTGCTCAACTACCGACGCCAACCGCTCTGCAGGATCAAAGAACTCGATGTCGGAACTCTTAATTCTCTCTTGGTATTCGGCTCCCAATATGCCTGTAATGCCAATTTTTCGATCTCCTGCCTGAACAATGCGATGGCTCGGAAAAATACTGGGGTCTCCCCAAACAACGACGTTCGCTGAAATGAACGGCAGCTTATTCAATCCGTCGGAACCGGCGAGCTGAATGAGATTGATGCTGGACAAGGCCAGATCATCGACGCCAAGCGTTACAGCCTGATAATCCATCTTCTTCATCGATTCGACAGTCGTCTGAAATTTCAGTTCAGCCTGACGTCCGATCCGCCGCACCTGGTTTCCAACGTCGACCGGCACCAATTGCCAGCCACGGTCGCCGAGAGAGGTTAACAACGTATCGCGTCTGATTAGACCGCCCTTTTGGTTTTCCAGCCCGGTGCAGCCGCAGGGCTCGATGTATCCATGCTGTTGACCGGATACAAAGATCACGGCCTGCGGTTGCGGCCAGTCCTCAGCTATTTTTTGGTTGCGTTCGGCTTGCGTGGCAACATTGGCCTCGACAGGCAAAGCAACGCTTCCCGAACTCTCCTCAGTCGTAAGGCCCAGACTATCTCCAGCGCCCGCCCCGTTGTCCGCTGTGGCTGAGGAACCGTCAGAACCGTCAACTGCGGCATTGCTTTTCGCTGACGAATCGGCTGTCTCCTTCACACCTGGTTCGGTGTTTCCCTGACAACCTGCCATCGACAACATCAGCAATCCCAGCAAGCTCGCTGTTGTAGGCAGTTTTAAATGGGGTAATTCGATGAGCACTTGGAAATTCCCTGCACAAGTTGCAAAAAGTCAAACGATGGAATGCTAGCAATTGCCAAGATCTACTTGGTGACCACCATACGAACGTATATCGGAATTTCTTGGCTAAACTCGTGGTTTGTTTTGATAACAACTTTTCCATACGCCAGTCGCGAGGTTCCCGGGAAATTGGCTTCGGGCGCACCCTTGGGTATCTCCAAGCGAATGGGAAACATCTTGGTTCCGCTCCTGATGGTCGGCTCCTCGATAGTGACTTGCAAGGATTGTTCGGGGTACACCGAATCGATTACTGGCTGGATAGAGTCTGTATTTGATCCTTTGACTCGGAGCCAGACATTGACTGACGCGCCCGTGGCCGATGACACGGTACCCAAGTCAATTCGATTTCGTTTCACGTCGAACGACGGCCCGCCAACCAACGTAACGTCACCTGAAACGCGGAATTTGACGGGAACTTCCAACTCCCCGATATCTTCGTACAAATCCGTCGAGAAACGGATGCGTGATGACAATGGACCGGTTCGGATCTTGGGCTTGATTCGCAAAGTGACTTCAAAGGCCTCGCGAGCAGTGGCATGCTCGGGAAACTGAGCCTTGTCCAAGTCGATTTTGTGCGATTCAATTTCGATGAAATCTCGAGTGTTCTCATCGATCCACAGAAAATCTCTCAGGACGCGGTTCTGGTCCATATAGTTGAAAACATGGAACGTCCGTTCCGCGCCCTCGCTATCGGAAACGTCGCCCAATTCCAACTCACGGGGCTCGATCACAAAGCTGTCTGCCACCTTGCCGCGCACGACCAATTTGACCTCGGTGCGCGTTGGGTCCGTGGTGATAATCGTGGCTGATTGGCCGAAATCGGGCATGATGGTCTGAGCCTTCCAAGTCAATTTGACGTTGGTCTCTTCGCCGGGTTGCAGCACGGATTTGTCGAGATTCCCTACAGTGCATTTGCAAGTAGACGTTCCCATCTCCAGGTTGAGCGGGCCGTTGCCGACATTCCGCAATAAGAATTCGTGGCTACGCTCCTCGCCGTGCTGCATGGTGCCAAAATTGAACTCCGTGCCTCCTACCACTTCAACAACCGGAGTTCCCTGCGACGATTGCTGAACGATTTCCGCGTTGGTCAGTTCGCCCCGAACCTCTGCAAGAGTTTCGCGAGAAAGATTGAACCGCTCTTCCCAGCCAGTGGTGGCGATCATGGAATGAACTTTTCCCATCGACCAGCCGAGCAAAGCCGCAACGAGAATGGTGAAAACGACGCGAAACATGAATGATTCCTTACAAACGAATATTGCACGACAACTCTAATTGTTCCTACGCAGCCAGCGAGCGACCTGTTCTCCCGTCAGATAGGCCGAGTCCTCGTTTGAGCCCAATTCAGTCAAAATCTTCTCTGCCAGTGGGGGGGGGAGCTGGAAAACTTGCATTTCCAGTTTCTTGTCGGCGTGCGGCGTGATGTCACTCAGACGCTGCCCTTCGGAAAGCAGACGGCTGGCCAGTGTCTCGTCTCCAAGTAAGTTGGCAACTAAGGCGGCTTGAAGCTGCAATTGGACGTCGGTGGGATTTCGCACGATCGCCCCTGTGAAATAGTCGAGCGCACGAGTCAGCCACTCATGCGGAGCGCTATCTGCCCGGCTGGCGGCAACACTCAACTGCAGCATCGACTCACCAGCCATGAACCAGTTGCCAAAGCTGGTCGAATCGCAGGCCAGCCATCGCTCGACAGCTTCGAGGGCGTTCTCGGCATTAACAGCAAACTGGTCCCGACTGCTCTCCAAAGCTTGCATTACCAACAACTCTGCTTTCCACTGCAGTGGGCGGCTGTCTAGACTATCAGCCGCAATTGCCGCATCGACCAACCGCAACTGCTCGGGACCACTCGCGTCCACCATTTGCTGCTGGATGGTCCAAGAATTCGTAGTTGGTACCCAGCTCTGGAAAATGAAGCAGACCAAGCCCAAAGCGGGCAACGCCAGAACCCACGGGCGGACATGTGCCACCGTCTGCTCGCGCTGCGGGTCGGGTTGTGCCGCGACAATCAGCACGAGCAAGGGCACAGCCAAGCCAGAGGCCTGCCATGATCCGTTGGCCAATAGTGCGACTGTTGCCGCCAACACGGCGGAGGGCAATGCTGCGGAGCGAATGGAGGCCAGCTGGTACAGCAGTGGCCACACCGCCCACGTTAGGCACAAAGCAACGGTCCAAGAAAGGACGCTGGCCTCTACGTCCAAGCCCGTTAAGAAATAGAGCCCAATGGAACAGATGATGCCACCTACGACGGCTCCTGACAGTAGCATTTTGCCCATTTGATAATCGTTGCTCGCTCGTTCTTTATCACTTGCGGCCGATTGGGAGGCTAGCTTCTTTCTAGGAATCAATTGCATCGCCATCCAAACGCAACAGAGAGCAGCGATTGGCGCTGACAGAGTTGCAGCAATATCCAAGATCCAGTTGTGCGGATCGGCGATTGTTTCGCTCGCTCCCTCGAGCTTTACCAGAGAGTAATGCGCCTGAAAATTGCCCAATCCGACG
Source organism: Planctomycetales bacterium (assembly GCA_020426625.1). GTDB lineage: Bacteria > Planctomycetota > Planctomycetia > Pirellulales > Pirellulaceae > Aureliella. The sequence goes on from JAGQPR010000044.1 coordinate 15,727, forward strand.
CCGAACAACCAATGTTCTCTCAGCATTCGTAGCGTAGCAACCCAATACTCCAAGCGAAATGATAACGAGTAATAGGCTTGGGTTAGCACCAGCCGATCAAAGCGATAAAGCCACGCCGCAGCAACGCACGCTAGCGATACGAATGCACCAAGGCCGATCAGCATTTGTCGTGTTGAGAGTCGCTTGCGGTAGTAAGCGACATCAAGAAAGAGCCAATACACGAGGGCAACGAAAACACCTGCGGAAGCACCGCGACTCTTGGCAAAGAACCAAGTCGCCGAGACGAAGCCTATTGCCACTAGCAGGCCCAAGGCCGTCCATGAACTTGACGGTAGAGCTTTTCGATTGGCCGTCCAGTGAACCGCCATGCCAAGAAGTAGCACCAGCGCCATGCACAGACTTGCCGCCAGCGAATTGGCCAAGGCGAACGTAGCGAACGGTTCGCTACTGTTCAACAGTCGATCCTCCAAACGTCGGTGTTCCGGGGAACCGATGGGCGTTGTTATGCCGTATTGCTGCATCACGGCCTGAGGATCTTCTTGATACTTAGCCCGGTCCCTGGGCATGCTAACTGCCATTTGATGAAGTCCATGCACCGACAAAGCGATTTGGCCGCACAGGCAGATCGACAACATGGCAGTCCGCGAGTAATCCCCTTTGGCACAGCCGCGGCATACGAAATAGCCACTGACCAGGCTCATCACGTGCCAAAACCCATACCAAGCGACGCGTGGATTGTCTTGGCGACCGGCCAGTACGGTTGCCAAAATCAACCAGCCCAAGACCAGCAGCAGACCTATCCAATGCGTTCGTGAAAAGGAAAATCCAGCTCCAGCAAACGCCGCAGCACTCGCCGCCAGTGTCCCCGTCAAGAGCCAGGCCAGGTTCTGCGACTGTGCTTGACCGACAAATACGCTGATCGAATCCATCGGCGCCAAGAATAACCAGACCAACAACGCGCCCAGGGCTGCAGCACTGGCTGGCCACAGACGACTGGAGACATTCAAGCCTTGCTGGCCCGAGGCGACGGCGACCGCGTGACCACGAGGGATGGTCGCGCTGGATTTGCGTTCTCGTTTGGTGCGCTTGTTCATTATCTTTGCGGCATTGAGGCCAACAGGGGAATAGGGCCTCGCAAGTTAGCTGCGTGGATCTCGCCCCACAGATTCAAGTATGTGTACTAAGCCAAGGGCCAGACAAGTGTTGCAGACGATAATCACAGCGCCAGCCAAATCCACTCGGGGCAACAGCAAAGCGCTTAGCGAACAAGTTGCTGTGGCTAAGTAAATGGTGAACACCGCCTGCTTTTTCGTCATCCCGAGATCGACCAGGCGATGGGAAAAATGACGTTTGTCGCCTTCGAATGGACTGCGGCCTTCCCGCAAGCGAATGATGATCACGCCAACCATGTCATAGAGTGGAATGGCCATAACGATCAAGGGTGCCACGATGGCATGCGGTGTCGTACCCTGGTATCCGACGTAGGTTGCCAACAACGTGGCCACCGCGATCCAAAAGCCGATAAAATAGCTGCCGGCATCTCCCATGAAAATCTTCGCGGGTGGCCAATTGTGCCGCAAAAACCCCAGCAACGCCCCCACAAGAATCAGCAACATTGCAGCTACGAGGATTTGAGGTTGGCCGTTTTGACTATCGCGTCCGGTCAATAGCATGATTGCCAAGAACGTTGACGAGATGGCTGCCACTCCTCCGCTCAGTCCATCCATATTGTCCAGCATGTTGAAAGAATTAATCAACGCGACGATCCACACCACACTTAACATGCCGGTCAGCCAGGGCAATTCGATGAACGCCGTCAGCTGCAGCCCTTGCCAGTAGACGCAGAATGTGGCCACAGCAATTTCCACACCCAGCCTTACCCACCAGGGGATCCCGCGACGGTCGTCCATTAACCCAAGGAAAACCAATACGGTGCCGCAACCTGCAATTCCCCAAATCTCGGAAATCTTGCCCCGCATTCCCCCCAAGTGTTGCGTGATTCCGCTAGGCAATCCACTGGCGAGACCGGGGAAGCCCTCGATGACAAATACGGCCGCCGTCCCTAGCGCCAAAGTTGCCATCACGCCCGCCCAAATACCCAACCCACCGCCCAGAGGTATAGGCACGGAATGCACTTTGCGTTCGCCAGGCTTATCGAGCAGTCCCAGTCGTTCTGCCATGCGACGCACCCAGGCTACAGCGATTACCGAAATGAGGAAGCTCGGTAATATGGTGGCCAGAAGTAAGAGCGCTACCGCCCATCCGCTCATAAGTCTTTCCTAAGTATCTGGTGTCCCGACAATTTTGCCAAAGTAACGATCCGCCGAGTTGCGCTGCGTGGGTTTGTGCGAATGAACAAAGGGCCATAGTGACCGCAGTCGGCTGGCCAACAATTTTTGCGAGGTGGTCATCAGCACTCAAACTGGTGCCGCTGAGCGATCTCCGCCAAGCTCCCACTCGGCAAATGGGAGTTACAGTACGTCCCGCCTGCCGTTTGCGATCTGAATCGCTGACGGCTGACTGAGAACCAAACGCTTTAAGTGTTCTCTAGCCTGACTGAAAAACGTTTGGAAGTCGTCGCGTTGATAGTCGGGGTAAGTCCATGGTCGAGCTTGCCAGCGGTGGTCGAGGTAGTACAAGCACTGTTCAGCATAAATTCCTTGCTTCAAATAGATCCGATGGGCACGGTCCTTGGCACTGGCCAGCACCAGCTTCGTTAACGTGATATAGCCGGGATCGATGTTCAATGGTCTCAATTCACTAAATCGGTTGGCAGCGGCTAGTTCGGCTTCCCAACGATTGCTCTCCAATTTGGAATCCGACAGCTGCGCAGGATCATACAGGCCATCGACGATGACAAATTGTTTGGTCAGCCCGCTCCCCATCGTGGGTTGATAGTAGTTTGTTTCGCCATGGTCAAAGCGATCGCTGCACAGCGCGAGCCTGCCCCAGGTTTGGGCGATGCGTTCCAAGGCCCAGTCCAGCGCCGTGCGATGGCGGCTGAATATGGCCACCAGCATGATCGATGGCGCTGGAGGTTTCGGCTCAGCCACAGGCGTACCTCGGAGGTTCTGACGACGGGTTGTCTAATAGGCTTTTGCGAAGACCGCTTGTTTCTCGGCGGCCTTTCCGGTCATAAAACAAATGCCCGGTTGGTCGTTGTTCGCTAAAGGTATACAGCGAATCGTGACTTTAAGTTCGTCAAGTAACGGCTGAACGGACTCTTCAGAATGGAAATGGCACAGCGCAAATCCACCATGCGCTTCGGGTGACTCGGCATTGGCGGGTGTGAAGAAGTCTCGGAACTCGGCCTCAGTCTTGATGACTCGAGTATGTTGTACTTGCATCTGCTTGGCTCGATCAAACAGATTCCGTTGAATGGAGTCCAGCAATCCGATGAATCCCGATACCAGTTCGTTGCGAGCTAAGCTTTGCTGTTCTTTGGTGTCGCGTCGCGCCACGAATACCGCATTCTTGGCGATGTCTTTGGGGCCGATCTCGATACGCAACGGTACACCACGCTTGACATGAAACCACTTTTTGTCACCGCCCCGCAGATCGCGATCATCCAACTCAACTTCTACGGCACGACCGGCATAGGCCTGCGTGGACAATTCTTGCTGCAGCTGTCGGCAGTACTCGAGCACCGCTTCTCGTTGCGTTTCATCGCGATAGATCGGCAGGATCACAGCGTGAGCGGGGGCCAGTTTCGGCGGCAACACCATTCCATCGTCATCGGCGTGCGTCATGATTAGCGCGCCCACTAGTCGCGTGCTGACACCCCACGACGTGGTCCATGCAAAAGCAATTTCACCGTCGCGATCCTGGAATTTGATCTCCTGGGCCCGCGAAAAATTCTGTCCCAAGAAGTGGCTGGTACCTGCTTGCAGCGCCTTGCGGTCCTGCATCATCGCTTCGATGGAAACAGTAATATCCGCGCCTGGAAAACGCTCGCCCGCTGTCTTTTCTCCTCTGATGACCGGTACTGCCATGTAGTTCTCTGCAAAATCCGCGTAGACATCTAGCATCTTATATGTCTCTTCGATAGCTTCCTCGCGAGTGGCGTGGACCGTATGCCCCTCCTGCCAAAGAAACTCAGCAGTTCGCAGAAACAAACGCGTGCGCATTTCCCAGCGAACAACGTTGGCCCATTGATTGATCAGAATTGGCAAGTCGCGATACGACTGAACCCATTTGGCGTACATCGCCCCAATGATCGTTTCGCTGGTTGGTCGGACGATCAGGGGTTCCTCTAGCGGACCTGCTGGTCTCAAGCCGCCTGTCTCCGGGTCAGGCTCCAAGCGGTGATGGGTTACGACCGCGCATTCCTTGGCGAAGCCCTCGACATGCTGAGCTTCTTTCTCAAGAAAACTCATCGGGATGAACAGCGGAAAGTAGGCATTTTGGTGTCCGGTCGCCTTGAACATTTTGTCGAGACCTCGCTGCATGTTTTCCCACAGCGCATATCCCCAGGGTTTGATCACCATGCAGCCGCGCACCGGCGAATTTTCGGCAAGGTCAGCGCCCTTGATGACCTGCTGATACCATTCGGGATAATCTTCGGCTCGGGTGGGAGAAATTGCAGTCTTGGCTTTGGTGTTCATAGTTCGATCGATGTGCCCGGTTGCACGTTAAGGGACGAGAGTTACGTCTTGATCAGAGCACGGTATCGTAGAGCAATAGATTGCAGACTGAAAGGTCTTGCCAACAATCCAACCCGAGTCATAATACCTCCATGCGAAATTATTTCTTTAATTACTTCTTTACCTTCCGACCGCTGTTTACCTGCGGGGCTGAGAAAAGTACGTAAAGAAAATCGCACGAACTTGACCTTCTTTCAGCCCCGGAATCCCAAGATTCTCGGGGTTTTTTCGTTGATCGGCAGATTCTTTTATGGGACTGAGGCGATGATCGTAGTAATGGAAAAAGACGCGACCGAAGAGCAGATCGCGCACATGACTGAACGAGTCCAGCAGTTGGGGCTCAAAGCACATGTGATTCGCGGCGCAGAGCGGACGGTGATCGCTGCGATTGGCCGCGACCGCGCTACCAAGTCGGAATCGCTGGAGAGTGGGCCAGGCGTAGCGGAAGTTGTACCGATTTCCGCTCCGTACAAAGTAGCCAGCCGTGAATTGAAACCCGAGCCAACCCAAATTCAAGTCGGCCAATTCGTAGCCGGTGCAGGCAAGGTGGGCGTAATGGCTGGCCCGTGTTCGGTTGAAAGTGAGGAACAAATCGTTTCGTCAGCCCATGCCGTGAAGAAAGCTGGCGCGACGGCCCTGCGTGGTGGTGCATTTAAGCCGAGAACAAGTCCTTACAGTTTCCAAGGTATGAAAGAGGATGGGCTAAAGCTATTAGCACTAGCTCGCGAGGAAACAGGTTTGGCGGTCGTAACGGAAGTCATGAGTACCGAGGAAGTCGAATTGGTCGCCAAGTACTCAGATGTTTTGCAGATTGGCGCCCGCAACATGCAGAATTATCGCTTGCTGGAAGCGGTCGGAAATAGCCCTCGAGCCGTCCTGCTCAAGCGCGGTGCCAGCGCGACCGTTGAAGAATTCCTGCTGGCCGCGGAATACATCCTGAACGAAGGGAACCCGAATGTAATGCTGTGCGAGCGTGGAATACGCACCTTTGAATCCCATACTCGCTTCACACTGCCCTTGGCCACGGTCCCCTACTTGCATCGCAAGACTCACTTGCCGGTGATTATCGATCCCAGTCACGGTACTGGTCACGCCTACTTGGTGCCAGACATGTCCTTGGCCGCAATCGCTGCAGGAGCGGATGGTTTGATTATTGAAGTTCACCCCACTCCCGAAACAGCTGCCTCAGACGGCTACCAATCGCTCGACTTTGCACAGTTTGAAGCCACCATGGCCCGATGTGAGCGCGTTGCCACCGCCGTTGACAAGCAGCTGGTAAAGATGACGCAGGGCTAATTGAAAGCCGTAAACCACCAGCTTTGTTGGTGCGAACCAATCAGGCTTTGCAGTTCTTACAAGCACGAAGCGCAAGCGAGTGTGTCAGCGCTGCGGTCAAGGTGGCACTCGCTCGCGATTCGTGCTTGTATCGCTCGGTGGTCATTGACTTCGTCAGGAGATTCATCGGAAGTGGCGCTGCCCAACTAGGCAGCACGCTCGCGGCCTTGGTGTTGTCGCCACTTGGTATGCCAGGCGTCGTAGTTGCCTGACGGAAGCGCCGCAGATTCCCTCAGCAAGCGCAGTGGGAAGGAAACCATCAACCGCGCCACCGATTCGGCGAACATGCGAAACTTGTAACGAGTCGCTGCATGCGACTTGAATAACTCTCGCAAGTGCTTGTGCACGCTGACTGGGAACCCCCCTTTGGCAGCGGCCCGAGCCCATTTCCCTGGCCCAGCTGCTGAACGACTCTGAGCGGGATGCGCTAGCACACTATCGGGAACGTCCAGCCCGCGTTGCTGATGGGCTTGTCGCAGCAGTTGGTTCATCAACTGCCGCTGCTGGGCAGCCCGCTGCCAGCACACGCTGCCGGTATGTTGCCTATAACGAAGTACTACGTCGGTAAGGTTGGCGAGCTGGCCTCTGCTGGACAGTCGCAACCACAGATCGTGATCCTCAATCCATTGGTATTCAGTACGATAGCCTCCGACAGCTTCAAATGCTGCAGCGCGAATCAAGGTTGTCGGATGAAAGTGGCCAGTTCGACGGCAAAGCAGATTCTCCACGATCTGCTCATGCCTGGTTGCCAGCCTGCTCAGTCTCAAGGGATGCCCCGCCGCATCCATCTCAAGGATAGCTCCACCGACAACTACACATTGCGGTTGTTCACGCATGTGTCGCGTCTGTATGCATAGCCGATCTGGCGTCGCGATGTCATCGCAATCCATTCGAGCGATTAACGGCGCGCGCGCCGCGAAGCAACCCAGATTGAGTGCGCTGACGATGCCAGCATTTTGTTGATGCAAAACACGAATACGCCGATCTTGTCCGGCAAACCATTCTAAAACTGCCTGGCTGCCATCCGTCGATCCATCGTTGACACATATCAACTCCCAGTCGGTACAACTCTGCTCGATAACACTTGCCACGGCGTCGATCAAGTAGCTTCCGCCGTTGTAAACGGGCATCACGACGGAAACGAGAGGAGTGGACGTTTTCATGCCTGGTTGTCCTTTGCTGGACCGTGAAGTCTTAACTAATGTGATTTATCTGGAACGAGCCCCAAGCGATGCCGCCTCTGCGCTCCAATGACTCTGCGACATTTCTCCAGGCAGCTGCCATCGCTCAGGAAGGATATGGGAATCGTCCAACCTTCCAGGTAGAAACCAAGCCGGTGGTCGGTAAACGATCTGTTCTGGTCGCTGGTTGAGCCAGGCGGCCCACCAACTGAAAGTGCTATTGGCAATTGCATTGCAGGCCGCTCTGCTCATCAACACTAAATCCTCATGCGCGTTACCGGCATGGTTGTGATCCACGAAATGTACCGGCCATTCGCCAAGATATTGGTCTCGACACCAAGCGATATCATTGGAGAACACGAACACCTCGATCGGACCCTTGTTTCGCTTAGCCCAATCTTCAATCGCCGCCCGATAGTGGTCGATGCCTATCGATGCATACAGTTGCGCTGCCGCAGGATTCGTCAAATAATCTCCGCGACGAATATGAACGGCAATGCTTCCAGGTGCATCTAGTTGATCTGAGACGCGAAGACTCTCGTCGCTCAGTCGCGATCGCAACTGGAGCTGATTCAATAAGTGTTGACGTTGTCCCGGGAAAAAAAGCTCGCTCTGCCAATAACCGACCAGGTATCGATCGTTTGGGACTAATAAGTCCGAGGGGCTGAAGCCGAAGGTCGACTCCTTGTGACGACGAATTCTGGAGCGAAGGAAGAAATCGATGCAGGAACGTACGGGCGCGGCACGGAACGTCTCAGGCAATTTCGCGATGACAGCCTGGTCAATCTCAGTTGCAGCGATGGAGAATTTGTCCAGCAAATACCCGTGTGCCGGTTTGGATTCATAGGACCGATTGTCCAAAACCAGTTGCGTACCATGACGCTCCGCCAGATATGTTCCATAGGCGTACTGGAACAGCTGGTTGCCCAGTCCACCGTCCACTCTGACAACGATCATGGAATCCATTCCGACTTTTACGAATTAGGCTACCTTGCGCGAAAAAGGAACACTAATCGCTCGGTACACCCGCTGGAGCACGAGGCGCGTACGTTTTCTTCGCGGCAGTAAGCTTACTCTTGCCGGATTACCCTGCACTCCTTCAACTCGAAAATACTCTGCCAGCATGGCTAACAAATTATTCTCGTTCAATACTCGTTCTCGGGCAGTGCGTATATTCTCGATCGAGCTCTCGTAGGTGTTGGCGTCCAACACGCTTTGAATGATTGAAATCGATTGTTCTGGCTGGTAGATATCGATCGCAGTGAATGAACCCTCGGGAAAGCGATGATAGGCTTCACGACCGCCGAAGTAGATCGGATAACTCCAGCCAAGATAGGCGTCCGAAATTTTCTCCGTCATGAAGAAATCGCTGTGGTCGTTTTCGAGCACTATGTGATATTTGTATGGCCAGATGGCTTCGGACTTGTCGTCCATCGTGCGAATTCCACGACCAAAAACATCGATATCGTCACCAAACCAAGCCTTCAGTCGATTTGCAAATTCCAGCCGCTGGCGATGGTCGGGCGTCACCGATTTGTTACTGCAGATAACACTTAATAATTTGGGTTTGTCAGGACGAGCAAGGCTGGCAAGCTCGTCGTAAGCGAGTGGTTTGCCGTGAATCGCGCCAGCGCGCATGGCGTAGTGCCAATGCTGTCCTTCATTGCGTCGAATCAGTCGTGGGTGCTTAATGCTAGCGTGAGATGTCCACACCCGCGAAAACTGTGAAGTGAACCGAGGTCGGTACATTCGCACGCTCTGCGGTTCACCACTGATCAGCAACGTATTCTCGCGGGGACAGACCTGCTTGATTTCGTGTGGCAAATCATCGATGACGACCCAGCCATCGACAGCTTCATGCGTGGGGGAGAATATGAATTCAAATTCACCCCACATTCCACTTGAATTGGGAGTCTGCCTTGCCAGCAGGCAGCCAGGAAAGGTGGTAGTTACCAGAATACGAGGCATTTCGATGCATTAATGAGTTGGTTTTCGATCCACAGAAAATGTAGGTCTCAGCGGATCCGAATTATTACGCGGGCAGCAGAAATTCCTGTTCGACTTGGCGAGCTCCGGCCAGCGGCTGCGATTGTCCCCTGACGTCTGAACCCAGCCGAACCATTGCCGAAGTCAGGTTAATTTCCAAGTCGCAAGTGAGTATCAAGACAAGTCTGTAAGGAAGGCTGTAAAGTCTAGCCTTTGGAATTCGTGGCGATCAAGAGCAATCAGTCTGTCTATCAGCCCAGGGTTAGCTAGCTATCACGGTCAAACTCAGGCTCTCGTCAGCTCACTTTGTGCAGCCCCTGTGGCTGGCACGCTCCTCCGTATGCTTGGCAAACAACCAAATCATTTTCCGCAGTTCCAAACGCTCAAGAATCCGTGGAAAAGCGATGTATGGTCGTTTCCTCAAATACCTCGCCCGGATTCAATCGCGTTGAAGGAAACTCGGGACGGTTGGGAGAGTCGGGATAATGCTGCGTTTCAAGACAGAATCCACTGTGTTGGGCATGCGCGCCCTTCAAGTGATTTCCGGTGTACAGCTGCACGCCCGGCTGAGTTGTCGAGACCTCCATGGTACGACCCGTGATGGGTTCCCGCACATGAGCTGCCTTGCGTAGGTTGCCAGCAGGGCCATTGATGACGAAGCAATGATCGTAGCCCTTGGTGGCGGATAACACTTCGATTCGCTCACCCAATTCATGGTATTCCGTAAAATCGAGTGGCGTACCGGCAACGTCGACTAATCGTCCGGATGGTATCAGCGTTTCGTCAACTTCTAAGTAGTGCGAACATTCGAGTTGAAGTTGATGCTTCAGGACGTCGCCAGCGGCAGCTCCCGCTAGATTCCAGTAGGCATGGTTCGTCATGTTGATGACGGTCGGTTGATCCGTAGTGGCTCGAAAGGTATAGCTAAGTTCGTTGTCGTCCGACCAACCGTACAATGCCGTGACTGACAGCTTTCCAGGATATCCCTCGTGACCGTCAGCAAACTCCGCAGACAGTCGAACGGCGCTGCGGCCAGGTTGTTCAACCGGCTCCGCTTTCCATACAACTTTATCGAATCCGACTGTGCCTCCATGCAGGTGGTTTGGTCCATTGTTGATGACCAAATCATATTCCGAACCATCCAGTGCGAACCGCCCCTTGGCGATGCGATTGCAGAATCGTCCGACTGTCGAACCCAAGTAAGGGTGGCGCTCAAGGTAGCCCGCAAGCGTCGGAAAGCCCAGATTTACGTTGGCGAGATTACCACCTCGATCGGGTACCTCTACGGAAACGACAATGGCACCATAATTGGTCAACGTGACGAAGCTGCCAGACTTGTTGGTCAATGTGAACAGGCTGACCTCAACTCCTTCATTCGTACTTCCAAAACTACTTTGTTGAACCGTCATGCGCTAGGGTTTCCGAATGCTAAGGACTCGTCCGTTAATAAATTCCCGCTCGTGCGATGCGCGGTAACGTCCGGTTCCTAAAATCCGGGGCTAACGCTCTTCGGCTGACGAATGGTTCGGTAACTAATTGCGGACTGTTACTATCATGAAATGCCAGGAAGGGAAGATTGGCCAATCGCTTACCGCAGAATAACAGAGATTGTTGCAGCTACGCGGCAAACGCCAAGGCATGGCAGGCGGACTGAGGGTGAATTACTGGCGACTTCTTTTCCGTTGATCGCCCATTAAGACTGAATCATGATCAACAGGGCACTTCTGGGAGCTAATGTCTTCATCTTGTTGCCTGGATGCGTGTCATCGGAATGCAGCGCATTCACCTAAAAGAGGGGGTGGTTAGCGTGGGTTGGCCGCACGTCGGATGTTTTTCGCAACAAGAATGGCGCTGTGGCAACGAATGTCGCATGGCAGGCGAGGGGTGCAGCTCAAGTTGCACGTTGGGCAAGGCTCCAATGATCCGCTATCCAAACATTGCAACGCTTTTTTCATGACAGCAACAACTTTGTGCGACCCACTTCAAGCACTGCCCGAGCATGAGAGCTGGTTGCGTTCTGCCTTGCATGCCAGGCTGGGCAGCCGCGATGAAGTCGAAGAGGTGATGCAGGAAGTCGCTATCGCGGCTGCGAAGCAATCCGCACGTGATGAAGTTGTCGAATGTGTGGGGGCTTGGCTCTATCGAGTTGCCATACGCCAGGTATTGCAATTCCGACGCAAGGCCGGTCGTCAAAAGAAATTGCTCATTGGCTTTGCCACGTCCGTCGCACCCACTGATGAAGATGCCAGGGCTCGGTCACCCATCGAGTTCTTGTTGAGTGAAGAGCGTCAAAGCGAAGTTCGCGTTGCCATGTCGCGACTATCAGAACGGGATCGCCAGTTGTTAATGTTGAAATACGTCGAGGGCATGTCCTACGGAGACATTGCGCAATTTGTTGGTGTCTCAGCGGCAGCAGTCCAGTCTCGGTTGCATCGAGCGCGAGCTTCGTTGCGAGCGTTGCTGCGAACCGATCCACGTTGCACCAATGATTTTTGAATTTGGACGGAGAACCCAGAACTAGCAAGTTAGCGATAGCTCGCTTGAGCAAGCCTCCAACGGCTGGCGAAGGTCTGGATTGAGAACATGGGATGAAGTGTGGGCGGTACTTCCCGCTTCAAATCGCGATGAATACCTCACCTGAGAGATCAAAGCAATGAAACGAATTCAAATCGATGATTCGACGTTGGATGAATTGGTTTGCGGTGGACTCAGCCGCCAGCGTTACTGCGAAATCCTGTTGGCTTTGGAAGCTGAGCCGGGGCGCTGGCGAGATTGCGCTTTGGCATTTCTCCAAGAGCAGGCCATTGCCGAAGAGGTTGCTGCATTGGGGCGACGAGACGTGAATTGGCATTCATCGACCACTCCGACTTCACATACGGGTTCCCTTTCGCATCGGGCTGGGATAGCCGAAAGTGAAACCGGTCTACGGCGCGACCGGAATGCAGAGACGAGCCGTTTCTTTCAAAACACAACGGTCGCTGGCGCACATCTCGCAACGGCGAAGGTTATGAGGCATCGAGCGATACTAGCAAACGATGAACAGAGGTATCCACAGCGGCTAGCGTGGTTTTCAAAACTAACATCCGTTGCCGCCTTGTTGGTTATCTGTTTTTCGCTGGGCTGGATAGGCTCGCGACTTGGTCGGCCTAACGAACCAACTGCCTTGCGACCGAATCTCAACACCGAAACCATTTCTCGCGATTCACCAACCAACTTGCCGGGCCCAGTTTACTCCACTGTTGCCGAAACTCACTTTCCGCAATCAATGCCAATCAAGGAGCAATCGTTTCTGCCGATCGACCGC
>JAGQPR010000450.1 GCA_020426625.1 Planctomycetales bacterium
AGTAGCAATACTGATTCGATCCTTAGATACCAAGGACCAACCGGGAGTAGTCCGGGTGAATACATCGATACATTTGTTACACCTGGAAGCGGTGGACTTGATTATATCGGGTCGGGATCAATGAAATTCGATGATGACGGTAATCTCTATGTCGCGAGTCAATACACTAACAGCGTTTTACAATTTAGCGGATCAGATGGCACATTCGTAAGGACCGTCGTAGCGTCAGGTGATGGAGGCCTTCTCGATCCCACCGGCATAGAATTTGACGCCAGCGGAAATCTTTACGTCTCAAGCAGAAGTACATCTGAGATCCTCCGTTATAGTCCAGATTCAAATGGGTCGTTCAAAGTATCTTTAAATAGAGAAAGCGAGTCTATCGTCACTGTGCAATACAGTGTAGCAAACGGAACTGCCGAATCGAATTCCGATTTCGCTCCATCGTCTGGCACGATCACCTTTGCTCCAGGTGAAACTTCCCATACGATAATCATCCCAACCGTCGATGATTTGGACCTTGAAGGCGACGAAACGTTTTACGTAAATCTCACGAACGCCGTCGGCGGTGACATTGTCGACGCTCAAGGCGTCGGTACGATCGTTGACAACGAAGTGCCACCGCAAGTCGACGTATCGGCCACCAGCGAGAGCAACGTCTACGGCTCAGTGGCTGGATCATATCTTGCCACGCAAGCTGCCGATGGTGTGGTGGAAACACTGACCGAAGAACGCTACTCAAGTAATCGCCGCACGCGTTTGGAACATCGATGGCGGTTTGATAATGTGACCAGTGGCGACAGCGTCGAGTTACTAGTCACCGCAGCCCAGACCAACAGCAATCCGGTCGAGACGTTTGCGTTCAGCTACTCCACGGACAACGCCAACTGGACCACGCTCGGCAACCTCGGACCCAGCTCCTACCAGCTGCCTAACAACCTAAGCGGTACTGTTTATGTTCGCGTTGTCGATACCGATCGATCCAACAACGAAAAGACGCTCGACGTGCTGGCTGTCGATCAGTTGCTAATTCGCACTACCATAGCCCCAGCCAATCTCAGCAGTCCGTTCGCGCCGCCGCCGAGCAGCTTCGCGACCACTGCGGTGCTTCATCCGTCGAGCACAGAGGAAGAGCAACTGAGAAACAATTCATTGATCTCCGAACCAGTTCTCGCCGCGCCAACTGCTAAACCGCAACGAGCCCAATCATCGGTTGCTCCGCTTGCCACGACAGCCTCTCTGCCCGCACGATCTACCAGCAGCGACGGCGACGCGAATTCAGTCGACGAAGTCTTTGGCGACTGGGGTTTAGATTCGTCCGTATTGCTCGGTATTGCCAACTTCGGGCTATAAGTTTCTGAGAGCTCTCTGAGCAAGATCCGTATCCGCAGCCGCCGATCATCCCGATCTGGCGGCTTTCTTGTATTAAAACGAATGCCCGCTTTACCGAGAGGCGCGGAGGGACAACCACGAAAAACACAAAAGACACGAAAACAAGCGGCGTCTGGAGCGGCTTTGAATAACGCCAGAATTCCATTTCATTGCCAATTTCCAAATAGACAATGAATGCGACGATTGGGCTAGATCTTCGCTTCCGCTTTTCTTTCTTTCGTGTATTTCGTGTTTTTCGTGGTTGCCTTACCCCGCCTTGGTCGATGCTTCAGCGCACGATTCTTTCCCATTCAACCTAGGGATAGTGACCGAAGTTCACGAGCAAGCCGAGTCGCAAGCCGGTGGCCTTTAGGTAGTTGTGCACTTGGGCTCGATGTTCGTCGGTCAGCTTGCTGACCGCTTTCAATTCCAAGATGATCTTTTCATAGCAGACAAAGGCTGGGCGATATGTCTGCTTCAGCACTCGTCCGCGATATTCGAGTCGCAGTTCTGGTTGGGCTGTAAAGGGTAGCGTCCGTAAGCTCAGCTCAATCGCCAAACACTCTTGGTAGACGGGTTCGAGAAATCCGCAGCCCTTGTTTTTGTACACCTCGAAGCATGCACCCATGAGCTCGTAGGATTCTTGCTTGTAAAGAATGTCAGTCATCCGTCTGGCTCCTATTACAACCACGAAACACTCGAAAAACACGCAAACAGGCAATTGGAGCGGCTTTAGACCAACGAGAATTCTAATTCAATTGAAGTTTTGAGCTAAACAATTGATAATTCAGGCGGATTTAATCTTCTTGACTGATCAGCTGTACTTCTTTTCGTGTATTTTGTGTTTTTCGTGGTTGCCTTAATCGCCGCTGTTCCATGCAACATGCAACTTGACGAACTCAAACTTCGAGATTACCAACTGCTGCGTGAGCTGGGGCGTGGCGGCATGGCGATCGTGTATGAAGCGATCGAGACGTCTGTCGCTAGGCAAGTTGCCATCAAGATTCTCCCAGCCGCCGCAGCACTAGATGAGCGACAGTCAAGCCACTTTCGATTTGAAGCTCAAGTAGCGGCCAGCCTTGACCATCCACGCATCGTACCGGTCTACACGGTGGGCACCGAGGACCAGGCCCTGTTTTATGTCATGAAATACATTGACGGTCGTTCCCTCGCTACTGTTGTGGATGAAATGCGTGTGCTTCATCGAAATGAAAATCTCGATGAAGCACATATGCTCAACGTTGCACAATGGGGACTGCAAGCGGCCGAAGCTCTTTCCTACGCGCATGCGCGAGGTGTCGTGCATGGTGATGTGAAACCAGCCAACTTGCTGTTGGACCAATCAGGCGATTTGTGGCTAACCGATTTTGGGGCAGCGCGATTGTCGGCTCCCCCAGCGCACTCCGCTGAATTATCGCCGGCAGGCACCATTCGTTACCTGAGCCCGGAGCAAGTCCGTGGAGAATCCTGGAACATCGATCATCGAAGTGACATCTATGCCTTGGGAGCGACGCTGTTCGAATTGGCGACGCTGAGGCCAGCCTTGCCTGGTGTTAATTCAAGCGAATTGTTACGCCAGATCGCGATCGGCACTACGCCGCGTCCGGCGGCGTGGAGCAGGAGTGTTCCTGTACGGCTCCGCGAAATCATACTCCGAGCCATGGCTGCTGATCTGAACGCGCGATATGCAACTGCGGGCGAATTGGCGGAGGATCTGCGCTGTTTCTTAAAAAACAAGCCGACGCCTGTAAGCCAACGGTCCCGAATCGGCTCAAGCTTCCTGCTACGAAAGCGGATTAGCATCGCAGCAGCCGGCTTCTTGGCAGTAGCTGTTGGTCTAGCTTCGTTGACTTACATTGCCCGACGGTCTAGTGCCTTCAACCTGAGGCAACCCACTGCCGCTGATCCGGAGCCAAACCCAAGCCTACCGTCCATCACGGAACAGGACTTAGAACAGCTTGCAGACAAACTGGCGCGGGGCACGTCGCTAACCGAGATGGATACTCAGCTGATTCAGCTGGGGCCTGCCACCGATTTTCAATCGGCACACAGCGATATCGAACATGAAGAACAGGCGCGCTATGAACTAGCCAAAACCTACGATTGTTTGGCAACCCTGCACGGTTGGAAGCATGATTTTGCGCTGCAAGAAGCAATGCTACTGCGCTCAACGGAACAGTGGTCGGCGCTTATTCAGCAACAGCCGTTTCCTGGCTATGTCGCTGCAGCGGCTTTTTCCCAAATCATGATGTGTGAGCTGTACACACACACCGGCCGCATCCAAGAGTCGATCGAAATGGGCAAGCAGGCCATCGGGCAATTGGAGGCTCTGCATCAGTCGAATCCGGATGACTCCGAACTGACTGTCGCGCTAGCCTATGCGCTCACGCGAATGGATCTGGCCTTATGCGAGATACTGTCTCCCGAGGAAGCGGCAAGACACAAACAGACCATAACTGATATCTTGGCATCCTTGCCGGAGCGATCGGACGAGATACTGTCGGTCGGATCGCCGAACCACACCGACGGCCTGCAACTCCCATTCACAAGTTTGCGAGATGCACTCACGGAATGTCGGATCCATATCGCGGTTAGGCTGCCTGACTTGAAACAAGCCGAAAAACATCTGCAAATGGCCTTAGCGGAACTGGCGGATGCCGAGGTAGCCGACTCAGTCGCCGGACGTCGCGTCGGACTCCAGGCGCGCGCCGAGCAATTCTTGGGCAGCAAGCTGGCCGATTTCGCTCCAGAGCGCAAGGCCGAGGCTGAATCGCACTTGCAGCGCTCAGCAGCGCTATTCCAGCAACTGGCCGCAGAGTTTCCGCAGATGGTAGCCTACCGCGCTGGCTGGGCCTTCGCCCTAGGTGGGTTCGGAAAAAGCCAAGTATCAGCTGGCAAGGTCAAAGACGGAAAACTGTGGTTGACCCAAGCCATCGAGTTGTTGACGGAACTTACTACACAGTACCCCGATAATCCCGAATTTCATCATCGCTTGGCTGGCGACTTGAATAACTTGGGAAATAGTCTCTCCGGTGCAGAGGCCCTGGCGAAGTACGATGAAGCCGTGACACACGAGACGATCGCGATTCTGCTCAGCCCCCTGCACCGTGAATACCGAAGATGGCTGGCCATCCAGTACCGCAATCTGGCTAATTCGTATTGGCAGGCACAAGACTCTTACAAGGCGGAATCTGTTTGGCGGTCGGCCATAGTCAACGCAGACTACCTCGCCGAATTGGAACCGGCTGTGTACGACGACAGTCATCGACAAGCCCACAACTGGCTGGCGCTCGGCGAAAGTTTGTTGGCATCCTCTGAAAATAGCCAGGAAACAAACGACGCTTTCCGCACGGCCAGCGAGTTATTTCACAATCTATTCCAAGATGCTGGCCACAAGCCGCACGATGCCTGTATGCTCGCAGCCACCTATGCCCAATGGAGTCAGCTGCAGGAAAAGCAGGGCAACTTGGACCAAGCTAAGCAGATGTTGGAGCGAGCCATCGCCCATGAGCAAGAGGCGCTGCAGCTCGAGCCAGATCAGCCAGATCATGACCTTAGCCTATCCGAGTACCGTCGGCGACTTGAAAAGCTTTCAGAATCGCAACCCGACGCGTAAGCGAGCTGAAGTCGAGATCATTTTTTTCCGCGCTGATGTTTCGATTTAGGATTCTCTCAAGAAATTGCCGGCTGGCGCGTCCGCTTTCCGGCCAAAAGCTCCTCCTATAGGGTTAGAGGTGTCGCGATTGTGTCGGACTCAAGCTCGAGGAGTTTAGATGGATTACTGGCGGAGACGCGTGCCGGTTGATGTAACGATAATCAAGGGAGCCAACACGTTCACGTTAACTCAATGTCCTCAAAAAACTCACCTGACGAGGTTGTGGCCAGAGATCCGGCCTCTGGCTCAAAGAAATAAGAGCGCAGTCAGGCTGATAACGCTCGGCGGCATGCGTGAGGCTCCGTTCGTGCCCCAGGTTTCGCTCGAGTTATTTCGGCCACGCCCTCGCGACCGATGTTAGGCGTAAACGCTCGAAGTTAGCGAGAGGTGCAGCCGAAAGCCGGAGGGTTCAAGCATTGGAATCCGGCTTGGCAGGTTGACGAGCCTGCGAGTGAACAGCTCACGCGTTCGAGCGTAGCCAAGATCAATCGGTCGGGAGGGAGCCGCTGCCGCGAAAGAAGAAACGGCAGATTCGGCCATCTAAGAAATGCCCCGGCAGTATTTCACTCGTCGTTATCTATCTCGCCCGTCCTGCCCAGGAGCCGGGACCCACTTGCCTTCAATGGAGGCCGCGAGGACTTGCGCCATCGCCATTTGGTCTTCTTTGGCTTGAGGGTAGCCAGTGATATTCGCGTGGTTTGGATTCTTGGGGAGGATAGGATCCGGAATAAGATCTAGCTTCGCCGACCGGCAACTGCTCGCGCGGATATTGGCGAGGCCGTATAACGTTCGCTTCCGCTCCTCAGCGACTTCCAATCCCGCTTGCCACGTCTCTCCGTCGGTAGCTTCCCGGTGGCGATTTACTGATGGCTCCACGTTTTGTATGGGAGGAAGAGCTTGGGCTTAACGGATCCGTCTTTTCGCTTCTCGTCGCTGTACACAATTGGGCCAGAAGCTCGTTGTCCGCTACGGGCGGTACGTCGCTGGGATCAATCATCCCTCGAAGACTCGAGCGATTTGATCAATCAGAATTGCCGGTACCCTATCGATGAACCGAGCGGTACCCCGCGGATTTTCAGTACCGATCAATGCAGCCCAAAACAAGCGATTGTTTGGAGCGATGCTAACCGATACAAGTCGGCGTGGATCCCGATACCATTCCCAATTGATATGGCCATCCTGTTCGGGCATAACCTCGGGCAGAGGAAATCCGAGAGGCAAACTCTCAACGAACCGAATCGCGGTGTCTCTGACTTCTTCCGAGATGGCGTCTTCATCATCATTCAGCTTCCAACTCTCGTCGGTCGCCTGCCACGCTTCAAAAATCGCTTCCGTCGCGGCACTACGTGATAGTGTCACAGCGTTATTGCATCGCTGAAAAATCTCGGTC
>JAGQPR010000451.1 GCA_020426625.1 Planctomycetales bacterium
AGTCCACGCCAGTCCAATTGCTCCATTCACCCCTTCGGCGAATAATTACTTTTCGACCCAACTTTCGGAAGGGAGGGGCGGAGTGGGCGGAGCACCAGCGACGGGGAGGGAAAATTGGTGGCGATCAGTTAGAGGTGTTTCTATTCAGGTGAGTAACGTGCAGCCGCCTCTTCCGCCGCTTTGCGTGCCATGGCGGCCCGAACTTCGCGAACGCGAGCTTCGGCAGCGCGAGTTTCTCGAATGACGCGGTCGCGTTCGACACTGTCCAATGTGGTCAAACGATCGGCAGCTTGTTCAGCCGTCTCACCTTGGGGGCGCAGTTTCAGTTTCATTAGGCATAGTCGCACGAGCTCTTCGCGACGATCAGGGTCGTGAATGAAATCTTCGGCTCCGACCAGCCTGGCCAATTGAGCTAACTGTCCCGATTTCAATAACCGCAGCGTAGCGTCGGCTAGTTGAGGCCTGGCTACAAACCATTCGTCTCGCAGCAGCCATAGAAGGACCGCGAGCAGTTGCTGCAATTCGGGCAAAGCTGATTCCACGAATGACAACTGCGCCGATTCCGGAGAATGCAGTCCAAGTACTCGCCAATGGTCACATAGAATTGCAGGCACGCTGATCTCATGTGGTGGCAGCAGGAAATCGGGCGGGCAATCGGCCAATCGATGCAATAGGGCTTCGAGCTGTGGACCGGGCTGTGTCACGTTAGCGATCTCCAAATTGGTTGCGACTGAACTGCCGAGCGAACTCGACCAATTCGTCCATCGAACTGACGGGCAGCACAGTCCAACCCATCGACTGAATGCGTTCGACGTATCGCGTAGTATCCTGCCCCCACTTGGTGGACCGTGTGTACTCCGGTAATTCCAAGACAAAGGTGCCGCCACCGCCTGCGACCAGCAATGCCTCCCGTGCCACTTCCCAACCGCTTCGCCGCTTCGACTGAGAATCCAGCATTGAAAACATGTCATTGTCGCTGACGATCAGCATATGCACCGGTCTAGGCATGGCGCGGCCGGAAACTGGTTTCGTAGTCACGAACGTCTCCGCCAACCGATGAATCCCAAACGAAGTGCCCGTGCCGAGGTAGCTGGTCAACGTCTTGAGTACCGTTGCGACATCTCGTTCGAATCCAGTGGTTGAGATCGTTTTTCCTGGCTCACCCGACAAAACGACTTTTACGCGCGAGCCGACACGTAGCGCCGACAACGCAATGATCGCTCCAGCCAAAATCGGAAAGGACAAATGATGAGCTGGATTCCCCATTGACCCGGAGCAATCGACGCCAAGATAGAGATCGACTGGAATCGATTCTGGGTCGTTGCCAGGGCTTGTGCCGAACTGACGCTCTCGCGTCGTCACGCCTGGCACGATGTGCGGGCTGTTGAGCAGGGTGCCAATCCAGTCAATTTGTTCCAGCGGAGTTCCCACGTCCCACACATCCAAACCTTCTGGCAATGGGTCGGTCGCCACCGGAAGTTTGCGAACTGGAAATGGAATCAAATGAGGTAACGCTCGCTCACGGTAATAACGCGCGGTCACATCAGCCGGATCAATATTCACGCCAACTGCTTTCAGCACTTCAGCGTAGTCAATTGGCTGTCGATAGGTCTTGGCTGTTTTGATACCTGTTTGATTAGCCTTAGCAATGCTATTCGCTGAAATATCTTGGGCAGAGGCTTCTGATGCAGCAACGCCAGACAATTCCGGGTCTTCGGCGGGGTGAATCGCCTCTGTCAGTTCACCATCGTCGATTTCGGTCAGTCCGTCAGGAATGGCACCTTGTCCGGCACATCGGCAGTCGCTCCAAATCGCCAGCAATTTCTGCATTCTTGCCGCTTCGTCTTCCAGCAAGTACGGCAGGCACAGTGCGGCGAATCGCCCCGACCCGCGCAGCCAATCCTTGGCGTAACTGCGAACGAGTCGCGCTCCCAGTTGTGCGTCCTGATTCAAACGACCGTCGATTTCTCCTTTCGCCAGTGCATGGCGCTCGAGCTTCCATAATAGTTCGTAAATTCGCATGTACAGCGTCCACAGTCGCTCGTGGCATTCGGAGCCGATTTGCAAATAGACGCCAGACATGTTCAGGCTGGCCGACCGTTGCAATCGATCATTGATCAATAGGTCCGAGTACAGGTTCGAGATGAACGGAGCCAAGTGTTCCTTTGTTGGCAATCCGACTCGCATGCGAGCCAGCATGCGCGCGTTGTCTGTCAGGTCTGCCGGACAATAAACGTGATGGCCAATTTCGTGAGCGAGAATTTCCTTAGCGAACTGCTCCAAACCCTGCTCGGCAACCTTCCGCAAACTGATCACGATCGAATGGTCAACCAGACGGATCATCGCAAAGCTGCCAGTCAACTCGGCTGCTGTTTCTTCTTCCTCGGTAAAGCACCAGACTGGTTCATGCAGCTGCACGAAACGGCTCCAGACGGCCAGTGCACACGGCCATTGCTCAACCCAACGTAGCAGTAATGTGTCTGTGACCGAATCCGAACCTGTCATTGCTCTCTCTTCAGTTCACCAGACGTGCCACCAAGTACACAAAGTGTGAGGTATTCAAAGTGACCGCTAGCGTTTGACCATCGCATGCACAGCTACTAGCATCTTGCAGCTCGGAAAAAGTTTGTTGAACATCGCCCCAGGTGACTAGTCCGTTAGCATCGACCGTGACCTTGGATTTCGACGAGGCGCTACCGGGCTGGAAAACAACTCGATGCCACAGCGTACCAAACGCATCAGCCAGCAATTGCCATCTAGCCTCGCCATCGGACACGAACAATGCGCTATCCTGTTGAGCAACTTTCGGCGGACGCACGCAGGGACCACCGAATCCACGAAAGGCTCCCACTCGTCGTACTATCATAAGCGTTTCACTGGCCGATTGGTGCGAATTCTGTGCTTTGGGTGTTTCCCAACCATCTTCGGTTGGTGCAAACCAGCGATCGACTTCCATGCGGTCCAGCAGCTTTGGCCAATCAGATTCCAATAGTTCGCTCCGGACACCGACACAGCGACTTGATAGATGCTGCGGCAGTTGGCGGGCCAGTCGCAACGCAGCTCTACGGTACTGCACCAGCCCCGATCGCCATGCCGCTACCTTGCCTGCATCGAGCCACTGCGTCACAGAATCACATAGCGGCGACACTTCCTTCATCGTGGCAACCCAATCTTCCGGCCGCGAGTCAGGCTGTGCAGCAATGTAATCGACGGCATTACTCAAACATCCGGCGACTCGGAGTGGGTCGCGAGCCAATAGTTGCGTAGCTTGCGGAAGGACTTCGCGCCAAGCGGAAGCAACATGCGGATGTTTCGTCGTGGCTCCCAGCAAGCCAGCGGCGAACAAATCCAAAGAAACATCGAATAACGCACTGACAACCGCAGAGATTCTTTCCGGAAGGATTGCTGCTACGCTACCTACCAAATCGTTGACTGTCGTTCGCAGATGTGCCTGGAACGAGGATTCGTCAATTCGCGCACCGCTACGCTGTCGAATCGCAAATCGCTGATTGAACGCGTCTCGCTGCGACCGCAAAACGTCAGCGAAGGCTGGATGCACTTCGGTGTAACTGGACTCAACCACGATTGCTCCCTGGGCCAAACATATCCAGCACCGACTTCTCGAGCGCGTCAGCCAGCCTGCCAATCGTCTTGTAGAAAATGCATTTGTGATGGCTGAGATCAAAATGCAGACGCTGGCCTTCGCGGGCAATTAAGATTACCGGCTTGTTCATACCCCAGGCGTAGCCAACTTCGAGATAGACGTTCGGTTTCTCCAATGTGAGGTCTGCGACGATGAACTCGGCCCCATTAATCCCGTCCATGATCCGGTCAATGATGCTCCCAGCGAAAAGCGATTCATCGACTTTCTCACAAATATAACCGCAACGTCGAATCGTCGAGTAGATTCCAAACTGGTAGACATCTTCAAATTCGTCTACGAACGGCATCGCCACGAAGACACTTTTTTTTGTGGCAGTTTCCGCCGCGGGCGTAGCGCCGACATTCAACGTCGCGCTCGTCGCCGAATCCGATTGACCGGGCGAAACGTGTGCAGCGGAAACTATCTCCACATCTTCCAAAAGAGCCTGCAACTGCTCACAGCGTCGGGCAAGTCGCTCGACAAAAATAATCTTTGACAATTTCGGCAATGGTGTTGTCGCCAGGCCTTGCTGAAAACCAAAGATAAGAGCTCGCAGGGATTCCGCGACATCCAAACCGTATCCTGCGCCATGCACGGTAGTCGTCAGCGTGCTCACCGGCAGCCGGTTTTCGCCAATTAGTTCGATCGCGCGGCGGGCAAATTGCTTCATCTCACGATAGCGAAACTCACGTAGCCGGGGTGTGCCAATGAACAGTGTTTGCGAGGCGGCAATTGCTGCTCCGCTTTCGATCAAGACATGTTCTCCGGTTGCCGGTGATATATCCAGCTCCCAGCACAAACCGCGTTCAGTCAATCGCGCGGCAATTGCCTGATCGGCTCCGTAAAAGTTTTGGGAGTGTTTCAGCAGCAACAGGTCTGCAGGGACGTTTGCAACATCGGCGCATTGAACTGAGATTTCGATTGGCATTACTTCCCTTTCCATTCCAGCCAACGCAGGTAATTCGTGTATCGCTGATGCAGGTATTTCAGTTTCAGGACGTCGTCGAACATGTGTCCATAGAACTTGCGTGATTTGCTCCACTGACTGAGCAAGCGTTCGATCTTCACCAGCCGAGATTTCACTTCGCGTTGCGAGACGCCATCGAGACCTAGATCGAATTCAGCCGAAAGCGCCGCAACTGGATCGTCACGGTCAAGCTCTAGCCGCTCGTATTCGGCGCATGAGAGATCGAACATTTTGCGAATCCAGCCTACTTTGTCCGTGCGCAGCATGGCATTTTCGGCTGCTTCAAAGAACGGGCAATCGGCGTCTTGCACTAGCTTGTCGTGCAGCACGAACGGGATGATCTGCCGCACGTCATCCAAAGTCACTTCACGCAGTCCGCGAAAAAACGACATCGCTTTCACGAAGACCATCACGGTCATCAAGCTGCGAACCGACAAGCCATTGCGGGTTTGTGCGCCCAGATCCTTGAGTTTGTCCTTGCCTGTTTCTTGAGCTGCAAGCTGCGACCAGTCGGAGCCAGCAAGCTTCACGGTGTCTTTCGTCTTATATTCAAATTGCGTTGCCGCGTGGTCGCTAAATTCAAACTGGCTGGCAAAAAACTCCAGTCGTCGCAATATTGGATCTGGGACGCGCACATTCAATATCTCGCGATGCATTCGCGACCAATCGTTTTCCGTAAAGATGATCTGCGGAGGAACAACTTCTTCAGGTTTGATGCCTGATTCCACTCGTTCCAGCAATTCGCCGAGAAAACGCGTGTTGAAGTGCAACGCCTTGACGACCACATCGATCCGATCACGAAGCGCTTCAATGACTTGATAGGTTCCGCCACCTGCGTCATCATTGGCGGTCAAATACCAAGCGGATTCAGGGCACTCGAACGTTTGGTCGAACAATTCGGCGTAGTTGTCCGACATCAGTGTGAGTAGCGCCGATTGAGTGCGAGTTGGAATGCGGTTGTACTCGTCGATTATCTTGACGCGCATCGACAACCATTTGCGCCAGCCGATGCCGATCTCATCCAGGCTCTTGGCGGCAACCAGATCCGCAGGCAATGGACTGCCGATCAAATCGGCAATTGTCATCTGCGGCTGTCCCTTCTGAATCGCGCGTCGTACGTCTCGAATGGAGAATCCGGCCAGCACCCCCATCAGAATCGCACTCGACGTCTTTCCACGCCCTGGTCCGCCTATCAGTAGGCACTTCGCGCGAACCGCAAACGTAAGCAATGGAAGCAGCACAAAGCTGCAATAACTTTGGCCCGACGGCAAAGTCACGGTTCCCTTGGCATCACCAAAGACAAAACTCTGTGCCGGACCGTCTTGGTATTCGATGTCGTAAAACGGACTAATCACCGCATGATTCACGACCCAAAAATAGGCCTGCCGCAGTTTTTCATCCAGGGGAAGCGCCGCCTCAGACTCAGCATCGACGGTCACCGGCCCCCGATACAAGTCTGCTACATCAAATTCCTTGGCAACGTCTACTACCTGAGGATTCGTGGGAGCCTCGGAGACGCGTTGGAATAGCTTGCCAAACATCGGACTCACTTCGTTGAATACCCGCGAACTCGTTAGTCGGAAGAAGATGCCCCTAACCGCGACTGTGGCTGGCAGCATTCTAGTGCCGTTTCACCTACAAGACCATTAGAGCTGCCAAGAACCCAAACGAGAATTACGCCTACGTAGTCCTGCATGGTTGGGTGCTTCATCATCGGTTTCGGTGCTTGCAGTCGCCCAAATGATCGGAGCGAAAAGGTTGGAGGTCGCATACAATGTTCAGTGGGCGCCGCTGGAA
>JAGQPR010000452.1 GCA_020426625.1 Planctomycetales bacterium
TTACATCTGTGCCGAAATTGCCAACTCTGAGAACCAGGAAGCTGACGGAAGCGACGATCAGCCGACGGGCCGTTTCGTAATCATTCCGCTCGGGAGAGTAATTCCGCGCATTGTCACCTTGCCAGCCGAGCACGGATTCAGCTATGCGTTGCTGGAAGACGTCGTGTGCTTCTTCATCTCGCAGTATTTTTCGGAAAAGGTCTTATCGGCAGCATCTTTTCGGATTTCCCGAAACGCTGACGTAAGCATCCAAGAAGATTCGGCCGCAGATCTGCTGCATGGAATGAAAGAATTGTTGCAGCAGCGAAAGACCGCCGATTGCGTTCGATTGGAAGTAGATCACGGTGTTGAACCCGCAATGCTCGGTTTTCTCCAATCGTGCCTGGCTGTAACCGATCGTGAAACGTTCCGTTCCGCTGGGCCTTTGGATTTGTCGACGTTTATGCATCTGA
This sequence comes from Planctomycetales bacterium, assembly GCA_020426625.1. Lineage (GTDB taxonomy): Bacteria > Planctomycetota > Planctomycetia > Pirellulales > Pirellulaceae > Aureliella. The sequence goes on from JAGQPR010000452.1 coordinate 453, forward strand.
CAGGCCTGGAGGGCTTTGATGCGCTGCGCGATAGCGTCTGGGCTCCACAGAAAAGCCCTCAGATCGAGCCAAGTCAGAGCATGTTTGCCAACATTGCTGAACACGACATTCTGCTTTGCCATCCCTACGAGAGTTTTGAGCCTGTCGTACGGCTGCTGCAAGAGGCAGCGGATGATCCGGACGTGTTGGCCATTAAGCAGACCCTTTACCGCACCAGCCGCAATAGCCCTATCATTGCAGCGCTGCGTCGCGCAGCTGAAAAAGGCAAGTATGTCACGGCGATCGTTGAATTGAAGGCCCGCTTCGATGAAGCTCGCAATATTGAATGGGCGCAGGAGTTGGAAGAAGCACAGGTGCAGGTGATCTATGGAGTGAAGAACCTCAAGACGCACTCCAAAGTTTGCATTATCATCCGTCGCGAGCCAAAAGGAATTGTCCGATACATGCACTTTGGCACCGGCAACTACAATGAGGCTACCGCCAGGATCTACGGCGATATCAGCTACTTTACTTGCAGTGACGAATTGGGCACGGACACGAGCGGCTTCTTCAATGCCATTACCGGTTATAGCCAACCGCAACACTACTCGATGCTAGAGGCGGCCCCAATTGGGCTTCGACAGAAATTGATCAATTTGATCGAAGGTGAAATCCAGCGCAAAAGACATGGCCAACGCGCTTCCATTTCGGCTAAGCTGAATGCGCTGGTCGATCCCACCTTGATCGAAGCGCTTTATCGAGCTTCGCAAGCAGGTGTGACCGTCAAGCTCAACATAAGAGGTATTTGTTGCTTGCGACCCGGTATTCCTGGGCTCAGTGAGAACATTACCGTTGTCAGTATCGTAGACCGAATTCTCGAGCATGCCCGTATCTTGTGCTTTCACCATAGCGGCGACGAGCTAACGTTCATCAGTAGCGCCGATTGGATGCCTCGAAACTTGGATCGACGAATTGAATTGTTAGTCCCAGTCGACGATCCTGTTTGCAAACGGCGTTTGGTAAATATCTTAGAGAGCTACTTCCGCGATTCAGTCAATTCTTGGGTGCTACATCAAGATGGCCGGTATGAACGACGGCGGCCGGCGTTGGGAGAGCGGCCTTTTAGGGTACAGGAAGAGCTTTTTACAAAGGCTTGCAACGCGACTAAGCGCGCCGAACAGAAGCGACGTACTACCTTTGAACCGCATCAACCCGCCAGCCGCAAGGACAATTGATGGCCTCGCGACTTAGCCTAAGGCAAGCCGTTGGCGGCAATGGCGACCAGGCATATCAGCAACAGTGTGGCCAGACTAAACCAGGCCAAGGCCTTCCAGGATACGTTTCGCTCTGTATTGGGTTTTAGTTTCAATCTAAGTAACTCGGCGCCGCTGTCGACAACCGAGGCCGCACCGACATCAGCAACTTTGCCATGCTCAACAACAACGTCTGTGGGTTGACGCCTGAGATGGGGACTTGCCTGGTCTAGCAAACGCAGCATCTCGGCCTGAACCGCGCGTGCGTTAAAGGGTCGCGAGTCTGGAGATTTCTGCAGCAATCGATCGATCATGTTGGCTAAGGGCGCGGGACAATTCGGCATGAAATCCGTAACCCTGGGCGCTGGCTGGAAAAGGTGTTGTTCGAACAGGACGGCAAAGTTTGCACCTTGAAATGGCTTGTGCCCTGTCAGAAGTTCAAACATGACGCAACCGAGCGAATACAAATCTGCTTTCCCTGTGACACTGGCTTCGCCTCGGATCTGTTCCGGTGCCATGTAGGCATGCGTACCAACGGTTAGACCTTGCGTGGTTATGTCGGCGGCATGCGTGTCTCGGGCGATCCCAAAATCTCCCAACTTGACTTGTGCGTTGCTATCGAGAAACAAGTTGGATGGTTTGAGGTCGCGGTGAATGATGCCATAGTTATGGGCGTGTTGAAGCGCACTGCAGGCTTGCCGCGTAATCGACGCGACTTCTTGCCAAGATAGCCAGCCATAACGGTCCAACAAATCGCGCACGTTTCCTCCGTCCAGAACCTCCATGGCGTAAAACAAACGTCCGTCATGTTCGCCGCCACCGAAATAGCGAATGATATGCGGGTGGTCCAGTCGTTCGAGAATTGACATTTCGCGCTGGAATCTCAAACGCACCAGCTTGTCGCGCGAGACCGCATCTTGCAGGAATTTCAAGGCAACGACCTGGCCGTTGGCTTTCAACTTCCCAAGGTAGACTTCACCAACAGTTCCCTTGCCGATCGGCGTGCCCAAGTCAATATCATCGAACGTTAGTCTCAAGTCGACTCCTTGTCTCCGTTAGGGTAGGGCATTGCTTGGGTCTCGAGAGTGGCTAGGGCAGCAGAACGATCTTGCCAGTCAACTGGCTTTGTTTGGCGATGGTATGCTGCTCTTGGACGGCATGCGCTTGGGCTGCTTCTGACAGCGGCAATCGGCGATCGATCAAAGCCGAGAGTTTCCCAGATGCAAACCAATGATTGATGTCAGAAGCGCATTGCCGTTGCTGCGCTGCTGATGCTTTGAACATGACAACTCCGTGTATGGAACCGCCCTTGACGTAGAACGGCCCAACTGGGAATTGAGGACGCGCGTCGCGACCTGCCATGAGAACAATTCTGCCATTCTCAGCCAGCGCGCCGACTGCCAAATCAAAGTCTGGATCTCGTAACGTTTCCCAAAACAAATCGACCCCATTGGGTGCGTATTCTTTCAGCTTGTCGCCAATGGATTCGCGGGTGTAGTCGATGACCATGTCTGCGCCCAGCTGGCGGCAGGCCGTAGCCTTGCGTTCGCTACCCGCTGTGGCGATCACCTTGGCTCCAGCCGTTTTGGCCATCTGCACTACCATTGAGCCAACTCCACCGACGCCACCGCGAACGAAGACCGTTGCACCGGGTTGAATGTGCGCTCGCTGAAACAGACCAAGATGTGCCGTAATGGCCACTAGCGCCGCTGCCGCCATCGTTTCGTCAGATACGCCGTCAGGCGTCGGGTAGACCCACTGCGAGTCCACTGCACAATACTCGGCAAATGTTCCCTGCCTACCAAGTAACCCCTGGTTGCTCCCCCACACCCGGTCGCCGAGGGACAGCCCGCGGACTCCCTCACCAACCGCAGCCACCGTGCCCGCAAAATCACACCCAATAATAAACGGTTTGGGAAGCGGCCAGAAGTTTGCACCACCGCGTATGTAGGTATCGATCGGGTTCACGGAAACAGCCGAAACCCGCACCAATACCTGTCCTGCCGCAGCGACGGGATCGGGGACATCACCGTACTGTATGCAATCGGGCGGTCCAGGCTCAGTGATAAATGCAGCTTTCATAGGCTATCGCTCGCACAATCCAATAATGTTTCTGCTTAGAGCTCGACAAGCAGGAGGAACGAAATTCAAATGCCAGGGAAATCGCCTAGTTAAGCATCAACGCACAAGTTTTCCGATACTTGAACAGCCGTGGCTAATCCGATACTTGAACAGCGGTGGCTAATTTGCGGAAAAACTTCTTCGTGAATGCTTACGGCAAGCCGGATGCAATCACCGCACGCGACTCATTCTACAGATTGCCCGGCCAAGCCGCAGCAGACAGCATGCGACATTCGGAAGATTCATCTTTTTAGCATACTTCCTGCCTTCCCGCACGCTCGTTGCATCAGGTCACGTGGGCGTGGCCGGGCTCAAGGCAACGACCTGAGTCCAGTCGTCGACACGACATCGTATTAACTAGGACTGAAGCAGATGCATGCCAGAGAGCGAATCCGTGGTAGAATCCATTTGACCGGTATTAGTGCTTTGCCCTGTTGAGTCTGCGTTGTGGTTGCTCAGGATCAACAAAATGCACTGCAGCACGATCAGCAGATCTGATGTCGAGAGAATGCCTACCAAGTAGCCGTCCCGGACGACTGGCAAGCACGAAATCCGATGTTGCAGCAGTATTGACAGTGCAATGCGCAGTCCCATTTCGGGTGAAGCCGTCTTGGGTTCAGACGTCATGATATCCGCGACGATGACTCCTTTCTTGGTAGCGATATCCTTGCGGCTCAACACGCCAGCCATCTTTCCATCTTCGTGGACGACCATGACGCGTCTGAACCCATCTTCCCGCAACATCTTGTCAGCGGCCGCGATACTCATATCGGGACTGACCGTGGCCAGACTCCGCGACATGTATGTCCCAACCTCGGCGTTGCCCTCGAATAACTGGACCCAATCTTCAAGCAGAATTGACTGAATCGAACTGCGTTTACTGAGGATTGCTTTGAGAGCTTTGGATTGCTGTTGCAATTGTTGTACGCTACAGACCTGCGGCTTAGGTTCTTCTTTCTTCTTCCGTGCTCGTTGAAGCTGCAAAACCCCCATCGCAATGATACAAACCGCGCTACACGCTGCAAAAATCTGCAGCTCGGATACGCCGTTACTTTGCAGAGACAGGGCGCGAGAGTCGTCGATTCGGTCGGATTTAGCAGTGGAATTGGCGGCGGTTGGCTGCTCAGCCTGAAAGTTGGTGGCTAACGTATTCACGCCTTTCATGGAATTGCCGAGAACAAACAACGCCGAGCTAGCGACGATGATGATCATTGCGCAAACGGCGACATACTCCAACGTGCTCACACCTGCTCGTCGTTCTCCAGCCATTGTCCATGTGTCCTCGTCTGCTTGCCAAAGTTGCCGCTCGCCGCTCAGCGAGGCGGCGTTGAATCAAATGTAGATTCCAGTTGGGCCGGACACTTCAAGATTAAGCCATCGGTTGCCCTGACTCTCAGCTTGACAACGCACTGTATCGATTCTGTGGAATCTCAGGAATCTGCGAGGTTTTCGGCGGGCCTTTTATCGCAACTGCGCTAGAACCTGATCGTGAAGGCAATCGGTAGATGGTCCGACCCCGGGCCACGATCCAACACTCGGCGATTGGCTACCTGGCACTGGCCGCGAAAAAGTACATGGTCAATAGGAATGCCAAGAAATCCTAGAGCTCTCGGCCAGGAAGCGCAATTGCCAACGCCAGCACGCGAATCTTTAAAGCCGCAGTTCAGCAGCTGGTGAAAGGACCTTGCCCAGGGCGTCACGTTTAAATCGCCAACCAGGCAAATTGGCCCCTGTCGAGAAGTTGACCATTTCGCAAACTCGCTCAGCTGCCGATCGCGGTGCTCGGTGCGAAGGATTGGCAGCGGGGAAAACGTATGCATCGCCAATAGCTCCAGCTTTTTTTCGGCCTGGGCTGGCGCGGCGGGAATCGTGGCTAGCACCGCTGGCTGGTCGGGATACCCAAAATCTTCGAAGCGAAATTCTGTTCCCAGCACTCGACTGAACGCGGCAATTCCTCCACCTTGCCAGCCAGGCTTAGCAAGCGCAATCGGGTATCTCGCCGAAATTTCCGGTAAGTCATCGAGCAGCCCGGGACGTACTTCAATCAAAATCAGCACATCGGGGTCTTCCGCTTTGATCAATGACGCCAAGTCTTCCAGGCGGTGGTTCCCAGCCAGCACATTCCAGGACAGCACACGTATTTCCCGCGTATATGTTGGGTCCATCGCAGCCTCCTTGACCGGTATCAGCGACCATGGCTGTACCAAGAAAACCAGGTAAGCTCCACTTAGCCCCAGGATCACAGCCGACCTTCGCTTGCCAAGCACTATCGACAGGGGAAGCAACAGGACAACCGCGATCAACATATGTAGGCTGCAGTGCACCGACAGTTCCAAAACTGGGTGCCAGCCAGACATGAGTACGAGCAGAAAATGGGCCGCGACGAACAACGTGCCTACGCTTGTCAGCAGCGTCGCGCAGACGAAAGTGTGCGAGCCCAAACCCGCCGGACGAACGCGGTTATTCTTTGGTGAATCGGGCTTCAAATCCACGAAATCCTCTCTGAAAGTTAACACTTCTCGCTAATCTTCACCAATTCAACTTACTCTCCCTTGGGCCCTTGGGAGATTCTCGAGCGGGCACACGCGAAGCGGG
>JAGQPR010000453.1 GCA_020426625.1 Planctomycetales bacterium
ACCCTAAAATTAGGCTGTAACAGACCACTAGGACGAAATCCGCTGTTTGGTGTGAATCAGTCCCACCACCATTGGCCCGCGGCCAAGCCATCTAAGCGAATTGACGCACGCTGCTGGGCAATGCTCCCATCGGCATCCTGCTGAAGATTCTCAACGTCTAATGCCTTGCGGGCTTGGATCGCCACACCACCACCGATGGGAGTGATCAATCGATTACCCTTCATAACGGCGTTGATGGCTGTCTCAACCTGGCGTGGTGCAGGTAGAGTCTCTACTGCCACCGTATCCTCGCTGGCAAATACGCCCAAGTCCCAGCCAGACGATCGATAAAAGCCCTCGTTTTGAATGAACGCTGCAGCAATCGTAAGATCGACCAAGTTTCGCAATTGGCCATAGACTTGGCTACTTTCGGCAATCATGGGAAATTTCTTGGTAAACTCGCTCGTAAAGATCTGACTAGCCCGGTTCGCTGAACGACCGCTTTGCTTGCGGGAGCCATCTTTCGTGACCAGCTCGTCCTCACCGACCAGCTTCACGCCTTGCCCGACCATCTTCATTGCGGTCCGTTCCTCGTTGCAGGCAATGGCTTTGTAATCGGGCACGAAGTACCAGCGGACCAGAGCATTGGAAGACGTCATCGCAGCCGTCAAGTTCCTGATGTAGCTGGGCATGGGCACTGGTGGAAGTTCACGCTCGATTCCGATCAACTTCATGCGGTAATCGGCTTCCGTAAGCACATGAGCAAAGTGCGTTGTAGCCGGAATGCCTTTAATCGTCACTTGATTGAATCCAAGCGATTGACGCAAGCTGTTGACGATCACAGGGATATCCGCGGGCGAACGGAAGCTGCCACCAAGTTGTCGGAGAGTCGCTTGCATTCTCGCCAGCCCTTCCTGGGTCGGGTCAATGGAAACGCTGATCGTGTTGGCCTTGTCTCCGTTGGGACCAAAGGCCCGTAGAGCAACGATAAGATCATCCAACAAAAGACAAGGCTTGGCGGTATCGATCCCGACCAAACGGCCGACCGCGTCCTGTGCAAATCCCTCGGCTGGCCCTGCAATGACGATATCACCCGACTCAGGGTAATAAAACACGTACTCCAGCCGCGTCATTCCCGCTAAGGCAATCATTTCCGTTGGCAGCGGGCTTCCTTCGTCTACCAATTTCGCTACTTCGGCTTCGAGACGATTTAGCGATACTTTTCTCAGCTGGCTGGGACGAGATAGATGCTGGGGTAAATTTTGCCGGGCAGCACGTGAATCCAGCTTGACTCTGGCATCAACGCGCATGATGCGCAGCACGCCCTGCGGATCGATCTCAACCCCAGCCGCCGTAGATCCGTTATTGTTGTTATTGTTATTGTTATTGTTGTTATTTCCGGCGTTGTTGTTGCCAGCGTTGTTGTTAGCCAACACCGGAGCCGCAACCAGGACAGAAATCGCCAGACATAGTTTGGTGAGTAGGCCTGATTGGTTTAGAAGGCGCAGCATCGTTGGATTGCCCTAGTCGAAGAGATCTGTTCCGAACGTCGCAGAACGGTCACATTGCAATGTCCTGCGCGAGTAGATACCTATGAGAGTAATTGCTCGGACGCGCGAAGGCAATAAACGTGGGCGGTTTAGGTAGCCTGAAGCAACATTTGTTGCAAAAATATTCTTCGCTCGCTGAAGAATCCAGCTCGGACGAACACAACCATTTGGGCGGCAGTATCAAAGCTGGACCGGACCAGTAAAATCAGCGCTCACCCCGGCCGCGCCTGCCGTTGCCACTAGCCTGTTTGGGCTTTGGCGGATTGACCAACAGCCGATGGCTACCCGGGCCCAAGAGATCATCTAAGCGCCCCCTCAATTCAGGAGTAACGCTTACCCTACATCGACTACTCTTCATTTGGACAATTTTCCCATCGGTCAGCCGAAGCGCCACGAGAACGTCCAGTCCTCCCGGATATCCCCTCAGTACCTCGTGTAGCTTGGGGATTAGGGCCTCGTCGTGCTTGTCTTGATCGACATTGATACGGATCCCCGCAGTGAACCGCGTGCTGGCTTCTTCGATGGGTATGATTTCGTTGGCCAGCAAGTTGACTTCGTCCCCACCCCCGCGTTTGTCGACGGTAGCCCGCATGATTACGACGGATTCCGGTTGGATTAGATGCCCCATTTCGGCGTAACCGTCCGGCCAGCAAATGCAACGAGCCGTTCCATCCTGGTCTTCGATATCAAAGTTGGCGTACTTACTGGGTGCTCCAGGCTTCGGGTTCCGAACGTTTGCCAATTTGATCGCGCCAATCATCCCACCCACGATTACTTCTGAACGGTCCTTGACTTCTTTAAGCAGCTTGGTCGTGTGCGAGCAGAAGGTCTCCAACTGACTCGTGAATTCCTCCATCGGCTGAGCACTCAAGTACGTCCCTAAAACTTCCTTTTCCATTAACAAGATGGTTCTGGGTGGCAGCTCAGCTACTTGTGGCAGTTGACAAGCAGCTGAGTCATCGGCGGTCGGCTCGACAATTTCTTCGAAGAAGTTCATTTGTCCGCTGCGACGATCGGCGAGCGCGGAAGCTCCTGCCTGCATGGCCTTTTCGACGGCAGCCAACAATTGAGTTCGGTGGCCTCCCAAACTGTCAAACGCGCCAGCCTTGATTAATGTCTCAATCGTGGCGCGATTGCAGTCGCAGGGGTCGACCCTTTCACAAAAGTCATAAAGACTCTTAAACCGGCCATTTTTCTCGCGGGCGCGCACGATCGCTTCACCCGCCGAACCTCCACAGCCTTTGATGGCTGACAGGCCGAACAAGATCTCGTTATCGCGTACTGCAAAGTCCACGAAGCAGCGATTGATGTCTGGTGGACAAACGTTGATCGCCATTCGCTTACAGTCCTCCATGTGCTCGACCAGCGAATCCTTGCGTTTGAAATTGCGTCCGGGAATATCTCCCGACAGCAGCGCCGCCATGAATTCGACTGGATAGTGGGCTTTGAGGTACGCCGTTTGATACGCCAACAACGCATACGCGGTTGAGTGGCTCTTGTTAAATCCGTAGCCAGCGAACTTTAGGATCATGTTCCACATTTCGCGGGCTTGCTTTTCACTGAGTCCTTTCTCGGTCGCACCTCGGATGAATTGCGACTCGTTCGCGGCGATGATTGCTTCTTTCTTCTTGCTGATGGCTTTGATGCACGTATAAGCACTGGCCAATTCGATCCCACCCAGGCGATTCAGAATCCGCATCACCTGCTCTTGATAGACCATCACGCCATTGGTCTCCTCCAGAATTTCCCGCAAAACTGGATGCAGGTACTCGGCCTGTTGTCGACCATGCTTTACTGCAACGTAATCATCGACCATGCCGCCTTCGAGCGGACCGGGCCGATACAGGGCATTGGTCGCGATGATATCCCTAAAGTGGTCGGGCTTCATGCGCTGTAGAAGATCCCGAATGCCGCCACTTTCCAGCTGAAACACTCCCTTGGTTTCGCCGCGTTGCAACAATTCGAACGTAGGTATGTCGTCTAAGGGGAACTGGAGAACGTCGATTTTTTCTCCCCGGGTTTCATGGATGATCTCGACCGCCTTGGAGAGAATCGTCAGGTTGCGCAGCCCCAAGAAGTCCATCTTCAGCAGACCAGCGTTTTCCACATCATTCATCGACCACTGCGTAATGATGTCCGTCTTGCCCGATACGCGCGTCAGAGGGACGTATTCGGTGAGTGGTTCGTCGGCGATCACCACAGCTGCGGCATGCGTGCCTACATTTCGCGCGTTTCCTTCCAGCTTCATGGCAATATCGAGCAGCTCTCGAACTTCCGAGTCGCTGTCGTAGGTCTGCTTCAGATCAACATTCTTTTCGATCGCCTTGGAGATGGTGATTTTCAGCTCATCGGGCACCATCTCGGTGACTTGGTTGACGCGCATGAGTGGGATCCCCAGCGCTCGGCCGACGTCCTTGATCGCAGCTCGCGCAGCTAACGTGCCGAAGGTTCCAATCTGTGCGACGTTTTCCTCCCCGTACTTGTCGCGAACATATTGAATAATCTCAGCCCGGCGCTCTTTGCAGAAATCGATATCAATATCGGGAGCCTCTAGTCGGTTTTCGTCCAAAAACCTTTCGAACAGCAAGTCGTATTTGATGGGGCAGACGTGGCTGAGATAGAGTGCATAGCAAACCAAGGCTCCCACACCGCTGCCACGAGCGGTATTGGGGACACCCTGCTCGCGCGAATGTCGCACGAAATCCCACACGATCAGAAAGTAGTTGGCAAATCCTAGCCGCTCAATAACACCCAACTCTCGATCCAGGCGGTCTTGAACAACGCGCGACAGCTGGCCGTTGGGAAGCATCTCTGCATTCCCCTGGTAGCGCTGCAACAATCCCTCGGTGCAGATCTCCCGCAAGTAGCCATCCGCCGACTTCTTCGCTGGCACATCGTACTTAGGAAAATGCCGTTTGCCCAATTCCAAGTCGATTTCGACCGTATCCGCGATTTCCTGGCTGCGGGCTACTGCGTCTTCTAGACCTGGAAAACTCTGGTACATTTCCTCTTGGGAGCGCAAGTAGAATTGGTCGCCCTCCATCTTCATTCTGGCTGAATCGGTGCGAAATTTCCCCGTGTTAATACACAGCAGGACATCCTGAATTTCCGCGTCTTCGCGATCTGCGTAGTGTGCATCGCTAGTCGCGACGATCGGCAAACCGATCTTGTTGGCAATATTGACCGCTCCTTCCAACTGCAATCGTTGAATTTCGAGGTTGTTGTTCATGACCTCGATAAAGTAGCGATCGCCAAACACTTCGTGAAACCACTGGGCAATCTCAATCGCTTCCTGCTCAGCACGCGAGGTATCCTGGCTGTCTAAGATGGCTCGTGAGAATTGACTTGAAACACAACCGCTAAGGCAGATAATTCCTTCGTTGAATTCCTGCAGCAATTCGCGGTCAATCCTTGGCTTGAAGTAAAAGCCTTCCAGCGCGGCCTTGGAAGCCATCTTGATCAAGTTTTTGAAGCCCACGCGATTCTTGGCCAGCAGCGTCAAGTGATACGCCGCCTCCTTGGAACTAGCGGCACCACCCCGCGAGCGGCGACTTTCTGGAGCTACATAAGCTTCGTAACCTATGATTGGATTAATTCCGGCAGCTTTGGCTTTCTGATAGAATTCCAGCGCACCGTGCAAATTGCCGTGGTCGGTTAGAGCCAGCGCATTCATGCCATGCTGCTTGGCTTTGTCAATTAGCTTTCCAATCGAGCTGGCACCGTCCAGCAAGCTATAGTGGCTGTGGCAATGCAAATGGACGAAACTTCCAGTCATTTCTAGCAATCCTCATTGATCGATCGTCGCACGCACCAACCTGGCCATGCTTGTGTGGTCGTCCATTGTCGCATGCCCGGCCATCACATCAACACTACATCCAATCAAAGATGCCAAGCCGCCGGCGCACTGGCGATGTTAGCGGAACCGGACCGAAATACGTTACGTGACCAAGAAAAGAAAATCGACGGAACAACGCCAGCGGCCCAGCCGGAATAACACGGCTCGCGCGCGAGTCAAAAATCGCTGGGAAATCGCCAACCGCAACCAGGCCTTGGACACCATTCGCGGGTTGGCCATCGTGCTGATGATCGTTGACCACGCCGCAGATCTGTTGCTTAGTATCCCGATCAGTCTATCTTCAGTGCGGATAATAACTCGGCTGAGCATGCCGCTATTTTGCGTGCTGATGGGCTATTTCCTGCACCGCGCTCCTCGCTTGCCCGGCAAGCGTTTTGGTCAAGTGCTGTTGGCCTCAATCATCGTCAATCTTGCTTACTACAGCCTTCGAGGCCAACTTGAGATTCTGGCCAGCTTATTGGTAAGTTACCTAGTATTCTTGATTTGCCGCAGTTGGTTTGTCAGCTGCACACCGCTGGCTTTCGCCTTCGTGTGGGACCCAACTGTCGCCATCTTCGACTATTCAGTATTCGTAGTCGTCAGCTGCGTCGCGCAGGGCGTCGTGTTGCGACAATTCGGAACCCGGACCGCGACCTTGACTGGTCTGAGCCTGCTCGTGGCGACGTTTGCCGTCAGTCCGCCGACACAGTATGTATTGTTTTTCGTACTGCCGGCCACGCTAATCATCGCCTGGGCTGCCAAGCATCCAGATTGGAACCTAACTATGCTAAACGGGATTGGGCGCTATCCGCTGAGCGCCTACGTTATCCAGTATTACGTGCTGATCGCGATTCACTTGTCGGTGAGCACTGCACCATAAGCTTCAGCCTGAGGAAAGTGCAAAGAGAATTTCGTTGGGGCAAAGGCGCGAGGAAGCTATTCGTTGCCAGGTACAGAATGAGGCCCGGTATAGAATGAGGCTAGTGTCACATATCGTAATTCCGATGCCACATCAGCCTCT
>JAGQPR010000454.1 GCA_020426625.1 Planctomycetales bacterium
ATCTTCCAAGCGATGCGTTTGACAAGCCACTGTTTGTTGCGTGTGTTGGTCGGCTCGCCCCACGTCTCTTCGAATTTCTCTCGCAGCCGCCCAACCGTCATGCGTTGGAGCAGAGCGACCTCTTTGTCGATATCTAATTGCATTGATTTCTCCAGAGAAAACGGACTCACTGGTCGTTAACCACGTTGGTCACAGAGAGCACGCTTTCCGAAGAAACCTCAAGGCAAGCTGTTGGCAATTCCGCTGGATCGTCGTCGATTTCTGAATCCAGGATCGCCAGACGCGATTTCATTCGCACGATGCCAGCCGCCAGAATCGCAGCGATTTCCGATCGCCGAGCCGGCGCGGACAGTGAAGAAGGGGGAACAGACGAGAGCAACTCGCACCTCCATGCTCAGCGCCGCTATCATTGGCGGCTCGAAGACAGACATTCGCAGCCACAACAGCCGCTTCTATCTGTAGGAATACCCGGTGCGGGTTCGAAATGACGGATTAGGGTGCGAAAGAGAACGGTTTCGCCGCAAACCGCGTTCATGCAAAGAATGTCCCTTGGCATTACACTGATTGTTGAGGGCCTGCCATGAAGCAATTGTTGTTTATTGGTGAGTACGCAGACTGCAATTCTTGAGGCAATCCGATCAGAAATCGCGACTACTGGGAACGCTGTCAGTGCTGGTTGAACGGGATTGCGTCAAGTATCTTAAGGAGGTGCGTTCAGGAACGCCTCGAGTCAGCGGGAAGAACTTAAGTTCTGCATCAACATAAGGCAGCCATACGTGAGTGACACAACCTCGTTGATTGCGTATCGTCGATCGTGGAAACGCACCTTAGCGCTCTCGCTCTTCATTGCGGCCTTCGCCTTGTTCCTGGCGGTCTACCTGTGGCCACTTTACGGCAACGGCCTTTACTCCGACGGCATCCGCCCCAAGGTATTTTTCGTTGGTATGTGCCTTGTCCTGGGAATAAACCTCGTAATGTCGCTGTGGATTGCGATTACTGTGGCTTCCATTCGACGGGACGTTTCTGTCACGCTCGACACCAAGACGCTGACCTGCTTGATTCCAGGTGAATTGATCTCCAAATCGTTTTCCGTGCCACTGGAGGACATTACTGAGATTAACAAGATCGATTCGGACAGTGGCCCAGAAGCATTTCGCATTCACACACCGTCTGGTACCTTTAATCTCTACGGCAACTATGGAATTCCAACTCGGCGAATCGTGAATGAAATTGCGAAACTCCGACCGTCCGTCATCATGGGAACCACATAAATAAATATGCAGAACCGGGAGCGGCGAAGTCCTCCTGATTTGAAATGGACAATCGTTCGTCGCCGCGCGGTTACGGCAGTCGTTCATCTGATATCGAAGGGTTTTCATTTCACCTTCTTTCTTGCCTGTCGAGCGGACGCAGTTTAATTGCCCCAGCGGGGTAAACGAGAAAGGAGGTCGACCATGTCGACTCGCGATTTACCCGAACGCCCTCATCTAGGTCACCTTAAGCAGCAGGCCAAGTCGCTGCTCAAGGACGCGAAAGCTGGAGATGATTCTGCTCGCCAACGCATCTTTGCGAATCAGGTTCGCACTCTGTCGAATTTAACATTGGCCGCGGCACAGCATGCGATTGCGTGCGAGTACGGATTTGAGTCTTGGCCCAAGCTCAAGTTCCATGTCGAGTTGACGACAACGAACTTTCACGAGAAAGTTGCCTTGTTTTCCGAGCTTGCATGGCAATGGGGTGATCGAGCTCGGGCTCAAGCCATCGTCAGTGAAGCACCAGCGGTCACGTCCCACTCAATCTACACCGCTTCGGCTTTCGGAAATGTGCAGGCTGTCGGAGAGTTTCTGCGGAACAATCCGGCTTGTGTCGTCGAGAAAGGTGGAAGCCGGAACTGGCCGCCGCTACTGTACGCGGCCTGGTCTTGCTTCTGGTCAAGTCGCAGCGCGGAATTGCTTGAGGTAATGCGACTGTTGTTGGAGAACGGAGCCGATCCGAATTCAAGCTGGCACAATTCGCAATATGATCAAGCCGAGTCGGCGTTGTATGGAACGGTCGAAGCGAACTCTGTTGCTGGTGCGCGACTGCTTTTGGAAGCGGGTGCCGATCCTAACGACAATGAATCGCTATACCATGCTTGCGAGAAATGGAACCTCGATTTGCTCGTGGCCTTGGGCGAGAACTGTTTGCGCGAGCAGGATCTCTCGTACTGCATCAAACATGCTTTGGATATGCGGTGGCCTGAGGCAGTGTACTGGTTCCTGGTGAAAGGCGCCGACCCGAATGCCGTCCATCCGGCTGCTCGCGAGACCACTTTGCATTGGGCTATCAAACGCGGCGCGCCCTTGAAAGTGATTCAAGCGTTACTTGACGCCGGCGCAGACCCCAACGCGACGGCACAGGCTGGTCACTCGATGGTGCTCGGGCGCAAAGGTAACACACCGCTCGATTATGCCTTGGGCCTCGGTTCGACGGAGATCGCGAATTTGCTGCGATCCCATGGCGCGATCGATTCGCCACGCTCTGAGAAGGAAGCGTGGATAATTGCAGCCGCGGCCGGTGATCGGGAAAAGGCAATGGCCCTCCTACGTGACACGCCAAATTTGAAGCGACAACTGGATCATTTTGACCGATCGCTGGTGGCGTATGTCGCCCAAATGCAGAACTGGTCGGGAGTTCGACTGATGATCGAGCTTGGCTGGCCGGTTGATGCTGTCGGCTGGATGGAGGCTCGACCGTTGACATGGGCACTTTGCTTCGGCAACGTCGACATCGTGGATTTTCTGCTAACCCGCGGTTCATCGCTTTCGCCAGCCGGCCAATACTTCCAGTCGCCTTTGCACACCGTTGTCCATTGCCGCTGGGAGAAACGCCAACAAGCCGCCTGTCTTGAACGGCTCATGCAGGAGAATATCGCGGTACCGGAAAGCTTCGTTCCTTGTGGGATTCCCGAGTTCGACAACATTTTGGTTAGAAGTTCCAGATTATAGACTGGTAGAAACTGAAGACGGCCGGCCGTCGATCGCTTGACGCCGGCCGCTAAGACTTTATTGCACCCAAATGAGACCTTTGACTAGCGCTGGACGAGCAGTAAGCGGCGGTAGCTCAAGCGCGAAATTAAATTTTGCTCATTGCTCAAACGACAAATTCTTGGGTACCGGGGAAATACCTGCTGGGATTGATACTTCTTGCTTTGTCGGTCGGATGGGTCGTGCGGTTAGCGGCACTTTGTCGGAAACGACTTCCAAGGATAGGTCATCGACCCAAATCGTACCGTCACCCGCCAACAGTGCGCCAAAATGAATCAATGCACCGTCTTCGGGAACGTCCAACACGATTTCGTACTGTTGCCAATCGTTTGTACCACGAATCTGCCGCTTTTGCATATTGTCGATAGCAACGGTACCCCGAGAGACGGAGTCGACTCGCAACCAAAGTGCGGCATGGTCACGAACATCATCTGTCTTAATGTATCCGGTGTATCGGATTCGCTTTCCAGTGAGGCGACGGGCGTCGATGGCTTGTACGATCGTTCCAAACTTTGGGCTCGGTGAATCTCCAGTTCGAGTCAATCGAGCACTGGCTTGACCGCTTCGCTTTGTTTCTGAGTCTCGAAAGAATTCGTATCCCCGCAATGAGCCACCCCAATCGGCGGGCCTCAACTTCTCCGCTTCAGTTGTTACTTCCCATTCAGCAAGTTGCTGGACTGCGTGCTTCTCTGCCTGAATGTCCATATCCTTGATCCACCAGCGATCGTTCTCGCGAACAAGCCAAAGAACTGGGCAACCGGCTTCACCCACGTCCTCATGCGCTGGCTCGAAGCGAAGCGGCTTGAAGACTGCATAGGCTCGGTCTTCGGCGATCGCTAACTTTGGTGAGTCGGACGTCTCCTTGGCCAGCAGCTCACTTGTTTGCCGCAGACGTCCCTCGCCGAAAGACGGGTTCCGATCTTCGGATAGCATGTCCATCGCTCTGCGGATGTTCCCCTTGCGAACTAGCTCAAAGAACAACTTTGCATAATCTTCCGCGTCGAGTTCTGCGACTTCTAGTTGCGTGGTCTCCGACTGTAGGCTGATAGTGGCGACCAACTCTCCTCCGCGTGACAATCGGAGTTGTTCGTCTTCAAACGTGTACTCCGTTTCTTCATCGTCGATTTCAAGCGTATAGAAGCCAGCTCGAAGTTTTGTTGTAGTGCCTTCTTTCGTAACGAGAAGGTTCTTAACGATTTCGTTTCCGCGTCGGATGACGATTGGGATATCGTGGTCCGCATGACTTTCGATTTTTAGCACCCCGTTACCGGTCTCGAGTAAAATGACCGAAGCGGCCCAGATCGCAAACGCGCCCAATAGACTTCCTATAAGCCAGCGTTTCCAATTGCGAATTCGTCCATGGCTGCCGACGGATCTTTTGCTCAGGTTTTTTGTCGCTGGCGCTGGCACACTGCATGGCTTCTGCAAGTGGGCTAAAGCACTTTCGAGCAACTCGAATAGTTCGCTAGCGGATTGAAAGCGTTTGTTCGGGTCTTTCTGCAAGCAGCGAAGCACGATGGCCTCCAGCCACTCTGGGATCTCCGACCTGACCTCACGCGGCGACCGTGGTTCGTCATTGTTGATGCGATCCAGGACACCCATCGTCGTCTCAGCACGAAAGGGAGACCGCCCCACCAACATGAAGTACATGACACTACCAAGCGAAAACAAGTCACTCCGATGATCGATACTTTCTCCACGTGCCTGTTCTGGAGACATGTACTGCGGCGTTCCAGAGATCACGCCGCTTCTTGTCACGCTGGCATCATCAACTGCGCGCGCGAGCCCGAAGTCGGTAATCTGTACTCGCTCGACTCCATTCTCCAGAAGAATATTGGCTGGCTTGATGTCGCGATGCACTAGTCCCTGTGCATGGGCAGCGGAAAGGCCCGATGCGATTTGCATGGCAATCCGAACGACTTCAATCCCGTCGAGTAGTCCGAGTTCGTCTACCCGTTGTTGAAGACTTCTGCCTTCGATCACCGGCATCACGAGGTAGGGCAATCCGCGCTGCTCATCAACTGTTTGAATCGGAATGACGTGAGGATGAACGACCGCCGCAGCACTTTTAGCTTCACGGAAGAAGCGTTGTCGCGCGGCAGCACTGCTCGCCAACTCCGGCGCGAGTACCTTTACGGCACACGAGCGATCAAGGACTGGGTCGAAAGCCTGCATCACAACGCCCATACCACCACGTCCCAAGACCCTCAAGATTTCATAGCGGCCGAACATTCCAAGTGCCTCAGAATTCACCGACGGTTCGAGAAAGCTAAGCTGCTGAAGTTCTGCCGGGGGATCGTCTCCAGTTCCTGCAGGTATCGCTGCGGCTGAGCTGTTCTGCTGCAACAGCCTTCCGGCTTCCTTCATGGTCAAACCATCGTTAATCATGCCTTCTAGTGCCAATTGGCATTCCTCACAATTTTCGACGTGAGCCGCGATGTCGTGCGGGCAGTTGTCCTCGCTTGCGGTTAGGAAACGCGCCAATACAGAACGGTCATAATGAGAAGGTGCTATCATCGCTTTCTATCACTTTCTTGAGTTGAGCTAGGACACGGCAACGAGCAACGCGAATTGCGCCCTCGGTCTTATTTAGCCTTGCCGCCGCCTCGGAGATGGAAATCCCCTCGACTGCTGTTAACCAGAATGCATCCCATGTCTCACGTCGAATCGTGGGCCGCAATCTCTCTGCGGCTTGAGTCAGCAGGGCGCGCCGGTGCTCAAGCAATAAGATTGAGCGAGTCGCATCGCGTTCTGGTTGTTGATTCACTAACCGCAGAACTTCTGAATCGCCACTGCCCATTGCCTTGGTCTCGCGCGTCAGCTTGTTGACGACGAGATCACGGGTGATTTTGAGTAGCCAGCCGCGAAATGAACCGTTTTTCGAAAAGTCAAAGTCCTCGACTTTCCGAGCTACCGTCATGAGAACCTCCTGGGTGAGATCCTCCGCATCGGCGTCCTGGAGTCCTCGGTTACGGGCAACACGGTAAACCACCGACTGATACAACTGCACAAACTCCTCCCACGCACGACGTGCCGTCGGGTCGCTGAGTTGCGCAATCAGGGTTTGCCGTGTTTCTGGTTCAAGCAAGACTTAATCCTCCACTCTTAACCCACGGTAACGCATTTTTTGTTACACATTTTTTAGGTTACCCTGAATTCCCGTCTCTTTATGTATCTCCTAAGACCCATTGTCGTTTGGCGTTACACCCGGACTCCGAACGAGAACTCTGTGTTAACTCTGGAGGCCCCCGAAAAGAGAGAGTCAGAGAGTTCGGGACCGATTTTTCGCACCGGCGGGTGCAACCTTGAAGGTTGCGTTCGAGAGACGGAAATCTCTCTGCAAACAGAGAGC